>VGTW01000132.1 GCA_016874555.1 Gammaproteobacteria bacterium | reverse complement strand
TTGGGCCTCGTCGTGATTTAAGACGCCGCGTCTGCTGGGGTGTCGCCAAGTGGTAAGGCAGCGGGTTTTGATCCCGCCATTCGGAGGTTCGAATCCTTCCACCCCAGCCACTCGGTGACCGACCCATCGACGACGACGTCACCGCGCTCGAGAGGCCCACTTGGACAGCCAGACGCTCGCACTCTTCACCGGCAACGCGAACCCCTCGCTTGCCCAGGAGATCGCGCGACACCTGATGGTGCCGCTCGGCCGCTCGGTCGTCGGCCGTTTCAGCGACGGTGAAGTCAACGTCGAAATCATGGAAAACGTGCGCGGTCGCGACGTGTTCCTCGTGCAGCCGACCTGTCCGCCGGTCAATGATCACCTGATGGAACTTTTGGTGATGGCTGACGCCTGTCGGCGCGCCTCGGCCAAAAGTGTCACCGCAGTCGTGCCGTACATGGGCTACTCGCGTCAGGATCGTCGGCCGCGTGCGACGCGCTCGGCGATCTCGGCAAAGTTGGTCGCCAACATGATGGCGGAATCGGGTATCAGTCGCGTGCTCACGGTCGATCTGCACGCCGAACAGATTCAGGGTTTCTTTGATATCCCGGTCGATAACGTCTACGCCTCGCCCGTGCTGCTCGGCGATGCGTGGCGACAGGGCTATGCCAACATGATCGTGGTGTCGCCGGATGTCGGCGGTGTCGTGCGCGCGCGGGCGCTCGCCAAGCGGCTCGATGACATCGAGCTCGCCATCATCGACAAACGTCGCCCGCGACCCAATGAATCGAAGGTGATGAACATCATCGGGGAAGTGGCCGGTAAAACCTGCGTGCTGATCGACGACATGGTCGATACCGCCGGCACTCTCTGCCTCGCCGCGCAGGCGCTCAAAGACGAAGGCGCGACCCGCGTGGTCGCCTACATCACCCATCCCATCCTCTCCGGCAAGGCCGTCGAGAGAATCAGCAATTCAGGGCTCGATGAGCTGGTGGTTACCGATACCATCCCGCTCACCGAGGCCGCAAGAATGTGCGGGCGGATCCGTCAGCTTACGGTGGCGGGCCTGCTCGGCGAGACGATACGGCGTATCAGGGACGAAGAGTCCGTGAGCTCGCTGTACGTCGATTGAGTCCGTTTTGGTCGCGGAACGGATAATTACCAACCAGGAGTCCAGTCAATGAAAATCTCGTTCGAACTCGCCGCGGATGCTCGCAGCGATGAAGGCAAAGGTGCGAGCCGCCGCCTTCGTCATGCAGGCAAAGTCCCGGCCATCCTCTACGGCGGCAAGCGCGATCCGCGCATGCTCTCGCTGAACCACGAAAAGCTGATGACGCTGGTCGAGAACGAAAAGTTCTATTCGACCATCATTGGTCTCAAGGTCGGCGACGAGACGCAACCCGCCATCGTCAAAGATTTGCAGATGCACCCGGCGAAACCGCAAGTGCTGCATCTCGATCTGCAGCGCGTGCTCGAGACGGAGAAGATCCGCATTCGTCTGCCGATCCACTTCAAGGGTGAGTCGATCTCGCCGGGTGTGAAGACGCAGGGCGGCATCGTGTCGCATCGCATCGCAGACATCGAAGTGTCCTGCTTGCCGAAAGATCTGCCCGAAGAAATCACGCTCGATCTGTCGCAGATGAAACTAAACGAGTCGAAGTATATCTCGGACGTGCCGCTGCCGGCGGGCGTGGTCGCTACGGCCGTGACCCAGGGCAAAGATCAGGTGGTGGTCTCCATCCACAGCCCGCGTGCCGAGGAGCCGGAAGCGCCGGTGGCCGAGGCAGCTGCTGCTGCAGCCCCTGCAGTGGGCGCTGCGGCTCCTGCCGCCGCTGGCGATGCGAAGAAGGAAGAGCCCAAGAAGGAAGGCGTGAAGAAGTAATCGCGCCTTTCGGCGGGTCTCTTTCATCGAGACGCGAACGGAGGCCGCCTTCGTGGCGGCCTCCGTTTTTGCGGAGGTCGAGTGGCTGGCACAACGCTCAAGCTCATCGTGGGTCTTGGTAATCCGGGCGAGAAATACGCGTCGACCCGGCACAACGCGGGCTTTTGGTTTGTCGATGAGCTCGCGCGGCGGTACGGCGGAGTGTTTCGTGCCGAGAGCAAACATCTCGGCGACGTCGCGCGTATTGGCCTGACCGCCGATGGTGGCGCCACGCCGGAACTTTGGTTGCTCAAGCCCACTACATTCATGAACAAGAGCGGTGGCGCGATCGCCTCGCTCACCAATTTCTGCAAGGTCGCACCCGACGAAGTGTTAGTGGCGCACGACGAGCTCGATCTGCCCGTTGGCGCGGTACGCCTGAAACTCGGTGGCGGGCACGGCGGGCACAATGGCTTGCGCGATACCATCGCCGCGATCGGCGCCGATTTTTGGCGGCTGCGCGTCGGCATCGCGCATCCCGGTCACAAAGATTTAGTGCTCGATTATGTTCTGCAACGCGCCTCGTCCGCGGATGAGCGGGCGATTCAGGACTCTGTGGTTCGTGCTGCCGATGCCTTACCTGTCATGCTCGGGCAGGGCGCCGAAAAAGCGATGAACCATTTGCATACACAGGACTGAATTAAACATGGGAATCAAATGCGGGATCGTCGGTCTGCCCAATGTCGGCAAGTCGACGCTGTTCAACGCGCTCACGCGTTCGGCGATCGCGGCAGAAAATTATCCTTTTTGCACTATCGATCCGAACGTCGGTGTCGTCCCGGTTCCCGATCCGCGACTCGATCAGCTCGCGGCTATCGTCAAGCCCGAGCGCACAATGCCTACGGCGGTCGAGTTCGTCGATATCGCCGGCATCGTGAAGGGTGCATCGACTGGCGAGGGTCTCGGTAACAAGTTTCTCGCCAATATTCGCGAGGTCGACGCCATCGTTCATGTCGTGCGTTGTTTCGTCGATGACGACATCGTACACGTCTCTAGCAAGATCGATCCGCTCGACGACATCGAAACCGTCAATACCGAGCTCGCGCTCGCCGACCTCGAAACCGCGGAAAAAGCGCTGCAACGCGCCGAGAAAGCCGCCAAGACCATGGACAAGGAATCGATCAAGGCGCGCGACATCATCCGCCGCGTCCGTGATGCGCTCAATGCTGGACAGCCGGCGCGCGCCGTGACGCTTGATGAGACCGAGCAACCGATCGTACGCGAGATGCAGCTGCTGACTTACAAGCCCGTACTCTACGTGGCCAACGTGCAAGAGGGCGGCTTCGACAACAACCCGATGCTCGATGCCGTACGCAAGCTCGCCACCTGCGAAAACTCGCAGGTAGTCGCGGTATGCGCGGCAAACGAAGCCGAGATCTCGCAGCTCGACGATGCAGATCGAGGCGAGTTTCTAAAAGATTTAGGTCTTGACGAGCCAGGCCTTAATCGCGTGATTCAGGCAGGCTATGCGCTGCTCGGGTTGCAGACGTATTTCACGGCCGGCGAAAAAGAGGTGCGCGCTTGGACCGTGAAAAAGGGTGCTTCAGCTCCGCAGGCTGCAGGGGTCATCCATACCGACTTCGAGCGCGGCTTCATCCGCGCCGAAGTCATCGCCTTCGATGATTACGTCGCGCTGAAGGGCGAGCGGGGTGCCAAAGAATCGGGAAAGCTTCGTCTCGAGGGCAAAGAGTACATCGTGCGAGAGGGCGATGTAATGCACTTTCGGTTCAACGTTTGATCGCTACTGGTCCACTTTACCCTTGTAACCAGACCTTGGTCAGCGACTGGTAGGGCACGCCGCGCACATTCGCCGCTTGCGTGATGTAGCCGAGCAGGCGTTGCAGTAAGTGTAAGGAGCTATTTTGTGTCGAGGACTTGAGGTTCAACAAGCTGCGTTGCCCGCCTTACTCCAATCAACATAAGGGGTTGAGTCCTGGCGGATCTATACGGCGATCTGCGATCGCTTTGGCGCCGAGAAGGCGTCGGAGTAGGGGTGCTCAATTTGCTGATTGCTGCCCAAGCAGCCGCCGCGCAGGCGGCTCGGGTCATCCACGGACGAGCGCATCGAGCCGCCTCGGGGGCAAGTAGTCAGGATTGGAGCCAGTGACCCACCCATCGGTGTAGTCCCTCAGGCATTATTCGAGTCTTACGGACCCCTGCGGAGCAGTCGACGATGACCGGAAACCCCCAGAGCGCGCCCTTTGGCAGTATCCTCAGTGAGACCATGGCCATCGCCTGGTACCGGGATGGCGCTTGGTCGCCGATGGATCTTTGCACGACGGCGCCGCTGCAGATCCACGCAGCAGCACATGTCCTGCATTACGGTAGCGCTTGCTTCGAGGGTTTCAAGGCGTACCGACATGCCGACGGTTCGGTTCACGTTTTCCGCATGGAGCGCCATATCGAGCGTATGCGCCGTAGTGCGCAGGCTTTGATTCTGCCGGAGCCCGACCCCTCATTACTCGCCATGATGGTGAATTCATTGATTGATCGCGTGCGCGCTGATGTGCCCGAGGCGCCCGGTGCGCTTTATCTCCGGCCGCTACTTTTCGGCACGATGGCCAATATCGGTGCAGCAGCAACGCCATCCAACGAAGCCTGCCTCGTGGTGCTCGCAAGTCCGGTGTGGGATTACTTTGCGGGCGGCATTCGACCGCTCAAAATTTTGGTTGAAGAGCATATGCAGCGATGCGCGCCGCATCTCGGCATGGTGAAGACCGGTGGCAACTACGCGGCTGCTATGGGTCCGACACTGGCGGCCCGCAAGGCCTTTGGCGTCGATCAAGTACTGTTCTGTCCAGGCGGCGAAGTGCAAGAAACCGGCGCCTCCAATTTTTTGCTCATTCGTCCCGGCTACATTTTGACCCGCAGTCTCGACAGCAGCTTCCTACACGGCGTGACGCGCGATTCGTTGCTCAGCATTGCTCGTGATCTTGGGTTTCGCATTGTGGAACGCTTATTCAGCGTAGATGAGATGATGGACTGGACGCGAAATGGCGAGGCTGCGCTCTCGGGCACGGCTGCTGTGCTCTCCGGGGTGGGTACCTTGGTACGCAACGGCAGCGAGCACAAAGTGGCCGATGGCCAGGTTGGCCCCGAGACCCTGCGCCTGCGCGCCGCTTTGGTCGCTGTGCAGCAGGGCCAGGCGCCCGATCCGCATGGCTGGCTGACCCGGGTCTAAGCTGCCTTGACAGTGCAGGGGGCGCCGCCCAAACTTCCGCGCCCCGAAAAATGGCTTGGAAAGGTAGCTCAGCTGGTTTGA
>VGTW01000131.1 GCA_016874555.1 Gammaproteobacteria bacterium | reverse complement strand
AAGATTCGAAGGCGCTACGCTTCGGAACAAATCTTTGGATCTGCCCCTCGCACGCGACTGTCGATGCGCAGGAGGCAATCGTGGTCGCGCTTGAGCCGGGGCTGGCGTTCGGTACCGGTACCCATCCGACCACTCGACTGTGCCTGGAATTTCTCGACCAGTCGTACACAGATGGTCGGCTGGTCTCAGGCAGCCAGGCAGAAACCACGCGCGTGGTGGATTACGGTTGTGGCTCGGGTGTGCTGGCAATCGCCGCGCTCAAGCTTTGGCCGCAAGCCCAGGCCTTGGCGTACGATATCGATCCTCAAGCGCTTACCGCCACACACGACAACGCGCTCGCCAACGGCGTCTTCGAACGCATCGAGACTTTTGCCGAAGCCGCCACGCTCGCCAGTCGTTTACCGGTACGTGGTAAGGCCGATTTGGTACTGGCGAATATTCTGTCCGGGCCGCTCTGCGAGCTCTCACCAATTCTTTGTCAGCTGCTGGCACCCGGCGGCGAGTTGGTACTCGCCGGTCTGCTCGATGAGCAGGCCGATGAGGTCATCAGCGCTTATGCGTCGATGCTCGCCTTGCAGCGCTGGCGCTCGCTCGACGGCTGGACCTGTCTCGTAGGGCGGAAAGCCCAATGAACACCCCTCTGACTGCGTCTGCGGTCGAGACGGCGGACCGCACGGGCTTTCGTATCGGACGTTGGCAAATCGCGGCGCCCGCAGTGCTCGCACCCATGGCAGGCGTGACCGATCGACCGTTCCGAATTCTGGCGCGTCAGCAAGGTGCAGCGCTGGCCGCCTCGGAGATGATCACCTCCGACACCCGGCTGTGGAATTCGTGCAAATCGCAGCGGCGCATGAATCATGAGGGTGAACCCGAGCCGCGCGTGGTGCAGCTCGCCGGCGCCGATCCGGAAGTCCTGGCCGAGGCCGCACGACGCAACGTCGATCTCGGCGCGCAAATCATCGATATCAACATGGGCTGCCCGGCAAAAAAAGTCTGCAACAAACTTTGTGGCTCGGCGCTGCTGCGGGACGAACCCTTGGTGGCGCGTATTCTAGAGGCCGTCGTCTCCGCGGTCGTTGCGACCGGCAGCGGTGTACCCGTAACCATCAAAACCCGCACGGGCTGGGATCGCGAGCATCGTAATGGCGTTCGCGTGGCGCAGATCGCCGAACAAAGTGGCATCGCCGCAGTCGCCATTCACGGGCGTACTCGCGCCGATTTTTATGAGGGCGAGGCCGAGTACGACACCATCCGTGCCATTCGCGCAACAGTGCGTATCCCGGTGCTGGCCAACGGCGATATTGACGGTGCAGACAAAGCGCGACAGGTGTTGAGTCACACGGGTGCGGCGGGTGTCATGGTGGGCCGCGCGGCCCATGGTGCACCATGGATTTTCCGTGACCTCAATGGCTTACTTGCGCGCGGGGTTATGCCCGCCGCACTCTCGGCGGCGGAGCGGCGTGATATAGTCCTAGCGCATTTGCAGGCAATCTACGCCTTCCACGGCGAAGAGTCCGGACTGCGAATCGCACGCAAACATCTTGGGTGGTATGTACGACTACTCGACAGGACGCCTAACGCGCGCGCCCTGCTGATGGCGGCGGCGTCGACGTCGACCCAGTATGCATGTGCCGCAGAATTGTTTGCTGCCTGGGCGGCGGAACATTGACCGATGCGTTGATCGAGGACTACATCATGTCGGGTGATGGAGCGGGCAACAGCGAGCGTAAACTGGAATTGCCCTTGCGGGGCCACGCCGAACGCGCCCTCGAGGACTACCTCAGCCACCTCGACGGACATCAGCCCTCCGGGCTCTATGAACTCGTGTTGCGCGAAGTCGAAGAGCCTTTGCTGCGCGTGGTGCTGCGTCACGCCCATGGTAATCAATCCCTCGCCGCTGAAATTCTTGGCATTAATCGCGCGACCCTGCGCCGCAGGTTGCGCGAGCTCGGTCTCACTCCGAAGTAAGTTGTCATGCCTGTCATCGTACGTCGCGCCCTGATTTCGGTCTCGGACAAGACGGGCGTCATCGACCTTGCACGCGCGCTGCTCGCACGTAAGGTAGAGATTCTCTCGACGGGCGGTACCGCCCGACTGCTCGCCGAGCAGGGCATCATGATCAAAGAGGTCTCGCAGTACACACGCTTTCCCGAGATCATGGGCGGCCGCGTCAAAACTTTGCATCCGCGTATTCACGGTGGGCTGCTCGGTCGTCGTAGCGTTGATGAAAGCGTGATGGCGCTGCATGGCATCGAGCGTATCGATCTGCTGATTGTCAATCTTTATCCATTTGCCGAAACGGTGGCGCGTCCGGCCTGTACCTATGCGGAAGCCATCGAGAACATCGACATCGGTGGGCCAGCGATGGTGCGCGCCGCCGCCAAGAATCATGATGCGGTGACCGTGGTCGTCGATCCGCAGGATTACAGTACCGTGCTCACCGAAATCGAAAATAGCGAAGGAGCGACTACGCCTACGCTGCGTGCCTGGCTCGCGGCAAAAGCTTTTGCGCACACCGCTCGCTACGACACCATTGTGGCGAACTATCTTCAGTCGCGTAATCCTGCGCCTGACGATGAGTTCCCGAAGTTCCTGCCGCTGGTGTTCGAAAAGATACAAGACCTGCGCTACGGCGAAAATCCGCACCAGAGTGCGGCCTTCTATCGCGATGTGACGCCACGCGGTCCTTCGGTGGCCAACGCTAAGATACTGCAGGGGAAAGAATTATCGTTCAACAATATTACCGATGTCGACACCGCGAGCGAATGCGTGCGGCAATTTGCAGCGCCGGCCTGCGTGATCGTCAAGCACGCTAATCCGTGTGGCGTAGCGACTGCGGAAAATATCCACGCGGCCTATGAATCGGCGTACAAAACCGATCCCACTTCGGCCTTTGGCGGCATCATCGCCTTCAATCGGCCGCTCGATGCGGACACCGCAAGCGCCCTCCTCAGCCGTCAATTCGTCGAGGTACTGGCTGCACCAAAGATCGCGGCCGATGCACTCGCCGTTCTCGCCACCAAGCCCAACGTTCGCGTGCTCGAACTCAGCGACCTGCCGCCCGACCATGGTGCCGAGCGCGAATATCGCAGCGTCTCCGGTGGTCTGCTGGCGCAAAGCCGCGATCTCGGGATGGTGCGCCGCGAAGATCTGCGCGTGGTCACCGCTCGGCAGCCGACCGCACAGCAACTCTACGATCTGATGTTTGCCTGGCAGGTCTGCAAGTTCGTCAAATCGAACGCCATCGTCTATGCCCGCGATCTCGCTACGGTCGGCATCGGCGCGGGTCAGATGAGTCGCGTGTACTCGAGCCGCGTTGCGGCCATGAAAGCCAGCGATGAGAAACTTGAAGTGTGCGGTTCGGTGATGGCCTCGGATGCCTTTTTCCCGTTTCGCGATGGCGTCGACGTCGCCGCGGAATATGGTGTTGCGGCGGTCATCCAGCCGGGTGGCAGCCTGCGTGATACCGAAGTCATCAAAGCGGCCGATGAGCACGGTATGACGATGGTATTTACCGGTATGCGCCACTTCCGACACTGAGCTCCAGACTCCCATTCATCCTAGGTCCCGCGTCATGATCAAAGTTCTCATCGTCGGCGGCGGCGGGCGTGAACACGCACTCGCCTGGAAATGCGCTGCTTCGCCCCGAGTCACCGAAGTTTTGGTGGCGCCGGGCAACGCCGGCACGGCCAGCGAGCCGAAGGTACGCAACGTGACGGTTACCGCTGAAGATGTTGCGGGGCTGGTCGCCCTCGCTCGCCGCGAGCGCATCGATCTCACCATCATTGGACCCGAAGCCCCGCTCGTGCTCGGCGTCGTCGATGCCTTCGCAGCCGCGGGACTGCGGTGCTTCGGACCGCGGAAGACAGCAGCGCAGCTCGAGGGCTCGAAAGCTTTCACCAAAGAATTCTTGCGCCGACACGGCATTCCAACCGCCTCCTACGCCACCTTCACCCGCGATAACTTCGATCCCGACTGGGTGCGCAGACAGCGCAGCCCCATTGTGGTCAAGGCGAGCGGCCTTGCCGCCGGCAAAGGGGTGATCATCGTCGACGGGGCCGAAGAAGCGATCGCGACCGCGCAATCGATGTTCGCGGGGCAGTTCGGCGATGCCGGCGCGGAAGTCGTCATCGAAGAATTCCTGCCTGGCGAGGAAGCAAGCTTCATCGTCATGGCTGATGGCGTGCATGTGCTGCCGATCGCCACGTCGCAGGATCACAAGCGAATCGGCGATGGCGATACCGGCCCCAACACCGGCGGCATGGGCGCGTATTCACCGGCGTCCGTCGTCACACCCGAGATGCATGCGCGCATAATGCGAGAGGTCATCGAACCCACCATTCGCGGTCTGGCGGCCGATGGCATGCCCTACACCGGTTTTTTGTATGCTGGGATCATGATCGCTCCAGATCGCACACCCAACGTAGTCGAGTTCAACTGCCGCCTCGGTGATCCCGAATCGCAGCCAATCCTGTCGCGTCTGTGCTCCGATCTGACCGTACTCTGTGAGGCGGCCTTGGATGGTCGCCTCAATGAGGTGAGCATAGCGTGGGATCCACGGGCGGCGCTCGGGGTGGTGCTCGCGGCCGCAGGCTATCCGAACACCGTGCGCAAAGGCGATGAAATTCGCGGCCTCGACGCCGCTGCAAAATTGCCGGGCAAAGTCTTCCATGCTGGCACCACACAGCACCACGACCATATCGTCACCCACGGCGGACGCGTTCTTTGCGCGGTGGGGCTTGGCGACAGCGTGAGCGCAGCGCAAAACGCCGCTTACGAGTTAGTCGACCGGATCGACTTTGCCGGCATGCAGTATCGGCGCGATATCGGCTATCGCGCTATTCACCGCGAGCAACGACGCTGATATTGGACTGGCGCCCGAGTCGGCGTCAGCGCTTCATCGCCTCGAAGAAGTCCGAATTCGTCTTCGTATCCTTCATCTTGTCGAGCAGGAATTCGATCGCCGCCAGCTCGTCCATCGGATGCAACAACTTGCGCAGGACCCACATCTTGGCGAGGTCGCTCGGATCGGTAATGAGCTCTTCCTTTCGGGTGCCTGAACGGTTGATGTTGATCGACGGGAAGACGCGCTTCTCGGCAATGCGACGATCGAGGTGGATTTCGCTATTGCCGGTGCCCTTGAACTCCTCGTAGATGACATCGTCCA
>VGTW01000130.1 GCA_016874555.1 Gammaproteobacteria bacterium | reverse complement strand
CGATTTATCTCTACCTCAGGGTAGCTTGGATTGCACAGAAGCGCGAAGCGATAACTGTTCAACGCCTTTTCGATCGAAGCTAACTCACCGAATATAAGACCGCGATTGGCATACGCCTCGGCGTACCCTGGCTGAAAGCAGATCGCCGCCGCAAAACTTCTCAACGCTTCATCATGCCTCGCCAGTCTGCCAACGGCTTTTCCGAATCCAGTTAGACAAACGGTAGCGTCGGCACTGCCCTCGAGTGCTTCGTTGAAAATTGACGCCGCATGATCAAACTGCCGCAACTCAAGCAACGTCCCGCCGAATTCAGTCAGCGTGATCGCGTCCCGGTTGGTAACCGCCAAAGCTCTTTGGTGATTAATGACCGCGCGGTCACCTTGGTCCATATGCCGCAGGGCGACCGCTCGCAAACTCAAGGCGCGTCCGTGGTCAGGCATGCAGCAAAGTGCTGCGTTGAACCGTTCCAGCGCCTCGTTGAAGCGACTAGCCGACTGCAGTACCAAGCCTTCATTCACGTGCGCCAACGCTTGGTCAATGCTGATAATCGTGGCTCGGCGATAACTCTTCTGTGCTTCGGTAAGGTTGCCGACACCCTGCAGCGCTTTCCCCCGATTTGCATAGGCGGCCGCATAAGCGCAATTGAGCGCGATCGCACTTTCAAGACTAGCCAGACTTTTCAGGGGCTCGCCCAGGCTCAGAAGAGCCACACCAAGGTTGCACCAAGCTTCAGCAAATCCTTTATCCAAAGACAGCGCATTTTCAAGAGTGACGACTGATTCTGCGAATAGACCAATCTCCAGAAATAGGGAGCCCAAGTTGAAGTGGCTTGTCGCTACACTGGGTTTGACGCTGATCGCGGCAGCAAGCAACTGACCGGCTTGCTCGAACTGCCCCAGATGCCGAAGTGCCAACCCAGCATACTGGAGAATTTCTTGGTTACCGGGATCTCGAGCGAGGTTGCATCGGTATCCAACAAGCGCCTCCTCGACGCGGCCAGCTTGATGCAAAGCTATGCACTCGTAGAGGTGTCGCTGCGCCATTTTTTTTTGGAGGTACCCGGTCGGGACTCGCTGAGAAACTGGTGGGCGGTACTGGGATCGAACCAGTGACCCCTGCCGTGTGAAGGCAATGCTCTACCGCTGAGCTAACCGCCCAACCAGTGGTGAATGGTAACATCTCGCTCATATGGTCGTCACGCGCTTCGCACCAAGCCCCACCGGCATGCTCCACATCGGTGGCGTTCGCACCGCATTGTTCAGTTGGCTCTACGCAAAAAGAATGAAGGGTAAATTCATTCTTCGCATTGAGGATACCGATCGGGAGAGATCCACTGACGCGGCAGTAGAAGCCATCCTCAAGGGCATGGAGTGGCTAAGCCTCACACCCGACCAAGGTCCTTTTTCGCAGACGGCACGCTTTCCGCGTTATCGAGAGGTCATCGAGCAGTTACTCAGCAGCGGTCATGCCTACCGGTGCTACTGCACGAAGACCGAACTCGATCAACTGCGCGCTCATCAAATCGCCCGCAAACAGAAACCGCGTTACGATGGTCGTTGGCGAGACCGCACTGACGCCCGTCCCGGCGTTGAGCCTGTGGTGAGATTTCGGAACCCTCCGGAGGGCGAAATCATCGTAGATGACCTGGTCCACGGACGAGTCGTGTTTAACAACAGCGAACTTGATGACTTGGTTATCGCCAGGGTCGATGGTACTCCGACGTATAATTTTTGTGTGGTTGTCGATGATATGGATATGGGTGTCACCCACGTGATCCGTGGCGATGATCATCTCAATAACACGCCCAGACAAATCAATATGTTCGCGGCCTTAGGCGCCAAGATTCCAGTGTTCGCGCATGTGCCCATGATTCTCGGTCCGGACGGTGCGAAGCTCTCTAAACGCCACGGCGCAGTCAGTGTGCTGCAGTATGAGGAAGAGGGATATCTACCCGATGCACTTCTAAACTATCTTGTTCGTTTGGGCTGGTCCCATGGTGATCAGGAAATTTTCACTCGCGATGAAATGATTGAGTTTTTCGACGTTGCAAACGTCAATAAAGCTGCATCGGCCTTCAATCCCGACAAACTCCTTTGGCTCAATCAGCAACACATGATTCGTGCCGAGCCATCTCTTGTCGCGCCGTTTCTGCAGCAGCACTTGCTACGGATAGGTATCGCTGATTTTGCTGGCGTCTCTTTGGAGAAGATCGTTGTCGCCCAAAGAGAGCGCTGCAAGACCGTAAGGGATATGGCGTCCGCAAGCCGCTTTTTCTTTGGCTCGACAATCGAAATGGACCCGAAAGCAGTCGAAAAGCATCTGACGGAGGGCGCTCTTACCACGATGGCAAATCTGTCGTCTCGCCTCGAGGCACTCTCGGAGTGGACCATAGAGTCCATTCACTCGGTCGTCACGGCTACGGCAACCGAGCTCGGTCTTTCTCTCGGCAAGATCGCGCAACCGTTGCGAGTAGCCGTGACCGGATCCACGGTCTCGCCACCGATTGACCAGACTCTGGCAATTCTCGGTAGGGAACGGACGCTCGCACGGATTCACACTGTTCTGACGTAGCATCACTGCATAAAAAAGAATTACAGTCTGATGATTCTCGAGATTCGAAATGCCGGTTTCGTTAACCGCGGTGCTTTTCTCATGTTGCTCTCCGTTGTCGCCGAGTGCCGTTCACGACACGACGACTGCGTGATCTCCATGGTTCCGTCAGGACCAAGCGGCCACCAACCCTTCCACCTTCTTGCAAAAGCCGGATTTTTTCCACGGATAGGGGTAGAAAGGTTTGGCGGATTACTGAACGGATTTGGAGCTTTTATCCCAGAACCATTACGCCGCCGATATGGATTGATTTTGGAGGATGAGGTCCAGGTGGTTTTCGACGCTGCGGGATTCGCCTATGGCGATCCATGGCCCGAGTCGAACCTGAGGAGCTTGGCTGTCGCTGCACGGCGAGCAGCCAAACGAGACGCGAAGTTTTTTCTTTTGCCGCAATCGTTCGGTCGCTTTTCTTCCCGAACCTCTCGATCGCTAATCAAAAGCATTGCTGAAAGTGCCACATGGATCTATCCCAGAGACGCGACATCTCTCAACAATCTCTCCGAGGTTCTTGGCGCTTACCCTAGGATGTCGGTGGTGCCAGACTTCACATCGTTGTTGCCAGCAGTGATCCCGGCCGACGCGGAACGCTTCAAAAATGTTATCGCCATCATCCCAAACGCCAAGATGATCGAGCGCACAGACGAAGCGACGAAAAAGAATTACCTGCCTTTTTTGGCTGCCGCGATTCGCAGCATAAAGTTGGTTGGACTAGATCCCTGCATATTTATTCATGAGGGCTCCGATGATAAGTATGTGGCGGTCCGCCTAACTCACCTCGCTCCGGACACCCTTGTCATCGACGAACCCAACCCGGTTGCACTGAAAGGGATTCTCGGCAGCTGCTACGCCTGTATTGGAAGTCGATATCACGGCTTGGTTAGCTGTCTCTCGCAGGGCGTACCAAGTTTGGCAACCGCTTGGTCGAGCAAGTATGAGTCGTTGCTCAAGTCCTATGGCATCCAAGACGGACTGCTCGAGCTCACCCACCCTGACACGGCCATCGGACGCATCGAACGATGGCTGCAACACGATCTCGGAGACCACGGGCTTCGGGAATCGCTGTTATCCCACGCGCTTAGCGAGCAACAAAAAACGCGCGCCATGTGGCAGCAAATTTTCGGATCTCAACCTTGACGTGACGCTAATGCGCCGCCGGCACACCCTTGCCGCTGCGCTTGGTACCGCGACGGGCTGCGGTCTTTTCGCCCTTCGACCTCCCGGCGCTAACCGGCGTCGGCGTCGCGAGCAGCGCCGGCTGACTCGCCAGCGCAATCTCGAGCACCTCGTCGATCCATTTGACCGGCTTGATGTCGAGGTTGACCTTGATATTGTCGGGGATTTCGGTGAGATCTTTTTTGTTGTCAACCGGGATCACGACCGTGGTGATACCGCCACGCGCCGCGGCCAGCAGTTTTTCCTTGAGGCCGCCGATCGGCAGTACTTCACCACGAAGAGTAATCTCGCCGGTCATCGCGACTTCGGAGCGTACCGGAATCTTGGTCAGCGCCGACACCAAGGCCGTGCACATGCCGATGCCCGCCGACGGACCATCTTTCGGCGTAGCACCCTCGGGCACGTGCAGGTGGATATCGAGCTTCTGGTAGAAATCGGCCTCGAGCCCAAGATTTTGCGCACGACTGCGTACCACCGTCATCGCAGCTTGAATGGACTCCTGCATCACTTCGCCGAGTTGCCCGGTGTGTTGCAGCTTACCCTTGCCCTGCACGGTCGCAGCTTCGAGGGTCAAAAGTTCGCCGCCAACCTCGGTCCAAGCGAGACCCGTAACCTGACCGACGCGATTTTGTTCTTCGGCCTTTCCAAAGCGAAAGCGCTGCACACCCAAGAATTTCTCGAGTGACTTCGAGGTGACGGTCACCGACTTCGTCTTACCCTTGTTGGTGAGCAGCTCGCGTACCGTCTTACGACAGATTTTGGCGATCTCGCGCTCGAGGCTGCGCACGCCCGCTTCACGGGTGTAATAGCGGATGATGTCGAGCAGCACCTTCTCGTGGACGTTAAGCTCGCCGTCTTTGAGGCCGCTGTTCTTCATCTGCTTCGGCAGCAGGTATTTCTTTGCAATGTTCATCTTCTCATCTTCGGTGTAACCCGGCAGACGAATGACTTCCATGCGATCGAGCAGCGGTGCAGGAATATTAAGGCTGTTGGCCGTACAAACGAACATTACCTGCGACAGATCGAGATCGACCTCGAGATAGTGGTCGTTGAAGGCGTTGTTCTGTTCAGGGTCGAGAACCTCGAGCAGGGCTGACGACGGATCCCCTCTGAAATCCATCGACATCTTGTCGATTTCATCGAGCAAAAAAAGCGGATTGGTAACCGCAGTCTTCGAGAGATTCTGCACGATCTTGCCGGGCATCGACCCGATGTAGGTGCGGCGATGGCCGCGAATCTCGGCCTCGTCCCGTACTCCGCCCAAGCTCATGCGCACGAATCTACGAGCAGTCGCACGCGCAATGCTCTGCCCAAGCGAGGTCTTGCCCACGCCAGGCGGGCCAACGAGACACAGAATGGGTCCCTTGATCTTGTCGACGCGCTTATGCACGGCGAGGTATTCGAGGATCCGCTCCTTGACCTTGTCGAGCCCGTGGTGGTCCTCGTCCAGTACCTCTTCGGCGCGCAACAAATCTTTAAGCACCTTAGTGCGCT
>VGTW01000129.1 GCA_016874555.1 Gammaproteobacteria bacterium | reverse complement strand
GAGAATCCTTAGAGCTAATGTGCGGTATTTTTAGTCGAAATATTCCGCGATTTGGATCTGCAACTTCAAGTTGGGTCCGTTGCTGGAGCATTAACGTGTCCGTTAGAGACCAATGGTATCGGGGTGAGATACCATCAAACCACTGGAATATCTGCCACTCCCGAGACTGCTTTCGGCTCATGTGCAGCTGTTGCGCGACAATATTCCCGAAGAAATCATCCACTTCACACCAGGAATCGACTTCGTCCGAAGTTTTTTCTACCAAGCTGAAGGTGACGTCGTGAGGCAGCTCGCGAATTAACTGATTAAAATTCCGCCTGCCATCAAAGGCCGGAGGATACACATAAATCAGTACATGCCCGCCGGGTTTTACGATTCGGACCAGTTCGTCGAGAGTTTTTTCAGGCCTGTCGGTATGGTGCATTACGCCCCAGCAGATCGCGACATCGACTGATTCGTCTTCTAAGGGCAAGTCAGTCGCAGATGCTCGAACCAGAGTGACGTTTTCAAATCCCTCAATATAGGTTGGGAACGCAGTTAGAGAGTCCGACATATCTAGGCCGACATACTTTTGGCAATCGCGAACGATGAGTCTGCCTATTCGGCCGTTCCCGCACCCGATATCTGCAACCACCTTTCCGCGGAGAAAGTCTGCCGGCAACAGAAATCTGCCGTAGAGATGCCCATGGGACATCGTCTCTTTGCCAACAAAACCATCGATTTTGGTCCACTCGAACCCAAAACTCGACGTATATTCGGACTCTGATGGCAAGGCAGGGTCGACGAGAATATGTGGACTGGCCGGGTGTGACGAAAGCGGGCGCTTAAACACGCAAAACTCCTTGATGCCGAATAGATAGTTCTCCGACGCGTGAGGTGTCTATCACGCAGTTTTTAAGACTGTTTCCCTCACGCAGCATGGTCCGCGCGGCGGCCACCAGGTTCGGTGTCAAGACGTCTGATAGCTTCAGGCTTCGAGTTTCGATGTCGAGGGCTAGAATGTGCTCACCGGTGTGCAGCGACAGTTTGCGTAAGTCGTTAACGCCGTCGGCTTTGAAGTGATATTGGTTTGCCGCAGACTCAATTTGTAATTCGGAATGCTCGCCGGCATTTTCGATCTTGGATACGTTAAAGCCAGCTCGGCGGGCAGCGTAGTCGATGATTCGACAAGCGAACGCGGCCGTTGAGCCTTCAATCGAGAAGGGTTTACCGGTATGGGCGAAACGAAAGAGCGGCCAATAAGTCAGCGTGACCTCTCGAATGTCTACTAAAGTCTCCGGTAACTGCAGAGCTAGAGTTTTTTGATTATCGCCCGCGGGCTTTACCTGTTTGGGCAGCGGAAGGTCGCGAAGTTTGGAATACAACTGACCGGCGCCCGCGTTGAGGATGCCCTGATCGTGTGGTAGCCAGTTTGGGAGGTTGAAAATGGCTATTCGGTTTTCGACCCTTGCCGAGAATGTCTGAGGGAATCTTAATAAATCGAGCGGCGCGAAATCGTTCGTGTAGCAACAGGACGTGAAAACGCCAAGCCCGATAAAACCCCACTTTTCGAGAGTATCGGTGAGATTGTGTTCCATCACATCATCCACAAGGGCAGCCGTTGCTGCCGCGATACTTGAATCAATTTGGTCGGTAAAAGTACCGCTAAACAATGCGACTTGGACCAACCGTCGGACAGTGTGGCGGGTGGGGCGAGCAGCATCAAATCCGGGAAGGCGTTTCGCAACTTCAGCGCATTATCAACGCCTTTCTCCACGCCCTCGAAATCAT
The DNA here is from genome assembly GCA_016874555.1 of Gammaproteobacteria bacterium. GTDB lineage: Bacteria > Pseudomonadota > Gammaproteobacteria > Steroidobacterales > Steroidobacteraceae > UBA964. Next base: position 3,510 of record VGTW01000129.1, on the reverse strand, counting down.
CGATCAAAAAAACGCTACGGTCGTGTCTGAGGCTGCTGATCAGTTGCAGGTCCTCGTTTTGAAGCCGGCCATCGAGCAAGAACATGTCGACTTGGGTGCGACCCACCAAGGCCTTCATCATGTCGGTGGACGAGGTTTTGCCGAAGTACTGAACCTTGGAAGCGTCCTCCGCGGTCGGCGGCTTCCACGTATCAAAGCTCATGTCGCAGGTAAAAAGGCCCCTTAGCGAGTCCCCTGCGCCGCGCGCCATGGCCAGCGTCGATCGACCGATGTAGGTGCCGACCTCGACAATGACCCCGGGCTGAAAATACCTCGCCAAGAGCCATACGGTTTTGATCGACTGCAGCGAAATGGAGCCCGTCCGAGAGGGAAATCGGGCCTCGATCTCTCGGCTATCTGCCAGTATTTGCTTGGCTTCCTGCTCTGCTCGGTCATCGACGAGCGAGGATCCGAGCTCCTCCCAAAAGCTGCGGGCGATCATTCCTTCTGAGAGGTGCAGGGTCATGGTGAAATCCGGGCAGTGGCAATCAATACTCCTGATTCTACTGCCGTTTGCCGCACTCAAGCGATTCCCGGATAATCCAACGCTGTTTTCTTCAGGCTGGACGACGAATCATGTGCGGTGTCGCAGGGATCGTGTTGGCATCGCCTCAATCGGCTAATCACTCGGTCAGTGTGTCTGTCCCCCGCATTCTCGAGGCCCAACATCACCGCGGGCCGGATGCTCGAGGGCTCTGGCAAGACCCTGACGGCGGCGCGGTCCTCGGCCACAACCGACTCGCGATCGTCGATCTGACCGACACGGGCGCTCAGCCCATGCACGATGACGAGGGCAGATTCGTCATCATCTACAACGGCGAACTCTATAACTACAAGGCGCTTCGCAAGTACCTTGAGACGAGGTTCGCTGTCCGATTCCGGGGCGCGAGCGATACTGAAGTGTTCTTGTATGGCATCAAGCATCTCGGCGTCGATCGGTTTTTGGGCGAAGCGGAGGGCATGTTCGCAGCCGCTATTTACGATCGACAAACCCGACGCCTGATGCTTGTCCGCGACCGCGCAGGCGAGAAACCGCTCTGCTACGCCTTGAGACCCGAGGGCTTGGTTTTTGCCTCGGAGGTCAAGGCCCTGGTTGAGGGGCTCGGCGCCCCGCCGACCTTGGACGATAGCGCCCTGTATTTGTATTTTCTGCTTCGCTACGTGCCAGCGCCGTTCACGCTTTTTGCCGGCATCAAAAAAGTTCCGGCAGGGCACTATTTGATCTGGGAGCCCGGCAAGGCCCCGGATGTGAGGCCGTACTTTTCTTGGGATCAGGGCGCGAATGAAATTGCGCCCTCACAGGGCAACTTCGACGCAGTCGTCAACAAGGTCGAGCAGCATCTCGTTGAGAGTTTGAATGGTTGTCTGATGTCCGATGTGCCGCTCGGCTTTTTTCTGTCGGGTGGAATCGACTCGAGTCTGGTGGCGGCGCTCGCGCGACGGCACTTCGGGCTCTCTATCAATACCTACACGGTGGGTTTCGAGGGCGATCCTGAATCCGAAACCCAGATTTCGGAGCAGACGGCGAAGATCATCGGGTCTCGTCATGTCAGTCGCACCCTGAAGTCAGCGGATTTAGGCACGCTCTCACGCGGTCTGATCGAGCGCATGGATGAGCCGAACGGGGATCGCAGCTGCGTGCCCACCTTTCTTCTTTGTCAGCATGCCCGAAGTGAAGTGACCGTGGCGCTTGGTGGCGACGGGGGCGATGAGCTCTTCGGGGGCTATGGCCGCTACCCCGGACTTAGGCATTCGTTGCCCGAGGGTCTCTTTCCACGGGGCCACGACGCGGCGCTCGCCTACTTTCAAGCCAGCTTGCCAGTCTTTGGCGCGCCGGCGCTTGCCAAGGTAGGCGTTATGCCGACCAGGGAGGTAGACGACTGGTTGGCCTCCGCCTCGACGTCTTTGCTGCCTCCTCGAAACGCGGAAGTGGCGATCCGATACTTTGATTTTGCAACTTACCTGCCCGGTGCGGTGCTCTCGAAGGTGGATCGGATGGCGATGCAGGTGTCACTCGAAGTGCGCACCCCTTTCTTCTCGCGCGCACTCTTGGGCTGGTCCTCGGTATTGCCCCATGAGTTTTTGATCAATGGCGCGATGCTCAAGCCCGTTTTGCGCGGTATGGCGCAGAAGCTCGGGCTCGGACATATCGTCAATCTGCCGAAAAAAGGTTTCGGGATGCCAGGAGCCTTTTTGAAGGCGAACGCGGCGGAGCTGTCCACGAGAGGTGCTGCAGCCCTCGATGTCTTGAACACTCACCCTTTGTTATCGCCGCAGATGAGAGGTCTCGGCGATCGGCTGCGTCCTGTCGTGGGTGCGAACGCCAATTCGCTTTGGGCGACGATTGTGCTGGGCGAGTGGTTGCGCGCACTTCCTGCGAGATAGTCCATGAGCGAATCAGACTCAGACAAACTGCTCAGGACCGTCTTCGCTGTGATCGGGGCAGCCCGAGAGAGCGTACGGGATGAGCTCCCCCTCGATTGGCAGCAGCGAGTGGCTGAGCGGGCGGTCAAGTTCGCATCGGCTGCTCAACCGTCACGGCTGAATATCTTTCTTTTTCACCAGTCGGTCTCTGGGCAGGCCGAGACCATCAACACCGTCGATATCAAGGGGCTTGATCACAGTCGCTTCGATTACGACCAATTGATCCGGCGCAATATCTCGATCGCGCTGTGGTCGAACCCGGGCAGCCGGATCATCTTGGTGACCGATGACGCCTTTATGGCCCGTGGCATTGCGGACCCCCGAGTCTCGATCGTCCGACTCGTTTTGGCTGACGGCGAGCCCATGTTTGAGCGCGTCGTTGCGATGCTCGCTTACGTCGAATCTTCGGCTTTCACGGCACCGACGATTTTTCTCGATAGTGACGCCTTCTTGATCCGTCACTGTGCGGGACTCTTCGTCAACGATTTTGATGTCGCCGTCACTTACCGGGATATTGGCGGACAAATGCCGATTAACGAGGGCGTGATTATCGTGAATGATCGGCACGCCGAAAGCGTTCGGCGATTCTTTACGCGATATCTCGCGACCTATTTGACCTTGGAGCACCACCCCGTCGTTCTCGAAACCTATGGAAAGGTACGCCGGTGGCGGGGTGGGCAATTATCAATCAACGCGGTCTCGGGCGGTTGGCAGCGATATTCTGCGGCAATCATCCGCACAGATTTCGGCGCGAGATTCGCCTATCTGCCGTGCTCGCGATACAACTACTCCCCCGATCAGGAGGGTGAGATCAACGCTGCCATGCTTGCCCGAGCGTTGGTATTGCACCTCAAAGGTAGCCGAAAGCCTTGGCTTGATCGGATGGTGACGGTCTTGGAGGGCTTTGGATTTTCGGAGACCGCACTGCGCTAGGCGCCGCAACGGCCGCTTCGGCGTGGTTCGAGTGTTATTTATAATCATATAAAAGTTTATAAATAATCTGATTTAAATAAAAAACTTCAAAGCAGTTGAATTTAGGATCTTCTG
>VGTW01000128.1 GCA_016874555.1 Gammaproteobacteria bacterium | reverse complement strand
ACGCTCACGCAACGCCAAGGCCTGCATCGCCAGCCGTTCGGCCTCGGGGCCGTAACTCCAAGGTTCGCGCGGCCCAATGCCGTGCAGCCGCAGATGCGCCGAAAAAATGGCCGCCTGCAGCCAGCGCACGTAAAGCACTGGATCGCGCTGATCGCCGTAGAAGCCGCCGACATCAGTCGCATAAAACGGCGCGCCCGTCAGCCCCCAAGAGAGCCCACTGCGCAGATTGCCTGCCAAACCGCCCCAGTCGGCCTGTGGATCGCCGCCCCACTGCGACGGATAGCGCTGCGAGCCCGACCAACCCGCCCGACTGAACAAAAATGCCCCATCACGGGCAAATCTTTGAGCAGCCTCGTAGACGCAGCGGTTGTAGAGCAGTGCATAGATATTGTGCAGCGCATCGCCGCGCGAGCCATCACTCGCCAACATGTGCTCTTCGATCTGCTCACCGAAGTCGGCTTTGATCATATCGACGCCAAGCTCGAAGAGCGCACGGTGCTGATCGCGCCACCACGCATAGGCTTCGGGATGAGTGAAATCGAGCAGGCCCGACTCGGGCAACTCGGTGAGCACGGAGCCGAAGGGTTCCGGATCCCAGGCATAGCGATACGCCTCACCGGTGCGTGCGTCCCGCAGCAACCAACCCTTGCTCGCGAGCTCCGCGAACAGGGGATTCTTCACCGAGATCAGCGGGTATTCCCACACGCAAATCCGCAATCCCATCGCCCGCAGGGCCTCCACGGTGGGGCGCGGCTCGGGATAGCGCTTTGGGCACCACTCGAAGGCAAAGCGCGTGTCAGTGTCCTGCCAGGCGCGGCCGTCGAACGTTATGACCTCGCAAGGCATGCAGCGCTCGCGTACTTCGCGAGCCACCGCGAGAATCTCCGCGGAATCTTTGTAGTAGGCCTTCGACAAAATGACGCCCAGACTCCATGCGGGAGGTACCGGCGCCCGTCCGGTAAGTGCCGTGTATTGCGCGAGTTGCGCGGCGCCGTCTGCAGCCGTCAAAAGAAATACATCGAGCTCGGAATCTTCGATGGCAAGCACATAGGCACGCTGCGACCACGGACCATAGCCCACCCCATGCGTCACCGGCGCGGGGGTGTGGACAAAAGCGCCCCAACCATCTGGGCTCCAGGCGTACGGAACGTTTTTGTAGCTCCATTCGGTATTGAGACCGAGCGCGTCCCGATTGTAGGACCGCAGCAATTGACCGCGCTTGTCGAGGCGGCCCGATTTTTCGCCGAGACCATACACCGGCGTCGACGGACCGAGCTCCAGCGTCAGCAGCCAGCGATCATCGTGACGCGCGAGCGGCGGCAAACGAAAACGTCGCACGAAGTGACCATCGCGCGGAGACTCCTGCACGCAACGACCATTACGGTACAGCGCAAAACTGAACGGTACATGGCAGATGCTGACAAGCAGCTCTTCACCCGTCGCCATTCGCGCGTGCAGTCTCGATTGGGATTGGTCGCCGCTGCCGAGAAAGTCCAGCTTGAGCGGCAGCGGCTCAAGATCTCCGCAAAGAATTCCGTAGTTGCGAACATCGCCGCTACTGCGCAAGCGCAAACCGAACTCGTGCAATGACAATCGCAAACTGCCGAGCGAGGTCGGCAGGTGCAGCACATTGTCTTTCAAAACGAGTTCGCCAGCGACTTGCGCCGCGGCCATGCGCCCCCAATTGGGAACGTATGGGTCGAGCGCCGAGCTCATGCGAGTTCGAGTACCGGCACGTTCCAGCGCGCAGCCAGCGCGCGCATCGCATCGCGATAATCACCATAGGCCAGCGCAAAATGATGCTCCAAAGCCTCATCGAGAATGCGCGCGCTCACCTCGGCCGCCGAACGATCGAAGCGCACCGTACCCGAGCAACCGGTGAACGCTATCGGTGCGCGTACCACTTCCGCACCTGCGATCACCAGCTTGAGTTCGTTGCGCGAGCGTGACAGACGCGCAAGGGTGATACGACCCGGCTTGATCGGAAACTGATGCAGCAGCGGCATCCGACGATTGGTATGGATGGTGGCCTCAGGTTTGAACTCGGGATCACACATCGATAGCGGTGCGAGTCCACAATGCCAAAGCACCGCCGTATCGTCGGCCGCCGTGATGTCGACGAGGTCCGCCATCCATGCGGGCTCGCCGGCAAGTTCCTGCAAAATGAGTTGCGTGACCGAACCATTCACATCGGCCTCGCACGCCGACGGTACTTTCTTTTGGTTCATCATCGCCATCGGCCCACAGGCTGCACAACCATATTCGGTGAACATCTCTGGCCAGCAGCGTACCGCCAGCCCGCGAGCGCCGGTATCGCGCTGAACATCTTCGAGCGCACAAAACACACGGAAAGATCGATCGAGCTGTTCGGGATCGACTTCGCGAAGACCCGCGACTTGCATCTCGGCGCGATCTTTGACCGCCGCGACTCGACCCGCATCGGTCGCCCGCGCACGATCGAAGAGCTCGTTCAGTGTCACATGGTCCACCTTGATACGCGCTAGTCGGGCGAGAAGCTCGGGATCGAATTCGCAGGTATCAAAGCCATCCGGATGCTTGCCGACCACCGTGATACGCGAATCGGCGAGACCACCGAGCACGCGCTCCGCAGACTGCTCCGCACTGCTGCGGCGATCGACATCGAAATCTGCCAAGGCTGATACTGATGCCTGCAGCGACGATGCGGGCAAAGAATAGGATCGCGCCAAGGCGCGTAAAGAATCGGCAAGCAGCGGCGCAGACGGATCGGCATAGAGTGAACCATGCGCCACACCCGCCCGACCAAGGGCGTGCGCTGCGAGGTTGAGCCCGCAGTAGGCGTTGAGGCGCAAACGCCCACCGATACGCGGCTCGGGCACTGCCCAGATCGCGAGCGGGGTACGCGCCTCACGCGCGAGCTTCACCGTCATGGTCGCATCGGTGAAGGTCACCTGCAGAATCAGCAGCAGATCGATGGGCCCCGCGGCGTTGATCGCGGCTATCGCGCGTTCGGCCGCATCGCGATCAAAAAGCAGCGTACGTGGGCCCACGGTACGAATACCCGCAGCCTCGAGCGCAGCGAGTGCGCGATTTTTCATGTCTTCTGCAAACGGAACATCAAAAGTGGGGCGCGCCAGCGCCGCAACGCCATAGGTCAACATGTTCAGTCTCCGAATCCTTGATAAACATGACGGAAGCTTGCATCCGCGGGTTCAACCCTTGCCCCACCTGGGCCGTAGCACGAGTGCGCGGACCAGGATGAGGCTGACGAATCGGTCAGCACGTTGAGTGCACGCATGTAATCGCAGGCCTCGCCGTGCAGGCCACCGCGGATCGCCTGCCAATCGGGAAAATGTGCAAAGGCCTTGGACCAAATCGCTCTGCCAGCGAGATATCCCGAGGCTCCTGCGTGATAAGCATGAGTGAGGATACGATGGAACTCACCCATGCCGACACCCGCCGACAACATCACCCACGGCCTGCCTGCGGCTGCACCCAAAGCGTCGAACCAGCGCTGCGCCTCTTCCCAACCGGGCGCGCCTACACCGGGCACATCGGCTGCGGCGAGAGGACTCTCGAGCTTAAAGAGATCGACGCCGAATTTCAGGTCGGCGAACGTTCGCACGCTGTCCAATACCAACTGCGGATACTTGCTCTTCATCTCGACGTAATCGCGCGTTTGCTCCTGATCGGCGGCGAGCGGATAAACTAGAAGTTCGAAGACGAACGGAATGTCGTAGCGCGCACAGGCTTCGCCGACACGCTGCGTGAAATCTTGCTGTGCTTGGCACACCGCGGGGTCGGCATCGGGTCGATACCAGGTGAGCACCTTCACGGCATCACCACCAATACGTTTGATCTTTTCTACCGACCAGTCATCGATCGCAGATGAAAAACGTCCGGCAGGTGTCTCGCGGAAAATAGAATCTTCGAGCGTGACGATCAAGCCGCGCGATGCCTGCAATTTAGTGACGCCGCGCGGATACGCGTAGTGCGGATCGAGTAGCATAGCCGAGGACTCACCCTGCAGCTCTTCGATCAGCATTTCTTTGAATATCGCTACATCCTCCCACGGCGCTTCGCTGGTACCACGCTTGGTCTTGATCGGATTTTTGATGGGCGGTCGCTGATCGACTGCCGTCATCTTGAAGCGTCCGGACGCATCGGCCATGCGGCGCATGCCCCAAAATTTTCCTGCCGATAATTTCACGATCTTTCCAGCAATACATCTCTTTCATGGCGCGTCGGCAGACCTGCGCGACCGCCCGCACGCGTGACCTTGATTGCGGCGGCTGCAGACGCCGCACGCACGGCCATTTCTTCACGCTCACCCTCGGCCAGTGCGAGCGCAAAAGCGCCATGCCACACGTCCCCCGCACCCAAGGTGTCTACAGCCGTTACCCTGAGCGCCGGCACATGCTGCATAACAGCCGCACGACCGGGCGCGCGACCATCGGCAATGAGCACACCCGCTCCACCCTGCGTCACGCAGCACCAACGATCTCGAGTCTCGGCGATGGTGCGCAAGGCTTCACTGACGGCTGCAGCGTCATCGCTGCAACCTGAAAAATCGCGTAACCCGGCCAAAGAAAAAGCGATGTGTGTCGCCGCTTCGAGCAAGCGTCCATCTTTGGGCACCGGCACATCGGCATCGAGCACCGCCGGCAAACCCGCTGCCGTTGCACGTCGCAACACCCGTTCGGCCCCGAGAGGCCAGCGTGTATCGGTGAGCACCGCTGCCACCTCATCGAGCGATACCTCATCGAGCCATGTCGGATCGGCGGGCAAGGCAAGATCCGTGTGGTTGACGATGAGCCGCTCGCCCGTATCGTCGATGAAAACCGCCGAGACCGAAGATTGGTATCCCGCGAATCGCCGCAAGTGCCGGCAATCGACGCCATAGCGTTCAAGCTCGGCGCGGATGGCGGTCGCCACCGAATCATCACCCACGCGTGCCACCAGACGTGCCGCGCCACCTAAACGAACGACGGCAACGGCGGCCGTCGCGGCGGGGCCGCCGCCCGCTTCCGAGTAGCCGCTGGCGCGGTGCTTCTCGGCGCCATGCGGTAACTGCGGCGTGCGGAAGATGAAGTCCTGCACAGCGTGACCAATGCACAGCACTCGCTTCATGTCAGGGTGACGTCGTAAACGAGATCACTCGTATTGCAACGGCTGAGACGCCACTCGACACGCTTGCCATCGACGGAGTACGCCACCCGCTCCACCTGCAACAAGGGCGCACCCTGCGGCACACCGAGTCGCCGTTTATCGTCGCGGCGCGCGACGTCAGCGCGCAGTTTTTCA
>VGTW01000127.1 GCA_016874555.1 Gammaproteobacteria bacterium | reverse complement strand
TTGGAAGAGCCCGCTCGCGAAGCCGCGCGCTTGATAAATACGAGAACCGCATAGAAGTGATGCGCAATGGCTGAGTCCGACGCTAAGCTCGCGAATCGGATTCTGCTCGGTCTCGTCGTCGGCGCTGCGGCCGGCGCGCTGACGCTGGCGCTGGGCGGGCCGTTCCCCGCGCTGCTTGACGAAGCGCGCAGCCTCTCGTCGCAGGTATTCGACCCGCTCGGGCAGATTTTTCTGCGCATGCTATTTTTTGTGGTGATGCCGCTGGTGTTCGCCTCGCTGGCTGCCGGTGTTGCCCAACTGGGCGAACTCACGCGCCTCGGTCCGCTGGCCGTACGCACCTTCACCCTGTTCGTCCTCAACATGTCCATCGCATGCGTGCTTGGGCTCGTCATGATGAACGTGCTGCGCCCGGGTGGGGCGGTAGAGGGTGACACTAAGGCGCGCCTCCTCGAAGAATACGGTACGGCGTCGGGCAAGCTGATCGAGAAGCAATCGGCGCAGCCAGACATGAGCTTCCAGACCGTGGTTGATATGTTCATGCCACGTAATCTGCTCGGTGCAATCACGGGTAACGATCGGACCATGCTCGGCGAGGTATTGCCGCTGATTTTGTTCGCCATTTTGCTTGGCGCAGCCGCCTTGAGCTTGCAGGCGCGTCGACGCGAGCAGTTGCAGTCCGGGCTCGAGCTCATCACCGAACTGATGACGGGCATCGTGCGCTTTGCGCTGCTGCTGGCGCCGATTGCGGTGCCGGCGATGATCTACAGCGTCGTCGTCAAGATCGGCTGGGATATTTTGATTGCGCTCGGCGTTTTCGTTGTCGGCTGTCTTGTGGTGATGCTGCTGCACCTATTCGGCACGATGTCGCTCTGGCTCAAGCTTTTCTCGCGTTACGGGCCGATGCAGTTTTGGCGCATCATTCGCCCGGTGCTGGTCACCGCATTTTCGACGAGCTCGAGTAGCGCTACCTTGCCCGCGGCACTCGCCTCCGCCCGTGACCATTTAGGCATCCGGCCAACCACCGCGGGTTTCGTACTGCCGCTAGGCACTACCATGAACATGGCGGGTACGGCGCTCTACGAGGGCTGTGTGGTGCTGTTCGTGGCGCAGGTATTTGGTATTTCTTTGGGCATCGGCGAGCAGGTCACGCTGCTGCTGTTGGCTGTGCTTGGTGCCGTCGCCGCAGCCGGCATCCCCAGCGGGTCTTTGCCGATCATTGCCGGCCTGTTAATCACTTTTGGCATCCCGCCCGAGGGCATCGGTATCGTACTCGGCGCCGATCGTCTGCTAGACATGACGCGCACTATGGTCAACGTGGGCGCCGACATGGTCACAACCGCCGTGGTCGACACGCTGGAGAGCGACTCGGCATCGACCGCAGGCGGTGCTGAAAGCGCATGAGCATCTCACACGCACCCCGCGTTGGCCATGGATCTGCCGTCAGTCCTCGCGTAATTTAGGTGTAAGGTGCGGTCCGAGTAGCGTCACCAAAGCTTCATAAACTTTGGGCGAGGCGGCGATGATATTGCCACCTTGTTTGAATTCGCCGCCCGAGAGTGTGCCGACCCGACCGCCGGATTCTTCGACTAGAAGTGAACCGGCCGCAGTGTCCCAGGGACCCAGTCCAATCTCAAAGAAACCGTCGGTCCGGCCTGCGGCGACATAGGCTAGATCGAGTGCGGCCGAACCCGGTCGACGCACGCCCGCGGTGTTGAGCATCACGTCTTTGAGCATCGCGAGGTAGATGTCTAGGTATTCGGTGTTTGCTCGATACGGGAATCCCGTGCCGATGAGTGCGCCCTCGAGCGTGCGTTGTGCACTGACACGGATGCGACGATTTTCGAGGTGGGCACCATCACCGCGCGAGGCAGTAAAAACCTCCTGCCGCATCGGGTCATACACCACGCCGTGCTCGATCCGACCGCGCACACGCGCCCCGATCGAGACACAGAAGTGCGGCAGCCCATGGATGAAATTGGTGGTGCCATCGAGGGGATCGATGATCCACTCGACGGGGCCACTGCCCAGTTGACCACTCTCTTCGCCCAAGAAAGCGTGGTCGGGGTAGGCACGGCGGATGGTGGCGATGATGTCAGCCTCGGCAGCCTGGTCGACTTCGGTGACGTAGTCGTTACGACCTTTGCTTGACACTTCGAGCGAGTCGAGCCGATTGAGGCTGCGAACGATCAGGTCAGCCGCGCGACGCGCGGCGCGCACGGCAATACTGAGTAATGGCTGCATACTGGCAAAGAGCAGTGAAAAAACGCCGCTAGAATACCACTTATATGGTTACAGCCGCCGACATCCGCGTCGTTCTCGTCGAGACCTCCCACCCCGGTAACATCGGCGCGGTGGCGCGGGCGATGAAAAATATGGATCTCGAAAAACTCGTATTGGTCCGCCCCAAGGAATTCCCGCACTCTGAAGCCCGCGCGCGCGCCTCGGGCGCCACCGACGTGCTCGAGCGGGCCACGGTCGTCGACACCATTGAGGCGGGAATCGCCGACTGCGGTTTCATCGTCGCGACGACGGCGCGCGTTCGCGATCAGAACATCCGCGTGCTCGATGTACGCGAAGCTGCGGCGCGTCTGGTCGCCGAGAGTGATCTCGGTCCCGTGGCCTTGCTATTTGGCAACGAGCGTACCGGACTGACCAACGAGGAACTCTCGCTCGCACATCTCTTGCTCCGTATTCCTGCCAACCCCGCCTATGCCTCGCTCAACCTCTCGATGGCCGTGCAGCTCGTGACCTACGAGGTCTTCCGCGCGCGCGGGGCGCAGCATGTCTCGGCGCCAGGCGCCGTACCGTTTGCGACTGCGGGCGAGATGGAGCGTCTCTACGCGCATCTCGCCGAGGTGCTCGAGCAAGTGGGTTTTCGCGATCGCACGACCAGCCGTACGCATCTCATGGAGCGCATCCGTCGGTTCATCAACCGTGCCGAGCTCGATCAGAACGAGGCCAATATTTTGCGCGGCATTTTCACCGCCATTCAGGGGCGTCGTCGGCAGGCCGGTGAGCACTCAAATAATTCGCCGGCCAAAAACGCGACGGATGACTTATGAGGGGCCACCTCAGCTTGCCGATCTTTTTGGATCATGCCTCGACCACGCCGCTCGATCCTGCGGTGGGCGCTATCATGGCCGAAGTGCTGCAGGGTTCGCTCGGAATTGGTAATCCCTCATCGAGCACGCACGAGCACGGCCGATCCGCCGCTGCCGTCATCGAGCAGGCTCGAGTTGAGATCGCGCGACTGATTAACGCAGATGCCCAGGATCTCGTATTCACTTCGGGAGCGACCGAGGCCGACAATCTTGCCGTGCTTGGTTTGGCCCGCGGGCGTGCCAAGCAGGGGCGACATCTGGTCACCGCGCGCACCGAGCATAAAGCAGTACTTGACCCTTGCAAGCAACTCGAGAAGCGCGGCTGGCAAGTCAGTTGGCTCGAACCCGCGCATGATGGACGTGTTACACCAGAATCTTTGGCGGCAGTGCTGCGCGATGACACGCAGCTGGTGTCGATCATTCACGCCAATAACGAAACCGGAGTCGTGCAGGACATCGCTGCGCTCGCGGCGGTCTGTCGTGAGCGAGCCGTTTATTTGCACTGCGATGCCGCGCAGTCGGCAGCGCGATTACCCGTCGATGTGCGCGCGCTCGGCGTCGATCTGCTCTCGCTGTCGGCGCATAAGATGTATGGGCCAAAGGGTATCGGCGCGCTCTGGGTATCGGCGCGCGCGCGGCCCTGGCTCGAGCCTCTGATGTCGGGCGGCGGTCATGAGCGCGGGCTACGCCCGGGAACCTTGGCCACCCATCAGATCGTGGGCTTTGGTCAGGCAGCCAAGACGGTACGCGAGCGCCGCGACCACGACGCCGCACACGTCGAGCATCTTGTCGCGGTGTTTCGCGAGGCGCTGCAGGGGCTTAAAGATATTGTCTGGAATGATCATCCGCAGCATCGTCTGCCCGGACTGGTCTCGATCAGCGTGGTGGATGTCGAGGGTGAGAGCCTGATCGCGGCCATGCCGGGCATCGCGGTATCGACCGGAGCCGCCTGTGATTCTGCGGTGGGTGAACCGTCGCACGTCTTGCGCGCGCAGGGTGTTGCGCCTGAGCTTGCACAATCCACGCTGCGAATTTCCTTTGGTCGCTTCAACAGCGAAGCCGAGGCGAAGCAGACCGCAGCGATCTTACTTAGCGCGGTCGCCCAGTTACGCGATCGCGACGCACCGGGACCGCCAGCGGGCGCGGGTTGGCGCATGGGGATGGCGGGGAGTCTTCGCGAGGGCGCACGTATCCGTGCGTACGTACGAGCGCAACCTGTGCTTGCGGGCGAGCCTGCGGCCGCCTCGCGTATCGAGGCGCTGGAGTTTCGTGCCGCGACCTGTCCAGGCGTGCGGGCGGTGCTCGATGATCTGCAGCGGCGTTGCGTCGGCCGACCGCTTGCCGATCCCGCGCCCGGTGGACCGCGTGACTGGGTGCGCGAGTTTGCGCTGCCGATCGAGAAACTCGGGCGGTTGTTGTTGGTCGAAGATGCCTTGCGCGCCGCAGTGGCTGCGGCGCTAAACTAAGGGCCTCATGTCGATTTCCCTGACAACGGCCGCCGCAGACCGAGTCCGCAACTTTCTACAGTCGCGTGGGCAGGGGCTTGGACTACGCCTCGGGGTCCGCAAGACGGGCTGCTCGGGGTTTGCCTATGTGATTAATTATGCCGACGACACCCAGCCCGACGACTTGGTGTTCGAAGATCGCGGCGTCAAGGTTTTCGTAGACCCTGACAGCCTGCGCTATATCGACGGCACCGAAGTCGACTTCGTGAAGCAGGGCCTCAACGAGGCTTTCCGATTCCGCAATCCCAACGTGAAAGGCGAGTGTGGTTGCGGAGAAAGCTTCAACGTTTAAAAAATCCTTACTCACCAGTGACTTGCATGATTTTCCGCGTTGCCGCCGGGGGCAAGCGCAGGTACACTATTTTGTTGCCTGTCCCTTTCTCATTACAACCGAAGGAATCGTCCCATGGCGCTGGAGCGCACTTTTTCGATCGTCAAACCCGATGGCGTAGCTCGTAACCTGATCGGCGAGGTTTATCGCCGCTTTGAACAGGCGGGGTTGCGCGTGGTCGCTGCCCGCCTAGTCCGCCTCTCACAGGCCGAGGCCGAGGGTTTTTATACGGTGCATCGTGAGCGCCCATTCTTCAAAGATCTCGTCAAGTACATGACTTCGGGTCCGGTGATGGTGCAGGTGCTCGAGGGCGAGAACGCCATAGCCAAGAACCGCGAGATCATGGGTGCCACCGATCCCAAGAAGGCCGCGCCTGGCACCATTCGCGCCGATCTCGCCGAGAGCATCGAAGCGAACACCGTGCACGGCTCCGACGGCGCCGAGACGGCAGCCCAGGAAATCGCGTACTTCTTCCGCGGCATCGAGATCTGCCCGCGCGCCT
>VGTW01000126.1 GCA_016874555.1 Gammaproteobacteria bacterium | reverse complement strand
CGCGGCCGCAGCCGCGCCGATGGCGAACGACCCTGCATACCAGAATGGGCCGAGCACACTCGGTCGCGAACCGAGTTCGTGCAGGCGCTGGTCACACCAGGCCAAGTGGTCAGCCTCTTCGCGAGCTGCCCGCAATAGCATATCGCGAACCTCTGGTCGCCGTGCGAAGATCGCCTGGCCGTTATACAAGCCTTGGGCGGCAACTTCGCCGGCATGGTTGACGCGCATGAGGCTGGCCGACTCGCGCCGTTCCGCTGCCGAAAGCGTGGCTTCGTTCGCGCCCGGGACGCCGGCGGGCCTGGGGACGGGCCGCGTCGCCGTCGGGGTCGTAAACACGGCCCGGAGAGCGCGGTCCACGCTGACGAGCAGGTTGTCGATGGGGCTATCGGTGACCATTTCAAAATTATAGCTGACGCCGGCGGTACAACTTGAGGCTCTCGTCCCGTTTTTTCACCCCGGCAGCGGACACCGCCTCCTGGGGGCCGGCTGGGTATCAGCAGCAAGCAGCTTTTGCAAAGACGGGGCACCTTCAGTACACTTCCGCGCCCTTTTAGGGACTCACGGCCCCCCTTCGGTTCGGGTAATGGGCCGCGGACGGAGACTTCTAGATGAGCACTGTTTTTGCGAAGCCCTCGACGGTTCGCGGCGACTGGTATCTGGTTGACGCCAAGGGCAAAATCCTGGGCCGTTTGGCGTCGGAAATTGCGTTGCGCCTCAAAGGCAAGCATAAGGCTAACTACAGCCCGCATGTCGACATGGGCGATCACATCGTTGTCGTCAATGCCGAACAGGTGCGCGTGACCGGCGCCAAGATGACCGACAAGCTCTACTACCACCACACCGGCGCCATCGGTGGCATCAAGTCGATCGCTTTCGGCAAGCTGCTCAAAGAACATCCTGAGCGCGTGATCCAGATCGCCGTCAGGGGAATGCTGCCCAAGACCGTCCTCGGCCGTCGCATGTATCGCAAGCTGCATGTGTTTGCGGGTGAAAATCATCCGCACGCGGCGCAACAGCCGAAGCCCCTCCCCATCTAACGGAAACTTCAGATGCCCTCTACGAACTACGGCACCGGCCGGCGTAAGACCTCCACTGCGCGCGTATACCTCAAGCCGGGCAACGGCAAGATCACCATCAACTCGCGGACCATCGAGAACTTCTTCGGTCGCGAGACCGGTCGCATGATCGTTCGGCAGCCGCTCGAACTGACGCAGACCATCGGCCGCTTCGATGTGGACGTGACGGTCGAGGGTGGTGGTATTACCGGTCAGGCCGGCGCCATCCGCCACGGCATCACCCGCGCGTTGATCGAATACGATAAGACCCTGCGGCAGCCGCTGCGGGTCGCTGGTTTCGTGACCCGCGACGCCCGCGAAGTCGAGCGCAAGAAAGTCGGCCGCCGCAAGGCGCGCCGTGGTCCGCAATACTCCAAGCGCTGACGTATCATGCTCTGCGGACTGCCGTCGCGGCCACCGGTTTTGGGGGATCGTCTAGCGGTAGGACAACGGACTCTGACTCCGTTTACCTAGGTTCGAATCCTAGTCCCCCAGCCAAAACATGGCCCGCAGCAATGCGGGTCTTTTTATTTTGGGCGCCGAATTGAGCGTGGCCTAGACGCCCAACTTGCGTACCGCGCCCGCGGCACCGCCGACCAGCACGACATCAGCAATTCGATGGGCGAACAGCCCGACCGTGACGACACCTGCGATATTGTTAATCGTGCTCTCGAGCGATGGCGGATCGAGGATGCGCAGTCCGTGTACATCGAGAATCTGATTGCCGTTGTCGGTGAGCACGTTCTCGCGCCAGACGGGTTGTCCGCCGATTTTTATCAGTTGTCGCGCGACGTAGGAGCGTGCCATCGGAATGACCTCGACTGGCAGCGGGAAGCGCCCGAGCACATCGACCACTTTTGACTCATCAACGATGCATAGAAAGCGACGTGATGCGGCAGCGATAATTTTTTCGCGGGTCAGGGCTGCCCCGCCGCCCTTGATCAGTCGACGATGGGCGTCGGTCTCATCGGCACTGTCGACGTAAAGCTGCAGGTCGCCGGTGCGATTGAGATCGAGCACCTCGATCCCGGCGGCGCGCAGCCGCGAGCTCGATGCCTCCGAGCTCGACACTACGCCGCGCAGACTATCGCGACGCGCAGCGAGTTCATCGATGAAATGATTAACGGTCGAGCCGGTGCCGACACCGATCACCATATCGTGTTCAAGGTAAGAGAGTGCGGCACGCGCTGCGGCAAGCTTGCTGTTCATCGCCTCGCGCATCGCGTTTTCTCCAGGAAAAAAAGAATATTTGGCGGTCTAGACGAAGATGCCCGCTTGCGCGGGCATCCTCTTTGCGTTTCAGAAGACGGCGGGTGTGACTTGCACCCCACCCGCCAGAGATTCCTGAGGAATCTTACTTCTTCTTGGCGGCTTTCTTCTTCGCCTTCTTTTTGGCCTTAGCCATGGTTAGTTCTCCAGTTACGGGTTAGTCCGAGGTTGAGTATATACACGCGTTTGCAAAAAACAAGCAATAGGGTCATTCGCTATCGCGCGAGTTGTGCATCCGGTGGTCCGCATCAGTTCGCGAGCGACATGATGAAACGCCACTCCGCTGCACTCACCGGCGTGATCGATAGACGATTGCCGCGCTTCAAGATCAACAATTCACGAAGTTTTCCGGCCGCATGTTTGCGCAACTCTTCGAGTGAAATTACACTGGGAAAACGCTGCTCTAGACGCACATCGACCATGTACCAGCGCGGTGCAGTAGCGGTGTGCGCAGGATCATGATGCGGATGTCGAGGGTCGAGTGCGGTCGAGTCAGGGTAGCCTGCGCGCACGACTCTCATCACACCGGCGATGCCTGGTGCCTCGCAACTTGAGTGATACATGAACGCCAGATCGCCGACTGCGAACTGGTCGCGCAGCATGTTGCGTACCTGGAAATTACGGACGCCGTCCCAGCAGGTGCTGCGTTTTGCGGCCTTGGCCAGATCGTCGATGCTGAACGTTCTGCGTTCGGTTTTCATCAACCAATGATTCATGCTTTTTCTCCGCGGAAAAAACCGATGCCGCGTTCGGTGACGATGACATCGAGGGGAACATCGGTGTTCAGTGGTTCGATGGTGCTTGTTTGCTGGCAGGAATGCGCAATACCGATCAACACTGGCCCGCGCCAGTGTTGGCGCCGCCGCCGAAAGGCCAGCGCGCGATCGTAGAAACCTGCGCCCATTCCAAGTCGATTGCCGCGGCGATCAAAACCAACTAGCGGTACGAAAATAATCTGCATCGCGGCAGCGGCTTTGCGGGCTGCACCGCCGAATTCCACGATGCCCAGCCGATTGCGCAGCAGATTTGCGTCGGGTGGCGTGAAACCCAGCCGTCGTTGGCGCAGGTTCTCAATCCGAGGGAAAAAAAGTTCGCAACCTCGGCGGTGCGCAAGTTCGATCAGCGGCGCCGTGTCGATTTCTTCGGGCATGGACATGAAGATAGCCACGCGACGCCCGGGCGCGAGCCAGTGGGTGCCGGCGATCCAGCGGGCGATTAGTCGCGAGCTGCGCGCGCGCTCTGCAGCGCTGAGTCCTGCGCGCGCCGTGCGCAGGGCCTTGCGCAGTATTTGGCGATCGAACACGAAGACTCCGCGCGAAGGAATAAACGGCGTCACCCGCCTGTGCCGGTGTGAACCGTTGCTCTCGACACAGAGCAACAAGTGGGGCGGACTACGTCAGGTAAGGCTTCCCGCTCGAAGGCGGACTTGCACAGTGCTGACAGCAAGCCCTGATGCCCCGGGGCGTTCCAACTTAGGGTCGAGAGGTAACCCGATCCACTATCGAACACCGCAGGCGACGCTAAAACAGTCTACACCACGCGCGCGCTCAGAGACATGCGCTAACGCGTGTGCGGTAGCAAACGCGTTCGCGGTGTCAGAGATCGAGCTGTTTCCCACGCCGCAAGGCGCTGTCGATGCGCTCGCGCACCGCGCGCACGCGGTTGCCTTGTTCGGTTTCGCTGCGCCGATCTTTATCCTGCAGCTTGAGCAGTTCGTGGGCCAGATTGAGCGCGGCCATGACGGCCACCCGATCGAGACCGACCACTTTTCCGCTGTCGCGGATTTCGCGCATCTTGCCGTTGAGGAACTCGGCGGCATCGAGCAGCGCTGAGCGCTCCTCGTGCGGGCAGGCCACCATGTATTCCTTCTCGAGGATGCGGATGCTGACACGGGAGGCATCGCGATCGCCGGCGTTCACGGGCCGTGCTCCAGAGTTTTGAGACGACCGATCATGGCCTCGACGCGGGTACGGACCTGCTCGTTGCGTTGCAGCAGTGTGGCGCGTTCGGTGGACAGGCTATCTTGCCGCTGGCGCAAGGCGCGATTTTCTTCGCGCAGGGCGCCGAGCACCCCGAGCAATTCGTCAACCTGTTTCTCGAGACGGCGGATTTCCGCCTCGAGTCCGTTACGCTCGCTGATCTTGTCGCTCATAACGAAAATTATAGGCTGTGGCACGCGCCGATCAATGCGAATTGGAGGGTCTTTGGCATAATCAGCCGATGTCAGCCCCCGACTATCGTGAAATCGAAAGCCATCTATCGAGCTCGCGGGCCCTAACCGACCTGCCCGAAGCCCACGGAACGCTGGCCGGGGCGCTGTGCTCGGGCGAGCAATTGAGCGTGCAGGACTGGTTGCGCGAGATCTTCCCCGAAGGTCGGGCGGGCGATGCCGAGGCCGCGCTGCATGCGGTATTCGAATGGACCCGGTATGTGCTGCGCGCTGGTCATATTGAATTTCAGTTGCTGTTGCCGGGTGACGAAGTGCCGGTCGCTGAGCGCGCCATGGCGCTCGGGCAGTGGTGCCAGGGCTTTCTCTACGGGCTCGGTTCCAACCCCATCCCCGACATCGAAGATTTGCCGGCTGATGTTAGCGAGATCGTCCGCGACCTCACGGCCATGACGCGGATTGACGTCGATGAGAACGAGTCGCTAGAGGATAACGAGCAGGCCTACGTCGAACTGGTCGAGTTCGTGCGGGTGGGCGTGCAGTTGCTGCACGACGAACTGGCGCCGTTCCGCACGACGGCAGCCGATGATAACTCGGTCTCGCTGCACTGACATGTCGCGATCCAGCCACGTGAGGGAGTCAGCGCCGCCGCCGCCGATCGGTCGCGACGAATTTGCCCGCCGTCGCCGCCAGTTGATGAAAAGTATGGGGCGCGGTTCGATCGCCATCGTGCCCGCCGCGGCTGTGCACCTGCGCAATAACGACGTCGAGTACGCCTATCGGCAGGACAGCAACTTCCATTATTTGAGCGGCTTTCCGGAACCCGAATCGGTGGTGGTACTGGTTCCGGGTCGAGCGCAGGGCGAGTATTTGTTGTTCGTGCGTGATCGCGATCCGCGGCGCGAGACTTGGGATGGGCGTCGTGCAGGCCCGGTTGGCGCACGACGCGATTTCGGCGCTGACGATGCCTTTCCGATTGGCGATATCGACGAGATCCTGCCGGGACTAATGGAAGGTCGGGCAAAGATTTACTACACCTTCGGCGTTAACCGTGACTTTGATCACCGGGTGGTCGGCTGGGTGAATGCGCTGCGTGCGCAGGCAAAGCAGGGGCGTCACGCGCCGCACGAGATGG
>VGTW01000125.1 GCA_016874555.1 Gammaproteobacteria bacterium | reverse complement strand
CAGGAATTGGCGCGAGAGGGGGAGGCTATGGCGATGGCCCGGCAGCGAGTATTCGCCGCGCTGCATCCCTACTGGATTGAGATTGCTGCGGAACTAACCAACCTACCGATCAGCCTTGATTTGCAGTCAGGCTGGGATCAAAGCGTGAGTCTAGGTGATGCCCTCGCGGCGGCGACTAAGCGGGATCGCGACCGAAGAACCACCACCGTCGGACCGCATCGGGCGGATCTTACTTTGAAAATCCGCGGCAGGCCGGCTCGCGAGGTTTTGTCGCGCGGCCAGCAGAAGCTTTCTGCCGTCGCTCTCAATCTCTGCCAACTCGAGTATCTGAAACGAGAACATGGTTTGCACCCAACACTATTGCTCGACGACCCCTCCGCTGAGCTTGATCGAGAGCGACTGTCACGATTTATCGGCCGAGTTACCGGTTTGGATTGCCAGCTGGTCGTCGCTGCGCTCGATCGGGATACTGCGTTATTTGGGACTCCAGAAACTGTGTTTCACGTGGAACAAGGGCGGGTATTTCGGGTATAGTTTCGACTCTTTCTGCTGAGCCCAAGCATGTCTGAAGCAGACGTCTACGATTCTAGTAAAATCAGGGTCTTAAAGGGCCTTGACGCGGTCCGAAAGCGGCCCGGAATGTATATCGGCGATACCGATGACGGCACAGGCCTGCACCACATGGTTTTCGAGGTCGTCGATAACTCGATTGACGAGGCGCTGGCGGGCCATTGTGACCGCATAATCGTCACGATTCACGCTGACGAGTCCGTTACCGTCGAAGACAACGGCCGCGGCATTCCGGCCGATATCCATGCTGAAGAAGGCCGTTCTGCCGCCGAAGTCATCATGACTGTGTTGCATGCCGGCGGAAAATTCGACGATAGCTCTTATAAAGTTTCTGGCGGCCTGCATGGCGTCGGCGTCTCGGTAGTCAACGCGCTCTCCGACGTATTGCGGCTAACTATCTCTCGTGACGGCAAACTGTACACGCAGGAGTATCACCTCGGCGACCCGGTCGCACCGCTCGCCGCTGTGGGAACCACCGATCGCACCGGTACGTTGGTGCGCTTTAAGCCCAGCTCGTCGATATTCACCAACATCCAGTTCGATTACGACACGCTCGCCAAACGCTTGCGCGAATTGTCGTTCCTAAACGCGGGTGTGCGCATCGATTTGGTTGACGAACGAGAAGATAAGCGCGACGTTTTCCAACACGAGGGCGGCCTGCAGGCCTTCGTCAAACACCTCAATCGATCGAAGCAATCTATACACGACCACGTGTTTTGGTTCCGGACCCAGGAAGGGCCAATCGGTGTCGAGGTGGCGATGCAGTGGAACGACTCTTATCAGGAGTCGATGTTCTGCTATACCAACAATATCCCGCAGAAAGACGGCGGCACGCATCTGGCCGGCTTTCGCGCAGCGCTGACGCGTACGCTCAATGATTACATCGAAAAAGAAGGCGTCGCCAAGCGCGAGAAAGTCCCGACTACCGGTGACGACGCACGCGAAGGCCTAACTGCGATTTTGTCGGTCAAGCTTCCTGACCCGAAGTTTTCCTCACAGACCAAAGACAAGCTCGTCTCCTCCGAGGTCAAGGGCGTCGTCGAGACCGCCGTAGCGCATAAATTCTCGGAGTTTCTGCTGGAAAACCCGCAGGAAGCGAAGGCCATTGCTGGCAAAATCATTGAAGCTGCGCGCGCTCGTGAGGCAGCGCGCAAAGCACGCGAATTGACGCGTCGCAAAGGCGCACTCGATATTGCTGGCCTGCCGGGCAAGCTCGCTGATTGCCAGGAAAAAGATCCGGCGCTCTCCGAACTTTTCATCGTCGAGGGAGATTCGGCAGGCGGTTCTGCCAAGCAGGGACGCGATCGCCGTACTCAAGCGATCTTGCCTCTCAAGGGCAAGATCCTGAACGTCGAAAAAGCTCGATTCGACAAGATGCTGTCGTCGGCCGAAGTCGGCACCCTAATCACCGCACTAGGCTGCGGCATCGGGCGCGACGAATTCGACATCGAGAAACTGCGCTACCACCGCATCATCATCATGACCGACGCGGACGTCGATGGCAGCCACATCCGTACGTTGTTGCTGACGTTCTTTTATCGACAATTGCCGTTGCTCATTGAGCGCGGCCACATTTACATTGCGCAGCCGCCGCTCTACAAAGTAAAGCGGGGCAAGCAGGAGATGTACGTCAAAGACGACAACGAACTTAACGCCATGCTGCTGAACTCAGCTCTCGAAGATGCCGAGCTGCATCTCAATTCAGCAGCACCGCCGTTGCGGGGTCCCGGATTCGAAACTTTGGCACGGCAATATGTCGAGGTGCAGCAAATCGTTGCGCGGTGGGCGCGGCGCTACGATGCGCGTCTACTCGAGCAACTGCTCTACGTGGCGGTGGTTTCGCGCGTCGATTTCGACCGAGCGGACTGGCTCGCAGCTTGGACAACCGATCTGACCGCGCGCCTAAATGCCGCAGCCGACGGCAACGCGAACTACCGATTGGATGTGCAGGTCGCCGTCGCCGGGCAGGGCGTACCGCGCATCCATGTCATCAAGGACGAGCATGGCAGTCGCTTCGACAAGTACCTTACCCGCGATTTCTTTGAGTCTTCCGAGTATCAACGCATCGCCAATCTGTCGCGAACCTTGGCGGGCCTGATCGGCGAGGGCGCTTACGTGCGGCGCGGTGAATCGCGGCGCGATATCGCGTCGTTCAAGCAAGCCATCGATTGGTTGTTCGAACTCGCCAAGCGCGGCCAGTCTATCCAGCGCTATAAGGGTCTCGGCGAAATGAACCCCGAGCAGTTGTGGGATACGACCATCAACCCGGAAAGCCGGCGCCTGATGCAGGTACGGATCGAAGACGCCGTCGCAGCCGACGAAGTTTTCACCACACTGATGGGCGATGAGGTGGAGCCACGGCGGGAGTTCATCGAAAAGAACGCGCTGGCGGTGTCTAACCTCGACGTTTGATTATGCGTCGTAACCCGGCGATTCGCGGTCGAGCTTGCGCAGCAGACCCGGCCAGGCAAGTTTGCTGGCCATCGGGCCCAACATCGCCGTTTGTGTTTTGACTTCGTTGCGCGCCGCGGCGGGCGCGTGACGAACACCCTGTGCGCCTGCGGACAAGGCCATCACTTGTTGCTGGCACGCGCGCTCCAGCATGAACAAACCTAAGAACGCATCGCAGGCTGAGGGACCGAGCGCCAAGGTTCCATGGTTGCGCAGCAGCATCAGCGACTTATCGCCCAGATCGGCGATGATGCGTTGCCGCTCATCGAGAGTGAGGGCGTTGCCCTCGTAGTCGTGGTACGCAAGTGCAGGCAGCACGATCAGTGCATGTTGGGTGGTCGGCAGCAAGCCGGCCTCTTGCGCGGACACCGCGACGCCCGCATCGGTGTGCACGTGCAGGACGAACTGCGCATCGGCCCGGGCCGCGTGGATTGCCGAATGGATGGTAAAGCCGGCAGGGTTGATGGGCTGCGGGTTATCGTCAACTTTGTTGCCTTGCAGATCGACCTTGACTAGACACGATGCAGTGATTTCGTCGAAAAACCAGCCGTACGGATTGATGAGAAAGTGGTGCTCAGGTCCGGGCACGCGCGCCGAGATGTGCGTGAAAATCATGTCATCCCAACCATGCAGCGCCACCAGCCGATAGAGCGCCGCGAGCGCGATCCGCGTCTGCCATTCCTCGGTTGAAATCTTTGACGAAAACGGGGTGTCTGCGGCTTGGCTGGCGCGGGTGTCGGGATTTACGTTCATCGGCAGGTCTCCTCAGGCGTACATCGGCAAGATTACCGCCGCGCGATATCATCGTCCCATGATTCGGCAAATTTCCACCCACGTTAGCGACGAAGCGGGTTAATGAGCGCCACAATACTGCAGCAACTGCCGATCGGCGAACGCGTGGGCATCGCGTTTTCGGGCGGTCTCGATACCAGCGCAGCTGTGCATTGGATGCGTATGCGCGGCGTAATGCCCTGTGCGTACACTGCCCATCTCGGGCAGCCGGACGAGAGCGATTACGACGGCATTCCGCACCGCGCCCTTGCGCTGGGAGCGGTCCATGCGCGGTTGGTTGATTGCCGAGCACAGCTCGTTGCCGAGGGTATCGCGGCGATCCAGAGCGGCGCGTTTCACATTTCGACCGCAGGCATCACCTATTTCAATACGACGCCACTCGGCCGCGCCGTGGCCGGGACAGCCTTGGTGCTCGCCATGCGCGAGGACGGCGTCGACATCTGGGGCGATGGCAGCACGCACAAAGGCAATGATATCGAACGCTTCTATCGCTATGGTCTATTGGCGAACCCTGCGCTGCGCATCTACAAACCGTGGTTGGACGAGCGCTTCATCGCCGAACTTGGGGGCCGGCGGGAGATGTCCGCATATCTTGCCGCCGCTGGCCTCGACTATCGCATGAGCACCGAGAAGGCTTACTCCACCGATTCCAATCTGCTGGGTGCCACGCACGAAGCCAAAGATCTCGAATTTTTAGATCGCGGTATCAGCATCGTGCAGCCGATCATGGGGGTTGCCTTTTGGCGTGACGAGGTCGCGATCCCTCGTGAGACGGTCAGCGTCCGTTTCGAGGCTGGGCGCCCAGTCGCGCTCAATGGCCAACATTTTGCCGACGAGCTCGCGCTGTTCGAAGCAGCCAATCGCATCGGTGGTCGACATGGCTTAGGTATGAGCGATCAGATCGAGAACCGCATCATCGAAGCTAAAAGCCGAGGTATCTATGAGGCGCCGGCGATGGCGCTGCTTTTCATAGCTTACGAGCGACTGCTCACCGCCATTCACAATGAAGACACAATCGAACAATATCGCAACAACGGGCGGCGCATTGGGCGTTTGCTGTATCAGGGTCGTTGGTTCGATCCACAGTGCCTGATGTTACGCGAAAGTGCCCAGCGCTGGGTTGCGCGCGCAATTACCGGCGAGGTGACGCTGGAACTGCGTCGTGGCAATGATTGGTCGATTCTCGATACGCAGGGTCCGCAACTGAGCTATCACCCCGAGCGGCTGACCATGGAAAAAGGGGAGGGCACGTTTACCCCTGCCGATCGCATTGGTCAGCTCACCTTGCGCAACATGGATATTGCCGACACACGCGAGAAGTTGCGAGTTTATAGCGAAACAGGCTTGCTTGAGCATGAGGACCCGCTGCGACTGCGCTGAGCGTTGGTCGCCGAGGGTTGGGGCAGACGCCGCCGTCAGGACCGCAGCGCCTCGGCTACTCTTTGTTGTAATGCGGGCACCGACAGTCCTACAAGATCGCGTGGCAACTCTCGAACTACGCGCTGCAGTGCGGACTTGGTCAGGTGGCCACGCAGCTCCGCGAGGAATCGCGGTGCAGTAAGCAAGACCACCCCACCACCGTTGTGGTTGTTCGCTGCAGTGGTCACGCAATCGGCGATCCAGTGTGCAAATCGACTGACGGCGTGCTGCTTGTAACCGCGTCGCCCTTGCGGTGCCGTGTGTCGTATACCCGAACCACTGCCGCTTTGTCCGCTTCGGGCCATGACGGTTCCCGGCACATCGACGCCGAGATCACGGTCATGACGCGCCGGGAACGGGTGGTCGATGGCCCAACGAGCGGGGCAATGTAATTGGTTCACTCCACTCGAATACTTTCGCCTGCCGTGAGTCGGCACCGAATACGGTGATGCGCATGGCTGACAAACTATTCAGCAATACTGAGTTTCTGCTGGTCGACGACTCATCGTCCCGCAGTCTTCATCGGTCTTTGGCGCTGTGGCGCACTATTCGACGAGTGGCCTTATCCAGTCAGCTGCGTGCGAACCTCGAAGGCACGCGCAGTCTACCTTCACGTTCGAACTTAGCGGCGATGCGCAGCAAACGATCTTCCGCATAACGCGGTGCCACCACCGTCATGCCGACTGGCATTTCTTTGACG
>VGTW01000124.1 GCA_016874555.1 Gammaproteobacteria bacterium | reverse complement strand
ATCGTCGTCAGCTATGTGCGTGCGGGGCAGGCGGCACAGGTTACCGTGCGCAGCACGGCAGATTTGATCGATGGCAAAGAAATCGGCCGAATTCGGGTCGGGACCCCGCCATCGCCGCCATGGCCCGCCGAGCTCGTCAACCAACGCGAGTACGGTCCGCTCGCGTCGCTGACGGCCGCCACGCAGCGCGCCTGGTACATGACCGTGCTGCAGGCGAAGATGTTCGCCCGCATGTTGTTTGGTCAGGTGTCGCTAAAAAATTTATCGGGGCCGCTGTCGATCGCCGAATTCGCAGGTGAGTCTGCGCAGAGTGGGCTGACCGAATTCCTCGGCTTTTTGGTCGTCATTTCCCTCAGTCTCGGCTTTCTGAATCTTTTGCCCGTTCCTATCCTCGATGGCGGTCAGATCGTGTACCAGCTCATTGAGTGGTTCCGCGGCTCGCCAATTCCCGATCGGGTGCAGGCGCTCGGCCAGCAGGTGGGTATCGCGTTGCTGCTCCTGCTCATGGGCATCGCGCTTTTCAATGATTTTACGAGGCAGCTCGGTTGATTACACGGATTCGGTTCGTTCTGGGTGCAGTGCTGCTCCTCGCATCGTCTTTTCATGTCGCCTCGGTGCTCGCCCAGGTACCGCCGGTGCTGCGCGTCGACAACATTCGGGTCGAGGGTTTGCAGCGTGTCTCCGAAGGCACGGTGTACAACTATCTACCGGTCAACATCGGCGATCGCCTGACGCAGCAGCGGGTGCGCGAGGCCATCCGTGCGCTCTACGACACGGGCTTCTTTCGCGATGTCGAGCTGCGCTGGGAAGCGGGTACGCTGATCGTCGCAGTGCTCGAGCGTCCTTCGATCGAGAGTTTTGAGATCAAGGGCAACAAGGACATCAAGACCGAGGATCTCAACAAGAGCCTTCGCAACGTGGGTCTCGCCACCGGCAAGACCTTCGATCGCTCGGTGCTCGAGGACGTAAAGCAGTTTCTCACCGACCAATATTTCAGCCGCGGCAAATACGCGGTGCGTATCGACACTCAGATCGAAGCAGTCTCCGATAACCGGGTGCGCGTGAAGATCGACATCAAGGAAGGTAAGCGCGCGCGGATTCGGCAGGTCAATCTCGTCGGCAACGAGCGCTTCGAGCAAAAAGACGTGCTCGAAGATTTTGAACTCAAGACGCCGAATTGGCTCTCTTGGTACAAACAAGACGATCGCTATTCGCGCGAGTCACTGCAGGGCGATCTCGAGAAGCTGCGTTCGTTCTACATGGATCGCGGTTACGCTAACTTCGAGATCGAGTCGACGCAGGTGGCGATCGCGCCCGAAAAAGACGATATCTTCATCACCGTCAATGTGAGTGAGGGCGAAGTCTTCAAGCTGAGCACGGTCAAGCTCGCCGGTACCTTCGTGGTCGCCGAAGAAGAGCTGAAAAATTATTTGCTGGTGAAGACTGGCGATACTTACTCGAAGAAAGACATCACGGCGACGCAGGAGCTGATCCAGAATCGGCTCGGTCTCGAGGGCTATGCATTCGCGAAAGTAGATCCGGTGCCGACGCCCGATGATGGTAAGAAAGAGGTGGGTATCACCTTTTTCATTGATCCGGGTAATCGTGTCTACGTACGGCACATCGTGTTTAATAAGGTGACCAAGATTAACGACGATGTGCTGCGTCGCGAGATGCGCCAGCTCGAGGGCGCGTGGCTTTCCAATGTGCTTGTCGAGCGCTCGAAGCAGCGTATTCAACGTCTGCCGTTCGTCGAGAAAGTCGAGTCAGAAACCAAGCCGGTAACGGGAACGGCCGATCTGGTCGATGTCGAGTTCGAAATTAAGGAAGGACCATCGGCGCAGCTCGGCGGCGGTGTCGGCTATTCCGAGTCGCAGTCGTTCATTCTCAATGGCAATTACGCTGACAGCAATTTCATGGGGTCGGGTGAGCGTGTCGCCATCGATTTGAATTCCGGCCGCTACTCAAAAGTTTATGGCGTCTCGCACACCAATCCCTACACTAACATCGATGGGGTCGCGCGTACGCTCTCGTTCACTTATCGCGATGTCACGCAGTTCGTGTCGGCGTCGTCGGACTTTTCTTCGGAGTCGCTCGCGCTCGGTGTCGACTATGGTTATCCGATCACCGAGTTCCAGGGTCTGCGCGTCGGGCTCTCGATTCAGCGCTCGTCACTGATCACCGGCGAGGGCAGCGCTGAGCAAGCTCGCAGCTGGGTGCGCGCCAACGGCGACTATCGCGTGAAGATCGTGCCCGAACAGGATTATGGTGGCGGCTTCATCATTCCGGCGACTACGCTCGACACCACGCAGTTCGATTCCTTCGAGCTTGCCGTGGGCTGGAGCTACGATAGTCGCAACCGCGCGCTCTTTGCCGACCGCGGCATGCGCCACACGTTTTCGCTCAGCTATGCACTGCCCCTCAGCGACGTGCAGTACGCCACTGCGGCGTACGAGTTTCTGCAGTTCGTCCCGCTCTTCGGCCGCTGGACGTTGGCGCTCGGCGGGGATGTGGGTTACAGCCAGGAGCTCGGGGACACCACGGCATCGCCGCCGTACCGCAACTTCTTTGCTGGCGGACCGGACACCGTCCGCGGTTATCGCGAGAGTCGCTTGGGTCCGAAGGACAGCTTCGGCAACCCGTACGGTGGCAACCTCAAGGTGGCGGCGCGCGCCGAGCTCATCATCCCCACTCCGGAGAAATGGCGGACGACCGCGCGGGCGACCGCGTTCTTCGATATCGGCAACGTATTTTCGACGCGCGATTTCTACAAGTTCACGGGTGCCGATGGCGTCACCCCAGTCGATTACAAGTTCAAGTATGATAAGTTAAAGCAGTCGGCGGGCATCGCGGTGCAATGGCTTGCGCCACTCGGCGTGTTCCGCTTCAGCTACGCACTGCCGCTCAACACCTTCAAGGGCGATGGCGTGCGGTTCGAAGACGAGGAAGAACGGTTCCAGTTCACGATCGGCCAGGCGTTCTGAGCCGATCGCATATTCAGAGGTTGGGTTGACGATGCGTATGTTCCCCAAGGTGATGATTCTGGCGATGGCGGCAATAGCGGTGCTGGCGGGTGCCCCGGCGATGGCCGAAATAAAGGTGGGTGTGCTCGACTTCGGGCGCTTGATGGACGAGAGCCCGCAGGGGAAGGCGCTCATCGAGTCGCTGCGGAGTGAGGTGGCGGCCAAGCAGCGCGAGCTGCAGACGCAATCGACCTCTATACAGGGCAAGCGTGACAAGCTCGTTAAAGATCGCGCCACTATGACGTCCGACCAGGTCTCGCGCGCCGAAAAAGAACTGCGCGATGGTGAGCGTGACCTCGCGCGTCGTCAGCAGGAAGTGAATGACGATTTCAACGCCCGTCGTAACGAAGAAATGTCGAAGTTGCAGCGCACGCTGATCGAAGAAGTGCGTACCTATTCGAAGGCACAAAACTTTGATCTGGTCGTCACCGACGGCGTCATCTATGCGATCCAGACGCTCGACATCACGCCGGGCGTGTTGTCGGCCCTGCAGCAGCGCGTGAGCGCCGCGGCGCCGGCGAAGCCCGCCACGCGGTGATTCGGCGGGCGGCCGCACGGAGCGGACGCGATGCCATTCACGCTCGGTGAGCTTGCGATTCGTTTCGGCCTGACGCTGCGCGGCGATCCAAGCCGCACCATCGACCATATCGGCACGCTCGCGGGGGCAGGACCCCGCGGACTGGCCTTCTTTGCCAATCCCCAACTCGTCGATCAACTTGCGGCAGCCAACGCCGGCGCCATCATTCTGCATCCCAAGATGCAGGAGGCCACGGCGATCGATTGCCTGCTGACCGAAAATCCACACGCGAGTTTCGCGCACATCGCGCAGCTGCTGCACCCGCTGCCGATGGCTCCGGCGGGCGTGCATCCCTCGGCGGTGGTTGCTGCCGACGCCGAGATTCATCCCTCTGCCCATATTGGTCCGCTGGTCGTGATCGGCGCACGCAGCCGTATCGGGGCGCGTGCGTTCATCGGCGCCGGTTCATTGATCGGTAATGAGGTCACCCTTGCTGATGAAGTGCGTCTGGTGGCGCGCGTCACGGTGATGGACAAGGTGGTGATCGGAGAGCGCTCGATTCTGCATCCGGGTGCGGTGATCGGTGCCGATGGCTTTGGCTATGCCGCCGAGGGCGAACGGTGGGTGTTCGTGCCGCAGGTGGGTACCGTGCGTATCGGCTGCGATGTCGAGATCGGCGCGAACAGCGCCATCGATCGCGGCGCACTCGATGACACGGTGATCGGCAACGGCGTGAAGATGGACAACCTAGTGCAGATCGGCCACAACTGCCGCGTCGGTGAGCACACGGCGCTCGCCGGCTGCGCGGGGATGGCCGGCAGCGCCGAAGTCGGCGCGCGTTGTCGGATCGGCGGCGGTGTCTGCATTGCCGGGCATCTGACGATCTGTGATGACGTTACGCTCACGGGCACGAGTTTTGTTACCAGCGACATCCGCGAGCCCGGCATTTATTCGGGCGGCGGTATTCCGGTGGAGTCGGCGAGCGAATGGCGGCGTATTGTCGGGCGCGTGAAGCGACTCGATACGCTCGCGCAGCGCGTTACCGATCTCGAGCGCGGAGAGTCGGCCGGCGACGCGGCGGGTACAACGGACAAGGACGGCTAAACAGGCTGCGCAGGCAAAATAGGCAGGGATCATTGTGAGCGAAGGCATACTTGACATAAATGAAATCCTGCGGCACTTGCCGCATCGTTACCCTTTTCTGTTGGTCGATCGGGTGCTTGAATGCAAAGAAGGCGAGAGCATTCGCGCGCTCAAAAACGTAACCTACAACGAGCCGTTTTTTCCCGGCCATTTTCCGTATCGACCGGTGATGCCGGGCGTGATCATCATCGAGGCTCTGGCGCAAACGGCGGGTATTCTGGCGTTTCGCACTGCGAAAGTTTTGCCGGATGAAGAGACGCGGTTTTATTTTGTCGGTATCGACAAAGCGCGGTTCCGCCGTCCGGTCGAGCCGGGTGATCAGCTGATCTTGACTGCGAAGGTGCAGCGCCAGGTGCGCGGCATCTGGAAGTTCGAAGCGGCAGCCCACGTCGGCGACGTCGAGACGGCCTCCGCCGAACTCATGGTCGCACCGGAGTCGGGCAAGCCCGCGCAGGGGCCGGCGTGATGGAGGGCGGCATCGACCCGCGCGCCGTCGTCGCGCCCTCCGCTAAGCTCGCGGCCGACATCGAAATCGGTGCGTATTCGATCATTGGTCCGAATGTCGAAATCGGTCTGGGCTGCGTGATCGGTCCGCATGTGGTGATTACCGGGCACACGACGATCGGTGCCAACAATCGGATCTTCCAATTCGCTTCGATCGGCGATGCGCCGCAGGACAAAAAATATGCGGGTGAGCCGACGCGCGTCCTCATCGGCAACGGCAACACGTTTCGCGAATATGTGACCGTCAATCGCGGCACGGCCAAGGACAAGGGTGTGACCACGGTCGGCGATGATAATCTGTTCATGGCTTCATCGCATGTCGCCCACGATTGCATCGTCGGCAGTCATTGCGTGTTCGCCAACCTCGCAACGCTTGCGGGGCACGTCGAAATCGATGATTGGGTGATCCTTGCCGGCTTCACCGGCGTACATCAGTTTTGCAAGATCGGCGTGCATGCGTTCATCGCCAATAACACGGCAGTCACGCGCGATGTGCCGCCCTATGTGATGGCGGTAGGGCATCCGGCCGAGCCACATTCGATCAATACCAACGGTATTTCGCGGCGCGGTTTCTCCGCCGAACAAGTGCGCAACATCAAAAATGCGTACACGATGCTGTATCGATCAGAGCTGCCGTTGCAGGAAGCCATCGATGAGATTACGCGAGCCGCGCAGAACCAGCCGGAGCTGCAAGCCTTCGTCGATTTCTTTCCACGGTCCAACCGCAGCCTGATCCGTTGAGCGGGACGGGACACTCTGCAGAACCTTTGA
>VGTW01000123.1 GCA_016874555.1 Gammaproteobacteria bacterium | reverse complement strand
CCTTTCTTTCGTCGTTTTACCGACTTTGATACTGACGAGCCGCGCAGAGTTGCGGGAGAGGCCAATCCTTTCAAATCACCGACGGTGACGCCTAACTTTCTCATCAGACTTTGTACCTTTTTGATAGCCGGCGCCTTTTTTGTCTCGATCGCGACAAGTTGCTTTTGCAGACGGTTAATGCGGGCTTTGAGGGCGGTCAGGGAAAGTTTCGGCATGGGGAAAGACCTTGCAATGCGAGGGAGCGCGCGCGCTGAGAATAACAAAACTGAAAATATAATAAATCTGAAAACAGATTAACCTGGTTCATTAATCTGATCAAAGTGGTAAAAAAATGCAATTTCAGGTCAGCGCGCGTTTGACCAAGTCACAGAGAGACGTTGCGCTTCCGTAATTTCCGCGAGAGACAGTTGATTTTGCAGTTTAGCTCGATAGTCGCGCGCCTGAGCGTGCCCCATGCCAGCGGCGATATTCAGCCATGCATAGGCTTTGACGACGGGTCGGTTCGACAGCGTTGGATCGACTCGGTTAGCGTCCCGAGTCGGTCTAAGTAACATCATTGACAGATTGACAGCAGCCGCGGGCTCGCCTGATCGCGCTGCGGTTTCAAATAGCTGCATCGCTTTGGTTGGGTCTGCCTCGGTTCCAAGGCCTTGGTCGAGCATGACCGCGAGATTATTCATGCCCTCGAGATCTTTTTTCTCGGCGGCAGCCTTAAACCATCGGGTCGCTGTTGCGGCGTCTTGCGGCACGCCCTCGCCAAGCTTGTACATAACACCGAGATTACTCATCGCTCGGGGATGCCCTAACTCCGCAGCCTTGGTCAGCAGTTCAACGGCCTTAATGTCGTTTTCTGGGACGCCGTCACCCCTGTCGTACAGCACTCCAAGATTATTGAGTGCTGACGGATCGTTTTTTCTGGCCGCCAAGCTGAACCATTTTGATGCCTCCCGATGATCGCGTGGAACGCCAATCCCATCATTGAACATGATGCCGAGGTTGGTTTGGGCGACCGTGAGTCCTTGAGATGCCGCCTTTCTGTACCAAAGCACGGCCATCCCAGCGTCTGGGTCCGTACCAAGCCCATTTTGGTAGAGCCAACCTAGTTCATTTTGGGCTTGCACATCACCAAATTTGGCAAGTAACTGCCATTTCGCAAAGGCGGTCGTGTAGTCGCGATTATCAAAGGCAGCGCGGCCGTCCTCATATCGAACGCATCCGGCCAGCACCCAAAGCGATGCAAGGGTGATCATGACAAATCGGCTAGTCACGGCCGTGAGTTTAACCCATGAAGTTTGCTGCTGCGTATACTCCGCGACCATGCAAAGCCTGTATCTGTCGGTTGGTGCGGCATTGTTCGGCACGGTCGTGCTGGCGCTTCTGTTGCGACCCGTGGCGCGCAGTTTTGACTTTATTGATAAACCGGGGGGCCGCAAACAGCATGCGGGCGAGGTACCTATCATCGGCGGTATCGCGATGTTTGTCGGTCTTTCGCTGGGACTCTCGCTACTCCCGGAAACAGCTCGGCCTCCCGCCGGCTTTACTGCGACGGCATTCGGTTTTGTTTGCCTGGGGCTTCTGGATGACCGGTTGAATTTACCTTCAATATTCCGCTTGCTCGTGCAACTTGGAGCCGTTTTATTGATGATTTTTGTTGGTGGTTTGGGCGTCTACTATGTGGGCGCACCGTTTGGCGCAGGCACTGTTATTTTTGAGCCTTGGGTAGCCGTAATCGTCACCAGTATGTTAGTGGTCGGTGCTGTAAATGCGCTCAATATGATCGACGGAATCGACGGGCTCGCGGGCTCGATGGGATTACTTGGCCTCATTGCCGTCGCTGGTGTCGGGCTATTCGGAGGCAACACCCCGGTTTTTTCTGTAGCAGTTGTTCTCGCAGGGGCTGTCATCGGTTTTCTTTTGTTCAATCTGCCGCTCGGATTAAACGAGCGAACGAGAATTTTCATGGGTGATGCGGGCAGTATGCTGCTCGGATTTTCATTAGCATGGACTATGGTGGCGCTGTCCCAGGAGCCTGAGACCCCGGTCGAGCCTGTCACGTTATTGTGGTTTGCGACCATACCGATTTTCGACATGGTATCGACGGCAGTGGGGCGGATCTTTCGTGGGCAGTCGCCGATGAGTGCAGACAATACTCACCTGCATCACTGGCTGCTAAAAAAAGGGCTTACAGTGAGACTGTCGTTACTCGTTCTGATCGGCTTTGCACTAATTTGGGCGACGGTGGGCTTGTTCCTCGACCTCGTGGCCGACGTCCCAGAGTGGCTATCTTTGTTAGCCTTCGTCGCAGCCGGCCTGGTTACCGTAGCTGTGATCCAAAAGCTGCCACAGTCGAGGTCTGCTTAGCCCGGGAATCAATTTGAAAATTATTTACATAGGACGACTGGTGCTTGAGCGAGATGTGCGATTTTTTGCGCGACTGACCCGATGAGGGCGCCGGCAAGTAAGCCTCGGCCATGCGTGTCTGTGATGACTTCCGTAAAGGTTTTGTAATTAGCGAAATCGGAAATGATTTTGCTGGCATCTCCGACGCTAACATGCTGTGTGGCCTCGAGCTCGCGTTGCTTGGTTCGAGAGAGTACCTTGGCTGGCGCTTGTTGGCTCTCTTCGCGGTACTAGGCTTCGAGGATTTATTTGCTGACCAAGAGTTTGACATTAACCGTGACGATGGGCATTTGCACGTTGAGCAGATGCAGGCGCACGGGATCGTTGTTGGTCTTGACTCGACCGATCGCATAATCGACCGCACGGTCGGCGTACTCGGAACCATCGACCGCAATCAGCAGAACTTGCATGGTCAGTCTCCCCGGCGATCGGTCTGGCGGTCGCCGCTCGAGAGGTCGACCGGTTTATCGGCGGTTGCAGGCTGCGGTCCGCGCCGCGAGAGCGTTTTGCCGATCGCGACCACGAGGGCGGCACCCACGAGGGCGGCGAGATAATGACCGGTTTGGTCATAGTCCGCGGTCCAGGGCTTGAGTGCTTCGTCATCGATCAGCATGCCGCCACCGATCCAGCCGAGCAGTGCTGCGCCGAACAAAATGATGACCGGAAAGCGATCCATGAGGGTCAACACGAATTTGCTGCCCCAAATGATGATGGGGATACTGAACAGCAACCCGAAAATCACCAAGCCAAGGTCACCTTTGGCCGCACCCGCGATACCGATGACGTTATCGAGACTCATGACGGCATCGGCAAGCACAATGGTTTTAATGGCCCCGATCAGGTGGGTGCTGGCGTCGATCTCGTGCTCGCCCTTGTCGTGCTCGGGAAGCAGCAGCTTGATGCCGATCCAGAGCAGCAGAATGCCACCGATAATCTTCAGAAATGGGACTTTGAGTAGTTGCAGTGCAAAAAAGATGAGGATGACGCGCAGTGCTACCGCACCGAACATGCCCCAGAAAATAGCCTTTTCGCGCTGCGCATCGGGCAGGCGCCGCGAGGCTAGTGCGATGACAACCGCGTTGTCGCCGCCGAGCAGGATGTCGATCATGATGATCTGCCCGAGGGCGATCCAAAATTCTGGTGAGCTAAATTCCATAGTAATATAATACCGTACGGGCCACCTGTGCGTCACGGGGTATCTCGCGACTATCATTAAGTCCTGCCGTTTATTTTTTGACCGATCGTCGTGGTGCCGGGGCTGATCGTGGCCGCACCGATTTTTCGCAATCGGTTCCTTACGGCCGCGGCAGCGCTGGTCCTCTGGTTGGCGTCGCTACCCGTGATGGCGGATCGTTTGTAATTGCTCGTGTAGGGCAATCTCGCTCGTCTCGAAGCGAGCGAGGTTCCGCGGCGAGAGGCCGTGATCATGCTGGCGGGTAGTCCCGGGTACACGCTAGAGCGCAGTGGACCCATCCCTGACTGGGACAGTGCAGTCGGCCGGGTGTTCGCCGGCATTAAGCTGTTGCGGGCGGATCGAGCTGATCGTCTGGTTTTCTCGAGCGGCGATTATTTTCTTGATGACCTAAGCACTGAGGGTGAACTCGCCCGTGAGCTCGTGGTTGGCGTGGCGGTCGATGCGTCGCGGATCATTTTTTCCGGCAGGGCTTCGAATACCGCTGATGAGGCGCGGCTGATCCGACCGTTAATCGGCAAGGCCCGTCGCTCGATTATCTTTGGAGACCTTGGCGAACTACATGCCGCGCGCTGCGGCGATATTTGCGGCCGCCGATTCTGCGGTCACCCCGTGCCCGGTCGATATCGATATTCCGCTCTCGCGGCGTTGGCATGATGCTCTCGCGGCGTTGGCATGATATTGTGTGCCCGATGCGCGAGCCTTGCTCAAGACCGACAACGCCATACGCGAGGGGTTAGGGCAAACGCATTATAAAGTCGTATACTCACTGCGTTGATTCTGCTGCATCGACTGGTGCGCGAGTCCATCAAGAGCTCTGCGAAAGGTTTTGGATGAGTCGCCCTTTTCTCGACCGCCGGGTCTCCGTCGCTCCGATGATGGACTGGACGGATCGGCACTGCCGTTATTTTCTGCGCGGTTTTTCGCCTGATCTACTGCTTTACACCGAGATGGTGACCGCCTCGGCGATTTTGCGCGGCGATCGCGAAAAACTGCTCGAGTACTCGCCTGAAGAGCACCCGGTCGCGCTGCAGATGGGTGGCTGCGAACCCGATTACCTCGCCGCCTCAGCCCGCTATGGCGAGGAGTGGGGTTACGACGAAATTAACCTCAACTGCGGTTGTCCCTCCGACAAAGTTCAAAAAGGGTCTTTTGGCGCCTGTTTGATGAATGAGCCCGATCTCGTCGCCGATTGTGTGGCCGCCATGTGTGAGGCGGTCGATTTGCCAGTCACCGTGAAAATGCGCATCGGTACCTTGCGGTCGAACCGTAACGATCTTGATGACGTCTTGCAGCGCTTCGACGAAGCGGACTACGACAAATTATGTGACTTTATGGTCGCAGTTCGTGCGGCGGGAGCCGACTGCGTTATCGTGCATGCGCGCAAGGCCGTGCTCGGTAGTTGGTCGCCTGTCGATAATCGCGAGATTCCGCCGCTGCGCTATGAGGTGGTGCGGCGCCTCAAAGAGGATTTTCCTGACATGCCGGTGGTCTTAAACGGCGGTCTCAAAAAAGCGGAACAATCGCTGGATGCACTCGAGTGGGCTGACGGCGTGATGCTCGGCCGCGAGGCGTATCACCGGCCGATGGTTTTGGGCGTAATCTTTGCAGCGCTTGATGGCGACCGGGGCTACGAGCCGCTGTCCGTGGCTGAGCACCTCGAGCGAATGGCCGAATATGCCGAGCGCGAAATGACCAAGGGCGAGCGATTGCCGGCGATCACTCGTCACTTGCTTGGACTTTTGAGTCATACCTCCGGTTCACGCGAATATCGTCGATTGCTCTCCGAGGGCGCCCGCGAGCGCGGGGTCGGGCCGGAACTGATTCGGCAAGCGGCGCGCATATCCCCGTACACTTAAACGTCTATTGTTGATCGACTTCGCATCGTCCGTCGGCTAAGGCTGACTGAATTCAACGGTCAGTCGAGGGCGAATCATGCGACTTTTCGTTTTGTCAGCATGCTAACAATCGGGTTTTGGCTCGGCGGCTGTGCGCTGGCTCGACGGTACGTCCCTTTTGGGGGCGATGCGTCGCCGAGACTCATCGCCCCCGATGGCAAGGCAGGTTGGGATAAACCCGCGGCATTCGGACCGGTGCCCGCAGAACTTCAGGTGATGGGTGATGCGGTCTGTTCATCGATGAATACCCGCTGAAGGGCGCTTTCACGCGATGCGCCACCACTCCCGCGCGCTGGATACCAACGGCGAAGTTTTCGGGAAAATGTAATTTTTTTGATTGATTAGTGTATTACGGAGAGAAATTATTTTGACCGCTGAGCAGTCGTCGAGTGATCTCTTCACCGATCGCGAGTGAGCTCGTGAGCCCCGGGCTCTCGGTACCGAACAGTGTGACGAGATTCGGGAGCCCGTGCAGCTCGGGCCCATCGATGCGGAAGTCTGGCTGTTTTTCGCCGGGACCGTGG
>VGTW01000122.1 GCA_016874555.1 Gammaproteobacteria bacterium | reverse complement strand
GGTGGACGCCCGCTGCGCGTCAATGAAGCGCAGGATCGGCCGCGCACTGGTGGCGGCGGTGGTGGCCGCCCGGGTGGCGGTTACCGCGGCGGTGGCGGTGGCGGTGGCTATCGAGGCGGCGGCGGCGGCATGGGTGGTGGCGGCGGTCGCTGGTAAGCGATCAACACGACCGTCCCCTCCAACAGTCGACCGAAAAAGGCCGGATTTTTCCCGGCCTTTTTTATTTCACGTGCTTTCTCGCGAGATTTGCTTATTGCGCACCGGGTAGTACGCGCACCAGTTGCTTGCCGAGGTTGCGTCCTTCGAAGAGGCGGATTAAGGCGGCGGGCATCTGCGCTAGCCCCTCGAGAACGTCCTCCTGATAGTGCAGCTGGCCCGCGGCAATCCACTCGGCCATCTGCGCCTCGGCGCGTTCGAAGTGCTCGCCCATTTCATAGATGAAGAACGCTTCCATTCGCGCCATTTTCTTAAAGATAGCGAAGGCGTTTCGCAGCGGTCGCGGCTGTTCGACGCCGTCGATGTACTGCGAGATCGCCCCGCAGAGCACGACTCGCGCATGTCGCCGCAGGTGGGCGAGACCCGCATCCAGAATCTCGCCGCCGACGTTATCAAAGAAAACATCGACGCCCTCGGGCAGCAGGGTACCGATACGCTCTTCCACCTTCTCATCGCGATAGTTGATGGCTGCGCGATAGCCGAGCCGGCTTGTGAGCAGTTCGCATTTGACGGCGCTGCCCGCGACGCCGATGGGCTCGGCGCCCAAATTCCGGGCGATTTGCCCGACGTTCGAGCCGACTCCGCCCGCGGCACCTGACACCAGCACCCGATCACCCGCTTTGACGGCACCGATATCGACGAGACCCAGATAGGACGTGAAGCCGGTAAGACCCAGCACGCCGAGCGCGGTCGACACCGGCACCAGCCTTTGCTTAACCTTGTACATCAAAAAATAAGATGAGCCGTCCGCGATGGCGTATCGCTGCCAACCCATTTTACCGTGGACGATTTCGCCCACGGGCCAGGCCGGATTGCGCGATTCGACGATATGGCCCACGCCGCGCCCATGCATCACATCACCGAGTTCGAGCGGACGCTCAAATTTTTCGGTGTTTAGCATGTAGCCGCGCATCACGGCGGCCACACCGAGATACATCACCTCGATAAGAAACTCGCCGTCGGCGAGTGCTCGCAAGGGCGATTCGATCAGTCGAAAGTCGCTCGCACGCACGGCGCCCGCGGGGCGCGCAGCGAGCACCCATTGCAGATTGCGGCTCAAAGCTCTCGATTCCGGGTCTCGGGTACGAGCCAGAGCGCGAGTACAAACGCGCTCGCCATCACCGTGACCGGGTACCAAAGACCCGCGAGCACATCACCCGAGCGCGCAACCAGCCACGCGGCCGTGAGCGGCATGAACCCGCCGAACCAGGCGCTCGTGAGGTGATAGGGTACCGAGAGCGCGGTATAGCGGATGCGGGTGGGGAAAATCTCGGCGAGCCAGCCCGCACCCGGGCCGCAAGTCAGACCTGCACCCACAATCATAAAAAAAATTAGCCCAATGAGCTTGAGGTGTGTGAGGTCAAGGTCGCCCACAGACTCGATCGGTACGACAGCGGAGCGTTGCGGATATCCGGCTGCAGTGAGCGCGTTTCGCAGGGCATCGCGATCAAAACCCGTGAGCCGCGAGTCTGCGACCGTGATCGTGAGCGGCTCGCCGTCTAGCGCGGGCTCGTTACGGTAGGAGATCCCCCGCTTGGCCAAAAAATCACGCGCTTTGGTTGCCTCGTCGAGTTCGGCGGCACTCGCGAACGGGTCGAAGGCCGTCGGCGCCGCATACACCGCGACGGGGGCGGCACGCTGGGCGGCGGCGAGCGAGGGATTGCCCACGGCCAGCAAGCCACTATAGGCAGGCATAATACTCACTGCCGAGAGCAGCATACCCACCAGCATGACGGGGCGTCGCCCGATGCGGTCGGCGAGTGCGCCAGAACCTACGAATATCACCATGCCGATCAGGAGTGCCGCGACGATCAGGGTCGATGCAGTCGCGCTGTCGATGAGCAGCGCGGTCTGCAGGAAGACCAAAGAATAGAACTGTGCCGTATACCAGCTGAGCGCCATCGCGGCTGCGACCACGAGCGCTGCCGCCACGGGCCGTCGATGTTCTGCGGCGAACAAGGTTTCGCGCACGGGCGCCTTGGCGAGCCCGCCATCCCGTTTGAGTTGTACGAAAAGTGGCGACTCCGCCAGTTGCAGACGTATGTACACCGAGAGGCCGAGCAGCAGCACCGAAACCAGGAACGGGATGCGCCAGCCCCATGCACGAAACGCTTCTTCGCCCACCGCATAACGGCAGCCGATGATCACGAGCAGCGAGAGCACAAGTCCGAGTGTGCCGGTGGTTTGGATCCAGCTCGTGAAAAATCCGCGGCGTTTGCGGTCGCTGTGCTCCGCGATGTAGATCGCCGCGCCACCGAATTCGCCGCCGAGCGCGAGTCCCTGGATCAGTCGCAGCGTGACGAGCAAGGCGGGCGCCCACCAACCGATGACCTCAAAGGTGGGAATGAGGCCAACCAACGCCGTGGCGAGCCCCATCAGCACGATGGTAAGCAGAAAGGTCTGCTTGCGCCCGACGCGATCGCCTAGCCGACCGAAGACGAGGGCGCCGATCGGACGGACCGCAAATCCGGCGCCGAAGGCGGCGAGGCTAGCGAGCAGGGCCGCCGTTTCGTTCCCCGGCGGAAAAAACAGTGCGCCGAAAAACGTCACCAAGCTGCCGTAGAGGAAGAAGTCGTAGTACTCGAACACCGTGCCCATAGAGGCTGCGACGACGACTCGGGTCATCGGTGTCGGTTTGGAAGGATCGATGCTCATGTTCACACTGGGGAAGCCTGTGTGGATTTTAGGCGCAAATGGACCTGTCGCCGCTACACTCGGCGGCACGATGAGCAACGCCTCTGCGCCGATCCGTCGCGGCTATTTCGACGGTCCTACGGGTCAGGTTCACTATCGCCGATGTCACACTGAGGGTGGCAAGCCGCTGCTGCTGATGCACCAGTCGCCGTTATCGTCGACGCAATTCGAGGCCGTGATGCCCGCACTCGCGGCCGCAGGTTTCGATGTGCTCGCCACCGACATGCCGGGCTTCGGCATGTCTGACGTGGCCGCCGAGAGCGCAACACTCGAGGATTTCGCTAGCATCATTTCTGCTGGGCTCGCGGCAATGGGCTGGCGCAGCGCCTCGATCGTAGGCCATCACACCGGTGCGGTGCTCGCCGCAGTGTTTGCCGCAGTGCACCCTGCAGCGGTCAAAAAGCTCGTGCTCAATGGTTTTCCGCTGCTTAGCAAGACCGAGCGCGATCATTTTGCGACCTTTTATTTTGGACCTAAGGAACCGAAGGCCGATGGCACACATCTGCTCACCGCGTGGCAGAACCGACTGCGCTCGACGCCCGGTTGGACCGATATCCACCTGATGCATCGCTACACCGTCGAGGCACTGCATCGCAGCGACTCCAATTGGAAAGCGTTCCCACTCGTGATTTCGGCTAATCTTGAAGCGGTGCTGCGCAAGATCCTGGTGCCCACGCTCATGTTTACTAACAGCGGCGAAGATCTCTACGAGTCGACGCGCCGAGCGCATGCGCTACGCGCCGATTTCTTTGCCTATGCCGAGCTCGAAGGCGGCTCGCACGACATCGTCGATGAGCAGCCGCAGAACTGGGTAAAGGTGGTCACGGATTATCTGCGATAGCGCGTTTGTGGGCTCGCCATTGCGGGCTCGTGATCGCGGTTACCCGATCAGCCCTTGCGCAATCCCCGCCGCCCCTCTTCGAGCGTATAGCGCGCGAGTGAGCGCGCGACGGCCTGCGTCTCGCGCACCGAGTCATAGCCCACAAGATCGGCCTCGAGTCGATCCGGTGTCACCGTCAGGTGCAGATATCCACGATGATTGCCGTCAGCAAAGAAAACATCGGTTGAATCGCTGCGATTATAGGCGTCGATGACCTTCTGCGGCGGCGGTCCCGAACTGATGGAGGTGGTTACGAGTTCGCTACCGACAATGGGCGATGCGGCGTCATTAGGCAGCACGCGCTGATCGGCAGCGATGAAAGCGTGGATATCGCCGCCGAGGAGCACCGGGTTGGCACAGCCGCTATTCGCGACCGATTGCAGTAAACTTTGGCGCGCAGCCGGATATCCTGCCCAGCTGTCATTCCAGTGTTGTTGGCGGGGACCCGGGTCCTCATCGATCAGCGTCATGACAACGCTGTGGGCGATCAGATTCCAGCGCGCCTTCGAGCTACGCAACTGCGTGTCGACCCAACCCTCTTGCGTGGCACCCAGCATGGTACGTGACTTGTCGTACCAGCTCGGGCAGCTGTCGACGAATACGCGCGAGCCGCCGCGGCGCGGCGGTGTGGGACAGGCCTGCGGCGAGCGATATTGCCGCTCATCGAGCATGTGTACGGTCAGCAGATCACCGAGCGAACGCGACATGTACAACTGCATGTCCGGCCCCCGTGGCAGCGCCGAACGCGGCAGCGGCATATGCTCCCAATAGGCACGATAGGCCGCTGCGCGACGCGCCAAAAATCTCGCCTGCTCGCGAGGATTTTCGGCTTGTCCACCGGCGTAGTCGTTATCGACCTCGTGGTCGTCATGCATGATGAGCCAGGGACACGCGGCATGCGCAGCGCGCAACAGTGGATCGGTGCGATACCAAGCGTAGCGACGTCGGTAATCGGCGAGCGTGTGGCACTCGCCGCAATCGTGCTGACGCACCCTATTGGCCGAGTTGCCTTCGTAGATGTAATCGCCGAGATGAAGGATGAGATCGGTGCCGCGCTCAAGCATGTGCTGGTAGGCATGGTAATACCCCTGCTCGTAATGCTGGCAGCTTGCCACGCCGATGCGCAGCCGTGCGATGTTTTGACCGAGC
Organism: Gammaproteobacteria bacterium; assembly: GCA_016874555.1. Taxonomy (GTDB): domain Bacteria; phylum Pseudomonadota; class Gammaproteobacteria; order Steroidobacterales; family Steroidobacteraceae; genus UBA964. Next base: position 1,076 of record VGTW01000122.1, on the reverse strand, counting down.
GCCGCGGCGGTCCAGGTCCGACCGATCGGACTCGTGAAATCGCCAGCGTGAAAGCGATAAAAGAATTCGCGACCTGCGGGCAACCCGCGCACTTCAAGATGTACGGTGTGCGCATAGTGGGCTTCTGATCGGGTCTTACCTGCTTGAATCAGGCGTGCGAACGCCGGGTCGTCGGCGATTTCGTAAATTACTTCGAGATCGTCACGTCCCGAGCCACTATCGGGGGCAATCGGGTCAGGCGCGAGGCGGGTCCACAGCACCATGCCATCGCTTTGCGGATATCCCGAAGCGATACCGAGAATGAAGGGATCGCGCTTGAAGCGTGGCGCACGCGCGGACTTTTGATTAGCAGCCTCGGCGAGGTTGCCAAGACCTGCACTGCCGAGGCCGACGACTGCCCAGGTCGCAGCCAAGAGGGTAGAGGAGACGAATTCGCGGCGATTTGACATGACTTTATAAGTGTAGTCGCTCAGCGATCGACGTAGGCACCGCGGGCTATGATAGTTTTCGGCTATGGCCACCGATCCCATGTTACCGAGAGACGATGGTCGACCCATTGTGTGTGGACCACTCGCGGCGATCACGGTCGCGGGCGCTGACCCGCAGGCGATTCGTCGTTTTTATCAGGGCGCACTGGGGCTCACGCCGAGGCGCTTGCTGATCGAAGGTACCGCTGCCACCGCGCTGCGCACGCACTGGGGTGTGGGCGGCATTGGGCAGCTCGAGACGCTCGTCTTCAAAAGGCCCGAAGTGCCCGAGGCGCTGTGTCTGCGGGTCGTCATCGTGCCCGCCGATCGGCCTGCTGCGCGGCCTGGTCTCGACAGTCGCTACGACGGTGCGCTCGGTTTCGGTTTTCCGGTGCGCGATCTGTACCGCCGGCACGCGATCATCGAGGCTCTTGGCTTCACGGCGACAGCGGGTGTGACCGTCATGGCATTTCCGCGCGCGGATGGCACGACCTACAACATCGGCGAGACCCATTGGGTCGCCCCCGACGAGGTGATGGTGCTCGGTGTCGATCGCGCGCATTTGCAGTCTGTGGGCGCGATCGATCCGGCGCTCGATATCGGCGGCCC
>VGTW01000121.1 GCA_016874555.1 Gammaproteobacteria bacterium | reverse complement strand
AGCGCGAATTTACTTGCGCCATAAAGACTCATCCCCGGCGTGATCATCCCGTTCGAGCCGAAGCCTTCCATGTTGTAGATGGTGCCCGCGCCCTGCGCGCGCATGCCGTGCAGCGCGATCTGCGTGGCCAACATCATGCCGAGGAGGTTGATCTGCTGCACGTCCTTGATGTCGGTCTCGCGCATTTCGCCGGCCCGCTGACGCGGATGTGAAATCCCGGCATTGTTCACCCAGATATCGATTCGCCCGAACGCGGTGATCCCTGCGTCCCAGAGTCGTTGCAGTTCGTCACGACGCGAGACATCGCAGGGCTCACCCGCTATCCGAGCGCCGGCGGTGCCGAGCCGCACAAGTTCGGCGACTGCTGCATCGACGGCCTGCCGTGAGCGGCCGCTAACGATCACGTTGTGACCGCGCTTCAGCACTTCGGCCGCGATACCTTTGCCGATGCCGCGAGTGCTGCCGGTGATGACGACGCTTAGTGCGCTCATTGGTTCCCCTTACACAGTTAATCCTAGGCGATTCGCGAGTCTGGTCGGTCGCTCGCGCGGGCTGCGCGTTCCGCTCACCGCTGCGTCGTCCGAGGTGTGGACATGGCGGGGCAGCCCTGCGCGTTGTGGCAGCCGACCGGTATCCTGCGTTGCATCGGCTCGCAGCGTACGGGGGTATGCGAATGGCTGCGCAATCAGTTGTCATAACGGGCAGCACGCAGGGTTTGGGCTTTGGTTACGCACGCGAGTTTTTGCGGCGCGGACATAAGGTGGTGATCAGCGGGCGCAACTCCGAGCGCGTCAAGGCAGCGGTTGAGCGTCTCGGCAGCGAATTTCCCGATGCGCGGCAGCGTATTACCGGCTTCGGCTGCGAGATCGCGGAGCTCGAGCAGGTCCGTATTCTTTGGGATCATAGCATCGCAAGCTTCGGTCGGATCGACATCTGGCTAAACAACGCGGGCTACGCGCGTACCGGTGTGGAGTTCGCCGACAATACGGCCGAAGAAATCGAAGCCATGGTGCGCGCCAATGTCATCGGCTCCTTCAACGCCGCGCAGGTCGCAATCGCCGGAATGGCCCGCCAGCAGGGCGGTGGAAAGCTTTATCTCACCTTGGGTGGTGGGGGCGCGAGCGGTCGGGTGGTGCCCGGCATGACCGCCTATTCGACCACCAAGCGCGCGGTCAAGTATCTCGCTGACTGTCTGGTCAAAGAAAGACGCGAGCTCCGTGACGAGTCGATTTTGATCGGTACTATCAGCCCGGGCATCAATATCACCGAGGGCATGTTGCGCGAGATGCGCACGATTCCCGAAGCCCAGCGTGCACGCGCGATGAAGCAGCTAAATTTTATTGGCGAGCATGTCGAGACTACCACACCCTGGATCGTCGAGCGGGTGTTGCACGATCGCAAACAGAGTAACGATATCACCTGGCTGACGGGCGGCCGGCTTGCAGGCAGGGCTCTCTCCATGCTGTTCGGTGCGCGTCGCGACATTGTTTCACGTTATTCATTCGAGGCTTAATCCATGACTTCCACTTTGCAGCCGTTTGTGTCTGGCGATCTTTTGGTTGCCGCTACGCTGCTCGACAATCCGCAGGACGATCACGCCGGTCGCGGCCGTATCTTGCAGTTCGGTGCGGACCTTAAACTGAAGAGCGATATTTTTTTGAGTGATACTACGCACCTCGTGGGCGGGCTCAAGTTCGATCCCCGGGGTGTGCTCTGGGCCTTCGACAGTCAGGACTTCGTGGTTCTCAACATTCATGGTGATGGTCGGGTCGTGCGCCGCAGCGAGTTCCCGGCGCGGGCTTTTTCGCATGTCAATTTTGCGGCGGACGGCACACTGCTCTTCGGTGAGCATGTGGTCGGTGACTCGATTCGCCCCGAGGTGCAAGCGCGCATGCACACCCGCATCCCCTTTATGCCGGCTAGTGAGCGCTTCGGCGACGGTCATGTGTTTCGCTGTGCGGCCGACGGTCGCTTGATCAAAGAATATGGCACAGCGACCCATGGTGGCATGGGTGGCTTTCTCGGCGTGACTATGTCAGCGCTGTCGCCCGACGGCAAGATACTGATTTACTGCTCGGAAACCGGCCCGCGACTGATGCGTTACGACCTCGTGAACGATCGGCAGTTGCCCGATCTGCAAGCATTCACGCCGCCATATCCGCCGGGTCCGCCGCCGATGTTTTTCGGCATGGCTTACGGGCACGATGGCACGCTCTATGTGCTGCGCGGCGCGTCGATTCATGTGGTCGATGACGCCGGGACCACCACTCGACAAATTCCTCTCGAGGGTTTTGGTTGGGCGACCATCGAACTTGCGGCTGACGGACAGCACGCCTTCGTCAGCAGCTTTTTCTCGGGTGAGGTGGCAAAGATCAATCTCTCGACTGGCGCTAAGGTGGGCAGCATCGCAACGAATTCGCCCAAGGCGGTGGCCGGACTCGCGGAGTTTCGCGGTTAGTGCTATTCCCGCCTTAGCTATTCGTAGCGCAGGGCTTCGATCGGATCGAGCGCCGCCGCCTTCGAGGCGGGGGCGATGCCGAACACCACGCCGACCATGGCCGAGAAGCCGGCTGCGGCGATCATCACCCAAATTGGTACGTGCGCCGGCGGGAAGTTGGGGATCAGCGAGGCGATGCCCATCCCCGCGAGCAGCCCCAGCACGATGCCGATCAGGCCACCGAGCAGCGAGAGCAGAGCGGCTTCGAGCAAAAACTGGATGAGGATGTCACGGCGCGTGGCGCCTAGTGCTTTGAGGATGCCGATTTCACGGGTCCGCTCGGTGACCGACACCAGCATGATGTTCATAATGCCGATACCACCGACCAACAAAGAAATGCCGACAATGCCGGCGAGCACCGCAGTCGCCGTAGCCGTGATGCTGTTGAACTGACGCACGAACGAATCGGCTGCCTTGATCTCGAAATCGTTAGCCTTTCCCGGCAGCAGCTTACGTGTCGCGCGAATGGTGCGCTCGGTACGCTCGCGAACCTGATTCACCTCGGTGAGATTGGTGACCGTGAACGACACTTCCATCGAACTGCGCTCGAAGGTACCGGTCAGCGAACGGGCAACGCTGAAGGGAATAAAAATCCGGTTGTCTTGACTGAAACCAAAAATTTCGCCGCGCTTCTCAAGTAAACCCACAACGCGGAACCACTCGCGACCAATCAGCAGAAACTCGCCGACCGGGTCGCGCGGCATACGTAGTTGATCATTGACGTCCGTGCCAATGACCGCCACGCGACGACTATTTTTCTCGTCGCTAGCGGTCAGGAATCGACCGATGGAAGTGTCGACGCCGAGCACGTCTTGGGCTTCTTCGGTCGCGCCCTGGATTTGCGGCGCAACGGCGCGACCCTTGTAGAGCGTAGCGCCAAGCGGTGCGCGCAAGATGGGCGCCACACGCTCGATGCCCGATATCTTGTACCGTAGCGCGTCGACATCCTCGAAGGTGAGGCGATTGATTTGACCAGTGCGGAAGTTATCCTGGTCGTTCTTCGCGGCGAGCGTGAGCGTATTGCTGCCGAGATCCGAGAACTGATTGCTGATCGAGTCGGAGAACCCTTGCAGCACTGAGACCACTGCGATTACGGCCATGGTGCCTATCAAGATGCCGAGCGTCGTAAGAAAGCTGCGCAAGCGGTGCGCATTGAGGCTGGCGAGAGCGGCAGAGAAAGCTTCGGCGAACACGTTCATTGCAGGTACGGTCTCAGGCAGCGCGTGCAGGGTTCGGATGATCTTCGACGATAAGTCCGTCGAACACACGAATGGTTCGCTGACAGTGGGCGGCAATGTCCGGTTCGTGGGTCACGAGTACCACCGTTTGGCCCAGCGCGTGCAGCGCATCGAAGAGACCCATGATTTCTGACGAGGTACGAGAGTCGAGATTGCCCGTCGGTTCATCGGCCAGCAGGATTGAGGGCTCGCCGACCAGCGCACGCGCGACAGCAACGCGTTGGCGCTGACCACCCGACAGCTGATTCGGCCGATGGTCGAGGCGATCGCTGAGGCCGACGTTGCGCAGGGCTTGCGCGGCGCGATCACGGCGTTCGCTCGGCGACATTCGCCGATACACGAGCGGCTGCATCACGTTTTGCAGAGCCGACTGTCGCGGCAACAAATGAAAGCTCTGGAATACGAAGCCGATTTCACGATTGCGCACCACGGCGAGTTCTTGCTCGCTGAGTGCAGACGTGTCGCGACCATTCAAAATATATTGACCTTCGCTCGGCGAATCGAGACAGCCGATGAGATTCATCAGCGTCGATTTGCCGGAGCCCGAAGGGCCGATCAACGCAACGTATTCGTTCCGCGCGACGAACAGATCGATACCAGCAAGCGCGAGCACGGTCTCGTCGCCGAGCACGTAGCGCTTAACGATACCCTTGAGCTCGATCATTCAGCGCCGTCCCTGCCCGAGCTTGGTGGGCCTGATCGCGCGCTGGCGTCCATCTGTGAAATACGATCGCCCTCTTTAAGCCGGCGCAGAGCCTTGCCGGGTCCAACGACCACTTTGGCGCCCACCTGCAGGCCGGTTTCGACCACTTCCCAGCGATCGTCGGAAAGGCCGGTGGTGATCGCGGTTTTGCGGGCGACGCCATTGTCGTTGAGCCATACATATCTTTTGACGACATTCTTTTCAGGGGTCTCGGTGACCACAGCCTCGACGGGCACGGCCAATCGCTTCGTCCCATCGCCCAGGAAAATCACGGCTCGCGCGCTCATGCCCGAGCGCAGCAGCAGCTCGCCCGGTGCTTCGATGGCAATCGTGACCTTGTAGGATCGACCCTGTCCGTCCACGGTGGGCGTCAGCGCGATTTTTTCGACGCGACCGGCGAGGGCGGTGTCGGGGTAGGCGGCGGCAAAAACGTCGGCGTGTTGACCGAGCGTGATCTTGGCGACATCCGCCTCGTCGACTTTGACCTCGGCGAGAATCGCCGAGATGTCGGCAATCTTCATGAGTTGCGCGCCCGCGAGCGAAGCGGTCGAGGGGATGGCGACCTCGCCAACTTTGATTGGCAGCGAGACGATACGACCGTCGATGGGCGCACGGATTTCGGTCTTCGCCCTCTGTTCGCGCGCGTCACCGAGTGTGGCAGTTGCACGACGTAAAGCTTCTTCTGAACTTTTGAGATCGGCTTCGGCGACGATAAATTGGTTCCGATCCTCCGCCAGTCGATTTTTATCGATGACATTTACCGCAGCCAGTTGTTGACTGCGCTCGTACTGCTGTGTGCGCAGCGCAACCACTGCGCGCTGTCGCTCTATGCTGATGCGATTTTGCCGAACGCCGGCCTCCTCGCGGGCGATGATGTTGTTGTAGGACTCCGGGTCGAGACGTAGAAGCAGTTGGCCTTTTTTGACCGTCGCGCCCTCTTCGACGAGGATCCCGGCGACCCGCGCCGTCACTTCCGCGGTCAGGTTGACCTCGGTACGGAAGGCGAGTGTGCCTGAGGCCAGAATGTTCGGGCGTACCTCTTGGGCGGCGATGGCCGTCAGGTCGACCGGAATTCCACCCCCACCGGAGAATCGACGAAATCCGAACAGCGCGAGCAGGGCAAGGACAACGAGGCCGGCAATGATCCAGCGTTTATCGAGCTTCATGGGGAGGTTGAACCTCTGAAGGAGCGGTTTGGTGGGGCGGCGCATTGTGCCAGATTGGTAGGTAGATACACTGTCTGGGCAGGATTGGACAGCGACTTCCCTCAGAGAGTCACGCTCATGAAAATATTCATTTTTCCCATGCTTGTACTGCTTTATTTGGCAGGCTGCGGCGCAGGGCTGTCGCGGCAGGGCGACATCGAGCTCAAGTACATCGATTACGTCGGTGAACCCGTTGAGCAGATCACGGCGATGCGCGGCGTCGATGGCTGGACGCCTGTATCGCGCAACCAGCTCGTGATCTGGACGGGTATCAATGAAGCGTGGTTGCTCAGGGTCTGGGATAACTGCACCGATCTGCAGTTTGCTAATTCGATCAGCGTCACACAGTCCGGTCGTAGCATCAGTCGCTTCG
>VGTW01000120.1 GCA_016874555.1 Gammaproteobacteria bacterium | reverse complement strand
AACATGGCCACGGCCTGTGCCCTCCGCCGAATTTTTCGGCAGGCGCGTGAGGCTCGTCTCGAGCACGCGCCACACCAGCGTCGGAAAATCGATGCCGGTCGCCCGTGCCGCCATCGGCACCAGGCTGTGGTCGGTCATCCCCGGAACCGTGTTGATCTCGAGTAGCAGCGGTCGCCCGGTTTTGTCCATCATGAAATCGACGCGACCCCAGCCCTCGGCACCGGCCACCGCGAAGGCACCCATCGCCAGTGCACCGAGGTGTCGCTCCGTCTCGGCAGTCAGACCGGATGGACAGTGGTACTGCGTGTCGTCGCGGAAATATTTGGCTTCGTAGTCGTAGAAATTTTTACTCGCCACGATGCGAATGGACGGTAGAGCGTGGTCGTGCAGGATGCCGACGGTGTACTCGGCCCCGCTGATGAACGCCTCGGCTAAAACCACCGTATCGATTTCCGCGGCCGCCGCGTAGGCGGCGGGCAAGTCGGCCGCGCGTTCGACTTTACTCATGCCGACCGAAGAGCCCTGGGTCGCGGGCTTGACGAACATCGGCAAACCGAGCTGCGCGACTGCAGTGTCAAAATCTTCCGGACCGCGCAGCACGACGAAATCCGCCGTGGCGATACCTACCGCCGCCGCCAGTCGCTTAGTGCGGACTTTATCCATGCACAGCGCCGAGCCGAGCACGCCGCTGCCGGTGTAGGGAATGCCGAGGCACTCGAGCGCACCCTGCAACGTACCATCTTCGCCGCCCGGACCATGCAGCGCGATCCAAACCCGCGCGAAACCTCGACCCAGCAGTTCGGCGAGCGGCTGCTCGCGAGGATCGCACGCCTGCGCATCGACGTCGCGCTGCTGCAAAGCCGCCAGCACCGCACGACCGCTCAACAAAGAAATCTCGCGCTCGCTCGAGTTACCACCCAGCAGCACGGCGACTTTACCGAACTCGCGGGCATCGTCGATATGGCGCAGACCGCTAGGATTGTACACGAGGCGCATCAGGCCGCTTCCCCCACGATACGCACCTCGGTTTGCAGTTTCACACCCGAGTGCCGCTCGACTGTTCTGCGCACATGCGCGATCAGTTGCTCGAGGTCGGCTGCACTAGCCTCGCCCTGGTTGACGATGAAGTTGGCGTGTTTCGGTGATACCCGCGCACCGCCGATACGCAGGCCCTTGAGACCTGCCGCCTCGATAAGGCGGGCAGCGTGATCACCCGGCGGATTGATAAACACCGAGCCGCAACTCCATTCGCCAATCGGCTGTTTCTGCTTACGCTCGACGAGCAGGTCGCGAATAGCGTCGATGCTCGCCCCTTCGCGCTGTTCGAAGTGCAAGGACGCCGCTAGAAACGCCTCCTCGACAACAGGTGGCTCGACATGCCGGTACGAGACGCGATACTCGCCAGCGCTGCGCAGCTTGATGACACCGCTGCGATCGATGACCTCGACGTTGTGCACGTGCCGCCATGTCTCGCCGTGGAAAGCGCCGGCGTTCATGGCAAGCGCACCACCGAACGTGCCGGGAATTCCGGCAAAGAATTCGGCGGAACCGAGGCCCCAGCGGACACACTGCTTCGCGATACGCGCGCAAGGTACGCCGGCTTCGCACCAGACCTCGCTTTCACCCCGACGCTGCAGCTTGCTAAGCGCGCCATGCAGGGAAATGACCGCACCGCGTAAACCGCCATCGCGCACCAAAAGATTGCTGCCAAGCCCCACCCAGGATACGGGGGTGGTCACCGGCAACACACGGAGGAATTCGGCGAGATCTTCACGATTACACGGTTTAAAGAAAACTTCGGCGGGTCCGCCGACATGCCAAGAGGTATGCCGTGACATTGGCTCATCGAACGCCACCTGCTCGGCGAAGCGCTGCTGCAAGTTCCGCGTCAAGGTTGAGTCAAGCGCGGGGGGCATCATGCGTGCTCCCCACCCAAACGCTGAGGTAAATCGTGCGCGACCGCGCTGATGCTGCCCGCGCCCATGGCAAGCACGACATCGTCCGCACGTAACAGATCACGCAGGTTATCGGCGAGATCCTCGACCCGCGCCACGAACACGGGCTCGATATGCCCGCGACTGCGTACTGCACGACAGATGGCGCGCCCGTCCGCACCGGTGATCGGCGCCTCGCCCGCGGCATAGACCTCGGTGACCAGCAGTACATCGGCCGTCGACAATACGCCGGCGAAATCGTCGAGCAGATCGCGAGTGCGCGTGTAGCGATGCGGTTGGAAGGCGAGTGCGATGCGCCGACCCGGATAGGCCTGACGTACCGCATCTAGCGTGGCGCGGATCTCGGTCGGATGATGACCGTAGTCATCGATCACCACCGCATTGCCGCCGCCTGCAGGCAGGCGACCCACATATTGCAGGCGCCGATCGACACCTTGGAATTTGGCGAGGCCACGCTGAATGGCGGCATCGTCGATGCTGAGCTCGCTAGCCACCGCGATCGCAGCAAGCGCGTTCTGCACGTTGTGACGACCCGGCAGATTAAGACTGATCGCAAGCGGCGAAGCGCGACCCGGGCGCAGCACATCGAACGCAGACAGCGGCCCTTTGCGTACCACGTTCACCGCGCGCACATCGGCGCCCTCTTCTATCCCGTACGTGGTAATCGGCCGGCCTACCCGCGGCACGATACCCCGCACTTCCGTATCGTCAGCGCACAGCACGGCGAGTCCGTAGAACGGTAAGTTGTGCAGAAAATCCACAAAACTTTGGCGCAGTCGATTGAAGTCGCCGTCGTGGGTGGTGAGATGATCGTTATCGATATTAGTGACCACAGCGATCAGCGGTTGCAGATGTAAGAAGGAGGCATCGCTCTCATCGGCCTCGGCCACCAGATAGCGGCCAGCGCCGAGCCGCGCGTTCGTGCCGGCACTCTTCAAGCGACCACCGATCACGAAGGTCGGATCTTCGCCGCCCTCGGCGAGCACCGAAGCGACCAGGCTGGTGGTTGTGGTCTTGCCGTGGGTACCGGCCACTGCAATAGCCGATCGAAAACGCATCAACTCGCCGAGCATCTCGGCGCGCGGTACTACCGGGATCCGCTGTTCGAGAGCCCGTGCCACTTCGGAGTTCTCGTGTGAGACTGCACTCGACACCACGACGACATCGGCGCCGACGATATTCTTTGCATCGTGTCCGAACGCAATCTGTGCGCCGAGTTCGATCAACCGCGCCGTGACCGTATTCGGCTTGAGATCACTGCCCTGCACGCGATATCCAAGATTGAGCAACACCTCGGCGATCCCGCCCATGCCGCTGCCACCGATGCCCACAAAATGTATGCTGTTGATGCGCCGCATGCGCTCCGTCCCAGTCGCACTGCTCATGCTGCGATCTCTAGCGCGAGATCGCCTGCGGCCAAACAAGCCGCACCAAGTTCGGCGGTGGCTTCGGGACGCGCCAAGCGTCGTGCAGCTTCGGCCATCGTCAGCAATGGCTTGCGATCCGCAGTAAAACGCACGAGCTCGGCCGCCAATTTTTCGGCGGTTAGTTCGCGCTCCGGGAGGAGGATCGCCGCACCCTGCGCTACTAAAAATTGTGCGTTGCGGGTCTGATGGTCATCGACCGCTGCTGGAAACGGTACCAAGATGGAGGCCACGCCCGCGGCAGCGATTTCCGAAACCGTGAGCGCACCGGCACGACAAATGACCAAATCTGCCGCACCGTAAGCCGCAGCGATGTCGTCAATGAACGCGCTGACCTCGGCCTCGATACCCTTACTCTGATAAGCCTGGCGCGTGATCTCGAGCGTCCGCGAACCCGTCTGGTGACGTACGCGAACGGTACCCGCGGCGAGCTGCGCGAGCGCTGCAGGCACGACGCCGTTGAGACGCTGTGCACCCTGACTGCCACCCACCACCAGCAACTGCAGCGGACCACTGCGCGCGTTGTAGCGCGTTACCGGCGTCGCCAGTGCAAAGAAATCGGCACGTACCGGATTACCGACTTCGGTCGCTTTGACACTGGCGCCGAAACTACCGGCGAAGGCCTCGAGCACTCGGGTAGAAATCTTTGCCAAACTGCGGTTGGTGAGGCCGGCGATGGCGTTCTGCTCGTGGATAACTAGCGGACGACGCGATAGCCAGGCCGCAAGACCACCTGGGCCAGTAACGTAGCCACCCAGCCCGACGACCACCCGCGGCTGGTGGCGACGAACGGCAGCCAGCGCTTGCCCCAGCGCACGCAACAAGCGCAGCGGTGCGGTCAGCAAAGTGCGAAACCCTTTGCCGCGTAAGCCGCCAATATCGATCCATTCAACCTCGATGCCCACAGCAGGCACGAGACGCGCCTCGATACCCACGCGAGTACCGAGCCAAACTACTTCAAAGTTTCTAGACCGCAGCCAGGCTGCGAGCGACAGCGCCGGAAATACATGTCCACCGGTACCGCCCGCCATGATCATGACGCAAGGTCTGCTCACGCTTGTAGCACCTCCGCAGTCCCGCCATCGCGTGCTCGCGCGGCATGAGTGCCGCGCAAACTCGCGGCGACCGTGCCGCGCGAGGCCTGCACGGCCTCGTGATACACCCGCAGCACCATCCCGACCCAGGCGAGCGTGACGATCATGCTCGAGCGGCCGTAACTCATGAGCGGCAGCGTCAAACCTTTGGTGGGCAGCAAGCCCATGTTGACGCCCATGTTTATGAAGGTCTGCATCGCCACCCACAGACCAAAGCCGGCCGCGAGATAAGCCGGAAACTTGAGACCCGCCACACTCGCGAGGCGCGCGATCCACAAGGCGCGCAGCCCAAGCGCCACGAACAGTCCGATCGTGAGCAGGATGCTAAGCAGACCCAATTCTTCAGCGAGCACCGCGAACAGGAAATCAGTATGGGCCTCGGGTAAATAAAAAAGCTTCTGTACGCTCTCACCTAGGCCGACTCCCGTCCAGCCGCCGCGCCCGATGGCTATCAAACTTTGCGTTAGCTGAAAGCCACTGTTGAACGGGTCTTGCCAAGGGTCGAGAAACGAGGTGAGCCGACGTAGTCGGTAAGGCGATGAGACGGCGAACGTTGCCAACAATCCGACACCCACCACCGCGAGCGTCAGCACATCACGCAAACGCGCGCCCGCGATGAAGAGCACGCCAAAGGCGGTGGCCGCTAGTACGGTCGCTGCGCCGAAGTCTGGCTCCAGCAGCAGCAGACTAAAACAAACACCGATCACGCCGAGCGGCTTGACGAGACCCATGAAGGAGCCGCGCAGCTCCGCTTCCCGGCGCACGGCATAACTTGCAATGAATACGAGGACCATCACGCGCGCGGCCTCGGAAGGCTGAAAGTTGAAACCGGCCAAACGAATCCAACGCCGGCTGCCGTTGACGACGTGGCCGACACCGGGAATCGACACGGCAATCAATAACAGCAACGCGCCAACCAGCAACAAAGGTGCAAAGCGCTCCAGCCACTCAGTGCGCACCGCGAGCGCGCAGCACGCTGCAACGCTGCCGACGATCACCACCACAAACTGACGCTCGATATAGATGAACGGATCGCCGAATTCTTTGGTGCCAATCGACATCGAGGCTGAGGCTACGACAATCAAGCCGAGCAGTACGATGCTCCAGACCAACAATAACATCACGGTATCTATATGGATGGTGGTCGGTCGACCACCGCCACGCGCTGGCAGCGTGAAAGAACTCATGCGGGTAACCTACCCACAGCGGCGGCGAAGCGATTACCGCGTTCGGCATAATCACTAAACATGTCGAGACTCGCGCACGCCGGCGAGAGCAGGACGATCTCGCCGGGCTTGGCGTGTATGGCCGCCGCCTCGACCGCTGCTTCGAGCGAGTCGCAGCACTGCCACTCGCAGCTTCCCTCGAGTGCCTCTGCTAACTGCGCCGCGTCACGACCGATCAGCAGCGCGCGTCTGACGCGGCCCTGCAAGGCCGCGGCGAGCGGAGCGAAATCCTGGCCTTTGCCATCACCACCCGCGATCAGCAACACGCTTCCCGGCATGCCACGCACTGCAGCCGCCGTCGCACCGACGTTGGTGCCCTTGGAATCATTGATGTAGCGCACGCCGCGCTTTTCGCCCACCCACTCCGAGCGATGGGCAAGCCCGGTA
>VGTW01000119.1 GCA_016874555.1 Gammaproteobacteria bacterium | reverse complement strand
TCGCCGCACACCACCTGCAGCTTGCGACCGAAGGGACGACCCTGCAGCACGCGACCGTTAGCATCACGCAGGCGCAGATTTCGCCCGTAAGCCGCGATCACTTGAGCGTCAAACTCCAAGGGGTTTCCGATCTCCGTTGGAAGCCGGCACTGTAGCCTCTGCTAGACTACCTGTTAACCATGCCAAGTCGCGACGTATTGATCTGGATCGACCTCGAGATGACTGGGCTCAAACCCGAGTCCGACACCATCATCGAGATCGCTACCCTCGTCACCGACCCGTCCTTGCGCTTGATCGCCGAGGGTCCGGTGCTTGCCATTCACACCGATGAAGCTGCGCTTTCGCGGATGGATGAGTGGAATCAACGACAGCATGGCGGCTCAGGGCTGCTCGCCAGGGTGCGCGCAAGCACTGTGACACTCGCGGAAGCGGAGCAGTCGTCGCTCGAGTTTTTGGCGCAGTATGTGGAGCGTGGCGCCTCGCCCATGTGCGGTAATAGCATCTGCCAAGATCGGCGCTTCATGGCGCGCTTGATGCCGACGCTCGAAGCATTCTTCAATTATCGTAATCTCGATGTGAGTACCGTCAAAGAGCTCGCCAAGCGTTGGGCGCCCGACATTGCCGATGCTTTCAGCAAAGAGGGAACGCATCTCGCGCTCGATGACATTCGCGAGTCAGTGCGTGAACTACAATATTACCGCGAGCATTTCTTTGTCCTTGGACCTCGAGGTGCATGCTGATGTGCGAGATCGTATGCTGATACGCGGGAGCGCAATGTCGTGACGGGTGAGGCCACTGCCGTCGATTTGCCGAGCTTCGACGATCTCGTCGCAGCTCACGGCCGCCTGCGAGGACGAGTACGTCGCACACCAGTTTTGATCTCGCCCGAGTTCGATGCGCGCGTCGATCGTCAGGTATTCTTCAAGTGCGAGAACTTGCAGCGCGTCGGTGCCTTCAAATTTCGCGGCGCAATGAACGCTTTGCTGCTGCTCGAGCAACAAGCACAGCAGCAGAGTGAGGACGGCGGCCCGGTCCCGCGCGTTGTAGCTACGCATTCTTCGGGTAATCACGGCGCAGCCCTTGCGCACGCGGCGCGTGAGCTCGCGTGGCGTTGCATCGTGGTCGTGCCGCGTGATTCTTCGCCGGTAAAGCTCGCGGCCATTACAGCCGCGGGCGCGGAGTTAGTTCGCTGTGAGCCGGGTCTCGCGGCGCGCGAGGCGGCGTTAGCAGGTGTGATCGAGCGCACGGACGCGGTGGTGGTTCACCCTTTTGATGACTCGCGGGTGATAGCGGGGCAGGGGACGGCGACCATCGAACTATTGGCGGAGCATCCGATTCTCGATGTGCTGACGGCGCCGGTGGGTGGCGGTGGATTGCTCTCGGGCACAGCGATCGCTGCCAAGCGCATGGCGCTGAACTGCAAGATAGTCGGCGCAGAGCCGGCGATGGCGGATGATGCCGCGCGTTCGTTTTACGGTGGTACGCGGGTCGGTATGTCTGGATCACCGACGACAATTGCCGATGGGCTGCGTGGCTCGATCGGGGTGCGGCCCTTTGCGCTCTTCAGGCAGTGGGTGGACGATGTCGTCACCGTGTCGGAGGCTGCTATTGTTCAGGCAATCCGCACCGCACTCGAAGATCTCAAAATACTGATCGAGCCTTCGTCGGCGGTGCCTCTCGCCGCACTCATCGATGGGCGCATCGGCAAGCCCGGTGATCGCATCGGCGTGATCATCTCGGGCGGCAACGTCGACCTCTCAGTGTGTCCGTTCCTCGCGGGAACGTGCGGCTGAGTTACCCGCCAGCATCGTCCAGGTCTCGATCACGGTGTCGGGGTTGAGCGAGAGGCTATCGATGCCTTGATCGACGAGCCAGCGTGCAAGGTCGGGGTGGTCAGACGGGCCTTGGCCGCAAATGCCGATGTATTTATTGGCTTTGCGACAGGCGGCGATGGCCATGGCGAGCATCGCTTTAACTGCAGGATCGCGCTCATCAAAATGCCGCGCGACGATGCTGGAGTCGCGATCAACCCCCAGAGTGAGCTGTGTCATGTCGTTGGAGCCGATCGACATCCCGTCAAAATATTCTAAAAACTGATCGGCGAGTATGGCGTTCGAGGGTAGCTCGCACATCATGATGATCTTGAGGTCGTTCTCGCCGCGCTTGAGGCCATTCGCGGCGAGCAGGCGGGTGACCTCGGCCGCTTCGGTGAGCGTGCGCACGAAAGGCACCATTACCTGCACGTTTCTGAGAGCCATCTCACCGCGCACTTTGCGTAGCGCGCGGCACTCGAGTTCGAAACACGCGCGGAAGGCGGGGTCGATGTACCGCGCCGCGCCGCGGAAACCGATCATAGGGTTTTCTTCGGTGGGTTCATAAAGACGCCCGCCGATGAGCGTCGCATATTCGTTCGATTTGAAGTCGGAAAGCCGCACGATGACGGGCTCGGGGGCGAAGGCCGCAGCAATCTGCGCAACGCCCTCGGCGAGCTTCTCCACATAGAAGCTGACCGGATCGGCGTAGCCCGCGATTTGTGTACGGATTTCTTCGCGTAGTGCCGGATCAAGTTTGTCGAATTCGAGGAGTGCACGCGGGTGCACACCGATCATACGGTTGATGATAAACTCTAGTCGTGCAAGACCGACACCCCGGTGCGGAATTCCGGCGAAGTCGAAGGCACAATCAGGATTGCCGACGTTCATCATTATTTTGACAGGTACCAGCGGCAAAGAATTGAGCTCGATCTGCTGCTGCTCGAAATCGAGCGCGCCTTCGTACACATAACCGGTATCCCCTTCGGCGCAGGAGACCGTGACCGCCTGACCCTCGCGGATGACGTCGGTGGCGTTACCGCAGCCGACGACTGCCGGAATACCGAGTTCACGCGCGATGATTGCGGCGTGGCAGGTACGGCCACCGCGGTTGGTGACGATGGCTGCGGCGCGCTTCATGACCGGTTCCCAATCTGGGTTGGTCATATCGGCGATGAGAACATCACCTTCCTGTACGCGGGTCATTTGCGACACTGAGGAGATAACCCGCGCAGGTCCTGCGCCGATGCGCTGACCAATGCTGCGCCCCTCGGTGAGCACGCGCGAGCGCTTAGCGAGCGTGTAACGCTGGATGGTACGACCGCTTCGGCTTTGCACGGTCTCAGGGCGTGCCTGCAGGATGAAGAGCTCGCCGCTCGCGCCATCCTTACCCCACTCGATATCCATTGGTCGGCCGTAGTGCTGCTCGATGATCAAGGCCTGTTGCGCGAGTGCGACCAGGTCGTCGTCCTTCAAAGAAAATCGATTACGATCCGCAGGGGGAACATCGACGATACGTACGCGTTCGCCCGAGCCTGGCGCGCCATAAACCATCTTGATGGCCTTGGCGCCGAGGTTACGTCGCAGCACGGCAGAACGGTGCTCGCGGATCGCTGGCTTGTAGAGATAGAACTCGTCCGGGTTGACGGCGCCCTGCACGACGGTTTCACCGAGACCGTATGAGGCCGTGATAAACACTACGTCTCGAAAACCCGAGTCGGTATCGAGCGTGAACATGACGCCACTCGCACCGAGATCGGAGCGTACCATCTGCTGGATACCGGCGGAGAGTGCAACAAGCGAATGATCAAAGCCTTGATGCACACGATAGGCGATCGCTCGATCATTGAAGAGCGAGGCGAACACGTGGCGCATGGCTTCGATGACTGCATCTTCGCCCTGCACATTGAGAAAGGTTTCTTGCTGACCGGCAAAAGAAGCCTCAGGCAAATCCTCGGCGGTTGCCGAGGAGCGCACAGCGACCGCGGCGTCGACGCCAAAGCGACGATAACCTTCGCGCACGGTGCGCTCGAGTTCGGCGGGCAAGGGCGCTTCGAGAATCCAGCAGCGGATCTTGGCGCCCACTTCGGCAAGACGCTCGACATCATCGACATCAAGGTCGGCGAGCACCTCGCGGATACGCTGATCGAGTCCGTCTTGCGCGAGCATTTGCCGATAGGCTAGGGCGGTGGTCGCAAAGCCACCTGGTACTTTGACCCCAAGTTTCGCGAGCGAACCGATCATTTCGCCGATCGAGGCGTTTTTGCCGCCGACGATTTCTACGTCGTGCATGCTCAGCCCTTCGAACGGCAGTACGAGTGCGGTCGTGGGGTCTACGCGCAATGGCTTGTCCTCGGGCAACGGCGGTGAAAGACTGACGGTTGGGATACTGAGCGGTGGGGAGGGGCGAGAGTGACGAGCAGAACGGTGTTTTTCGTTTCAGACCAGACCGGCGTGACGGCCGAGACTATGGGGCACAGCCTCTTGACGCAGTTCGACGGCCAAGGTTTTCGGGCCGTGACTCTGCCATTTGTATCCAGCATTGACAAGGCGGAGGACGCCGTTCGACGCATCCACGCGGCCGGCGCCGAAGACGGCGTACGACCGATCGTTTTCAGCACGCTGGTCCAAGACGATCTGCGTCTGATCCTGAGATCTACCAACGCGCTTTTTCTGGACTTTTTTGACGCCTTCGTCGGTCCGATGGAGCGCGAGCTCGGTACGCTCTCAAGTCACAGTTCAGGTAAGGCCCATGGCATTTCAGACTCGGTCGGTTATGCGATTCGTATCGATGCCACCAACTACGCGCTCGCCAACGACGACGGCTCGAACCGCGAATACGGCCGTGCCGATCTGATCCTGGTCGGCGTGTCGCGCTCGGGGAAGACACCGACGTGTCTTTATCTCGCCATGCAATACGGCGTGTTTGCCGCCAACTATCCGCTGACCGATGACGATCTCGAGTCGACGCGGCTACCGCCGGCGCTGCAGGCGCACAAAGGCAAGCTGTTTGGTCTGCGCATTGCGCCGCCGCGGCTGCAGCAGATCCGTCAGGAGCGACGTCCGAACAGTCGCTATTCTTCGGCGCAACAAGTGCAGTTCGAGACGCGCGCGGCCGACGCCATCTTTCAGCGCAATGGCATTCCGGTGCTCGACACGACCGAGTGTTCGATCGAGGAGATCTCGGCGCGTATTCTGGAGGCGACCGGCGTCGAGCGGCGCATTCGCCCATGACGGCAAGATCTGCCGAAGCGCCTGCCTCGCAGCTCGCGATTCCTCAAGGATTTTGGCTATAGTGTCGGCCATGGATTCGCGTACGCGTGGCAAAGGGGACTTGCGGCAATGGCTCTCGCAGCACCTGCCGACTGAATCTTTGCTGCCGACGAGCTGGCGCTCGCGCCCGGGCAGTTTCGTCGCGCTGATGAGTCTTTACGAGAGCAATTACCGCCGGCTCGGACAGCTTGCGGGCGAGTTGCACTCTCTCGATGGTTTGCATCGCTCCAGCGTCCAGGGTGATGTGGAGCTCGAACTCGCCGTCATCGAGCGCTCTCCGTATACCACCATGCTGCAGCTCACCTATGTGTTCGGTGAGGGCTCTGCAATCTCCTCGGCGCCTGACATGGAAGTACGCATCTATCACGATGCCCGGCTCGCCGAGGCGCACTCCTGGGCCAATCGCCACGAGCACCCCTTGCTGCGCAGTTGGCGACAGCACGCGGGGCTAGATCTCGATCAGCGCTGGGCGCGCAACATCATGCTCAACAAATGGCTCGAGTATTGCCTCGAGCGCGGGCACGGCTTTACGCGGCTTCGCGCCGCGCCGTGACCGGGCGGGGCTTCGCGGGTTTCGCGGGCGCCGCCGTCTTCAGCATGTCGACCATGACTTCGGTCGACTGATCGAGCACCACATCCGGAAATTTTGAGCCATCGAGTTCGCCGATTGCCTTGAGTGGCGTCTCGGCGCGTGCATTGCGGCGCGAGTTTTCGCGATTGAGCCGCTCGTTCTCGAGACGCGTGCGTTCCGCTTTGCGCTTTTCGAGATTGAGTGACAACGACTTTTGCTCACGCATTTCATTGAGTGCGGCAATGTCGCTCACCAGCCAACGGTAATCGGGATCGCGCTGCTGACGGGCGTTTTCTTCCATGGCGAGCTTGGCGATCGATGGCAATTGCGTATCGAGCGCACGGAAATCGGCACCTTGGATACGATCCCAGGGCAGGGCGTCGTCGAGCGCGCTCTCGCCGACATCCTTGAGATTGATGGGCGAGGCGAGTTCGACGTCAGGCTCGACGCCGCGATGCTGCGTGCTCTCGCCGGTGACGCGGTAGAA
>VGTW01000118.1 GCA_016874555.1 Gammaproteobacteria bacterium | reverse complement strand
CATGTCGTGGTAGCGGTGCAAACACGGGAAACGCAGCAATCGACGGGAACCACGGTGCGGCAGCATTCAACCTGATACGCACGGTACGCTCGTCGGGCGCATCGACGCCCAAAGTATTCGGCGAGCTCTCACCGCGCAGGATGGCGCGGCCGTTCTCTAAAAGGTCGATCCAGCCGGCAAGACTCGTTGATGCCGTTGCTGGGTCGGCAAGCCTGCGAATCGACCAGACAAAATCAGCGGCGGTAATCGGTCTGCCGTCCGAGTACATCAGGTCTTGGCGTAATATGAAGGTATAAAGCCGGCCATCGGCGCTGACCGTGTAGCGATGCGCAGCGCCCGGAACCGGTCGACCGCGCGCATCGAGAGTGAGCAGACTCTCGAACAAGTCGTTCTGCACGATCAGCGCGGGCGCTGCGACCGAGGTGTGCGGATCGAGGGAATCGGGTTCACCGGGATGGCCGGTGCGCAAAATGCCTCCGGCCTGCGCGGGCAGTGCCCGCAGCAGGAGCAGCAAGGCGAACGTCGCGTGCAACCATGGCAGATATCTCGCCCACCGCAGACGCCCGAGTCGTACGTTCATTCCTGTTGCGGTAACCGTCCGGCACTCGGTACCTCGACGCGTGTAGGGGCGACGAGCACACCGCGGCGTATGAGATCGGCGATGACTTCCGCCTCGACTTTGCGATTTTCGGCGACGCCGGTGCCCGGCGTATCTGCCCAACCATTGAGCGGCCAATGGCGCGCCGCGGCGTAGATTGGTGCGTGAATGCCGGTGGACAGTTCAGCCAAAAAATTAAGGCTGGCACGCGAACGTCGACGGCGCAGAGCCTCGATATCGATTTCGGCGGTGATCAAAGTTTCTCCTGCCGATTCTGCCATGTTGAGCACTTTGCCGTCGAAATGGATCACTTGCGAGTGACCATGCGACACATCTTCCGGCGCCTCACCGTCGATATTGGGACCGCAATTCGACATCGCGAGATAGGCGTGGTTTTCATAGGCGCGTACGCGACGTGCGAGTTCCCAACCGCCGTCGGGCAAGTGATAGCCGCTGCGCCCTTCGCTCGAGATATGCAATAGAATCTCCGCACCATTGAGTGCAAGACAGCGTGCAACCTCAGGAAAGTTGATGTCGTAGCAGACCAGGCAGCCGAGATTTCCGTACGGCGTGCTCAGTACCGGAAAGAGCGCATTGGGGCCACCGTAGCGACGAATGTATTCGTCATAGACATCGCCAGGGCGTGTCTTGCCGGTCATCGCGTAGAGCTTGCGATAGGTCAGGGCGACCTTACCCTGCGGATCGAGAATTACGGCGGTATTCCAGAACCGACCAGGGAATTCGTCGAGCACTTCATAGATCATGCCGGCGACGTAGCAGCCTGCGGTCTTGGCTGCTGCGCCAAGCTGCGCGAGCTCCGGACCATCGAGGTGCAGACTAGCGTCAATCCAATCCGCGTTGCTGCGCCCTGGTTGAAAGCCATGCAAAAAAAACTCTGGAAAGACTACGACCTTACTGCGGGAATAGCGTTGCGCTGTTCGTATGTGCTGACAGGCGCGCTCGAGATTTTCCCGAAGAGCGTCGCGACGCAGCGGCGCGTCACCCTTGAAGACCGGCTTGACCGCCGGTTGCACGACTGTGAGATTCCACGGCTCGATCATGTTGGGCTCCGTTAACATCGCAGCCTACGCTTTAAATACATCAACTCAATGCAGAGTATCACCGTCGCAGGGGAGTCGCTCATGTCACTCGTCACGCCGCTCAAACGTACCGCGATCATCGTGACCGATCTGAACAAGTCCTTGCGCTTCTATCGTGACGTGCTCGGGCTAAATGTCTGGGTGCAGGGCAAGATGGGCAAGGAAGTACCCGCCATCTTCAAACTGCTTGGTGTACCGCCGGGGGCGGTACGTTGGATCATCCTGCAATCGGAGGATGTCGATTGGGGCATGGTTGGGCTGTTCGAGTTGCAGCGACCCTTACCACTGCGGGTGCGTCAACCATCACTCGCGCAGGCTAATGCGGGCGAAGCCTGTCTCGTCTTTCATACGCCCGATGTCGATGCCGTACATCGCGGCGCGAAGCGGTTGAAGTTACGAATTGTTTGCCCACCAACGTTACTCGAAATTGCCGAGCGCCAGGTGTTATCCAAGGAATTGACCTTGCGTGACCCGAACGGGGTACTCGTCAATTTCATCCAGAACATACAGGCCGGGACGATGACCCTGTCGAATCAGTTCCCGGGTCTGCGCAAGCCAGCGCTCAGGCGCAAAGCCGTGCTCAAGCGACGCCGTAGCGGTGCATCTTCACCGGGTCGATCGGGATGATGGTAGCCTTCAGTTCGGTGAAAAACTCTAGGCTTGCCTGCGGGCCATCGCGACCGATGCCCGATTCCTTGTAACCCCCGAAAGGCGCGCGCAATTCGCGCATCATCGGCGTGTTGACCCACACCGTGCCGGCGCGAATGTCGCGCGAGCAGCGCATCACGGTGTGAAGATCTTCCGACCACACATAATTGACGAGGCCGAATTTCGAATCGTTGGCAATGCGAATGGCTTCATCCAGCGTGTCGAAGGTGAGGAAAGTTGCGAATGGGCCAAAGATCTCCTCCTGGCAGACTCGTGCATCGTTGGTGGGCGCCATCACCGCCGTGGGTTCGATAAACAAGCCCTTGTCGTGCGCCGCCGAGCGCTTGCCGCCCGTGAGCAAGGTGGCGCCATCAGCCTTGGCGATATCGACAAAAGACAGCACGCGCTCCATGTGTTGACGAAAGGCCAGCGGACCGATTTCGGTGGTCGGTAACAGGGGATCGCCAAGTCTGATTTTTTTGGCGCGAGCTACAAAGCGTTCTATAAGGGAATCGGCGACTCCGCGCTGCACTAGGATTCGCGAGCCTGCGAGGCATTGTTGGCCGTTGTTGCCGAAGATGCCGGCGAGGGCGCCATCGAGCGCGCGTTCGACATCGGCCGTATCAAAAATGATATTCGCGGATTTGCCACCGAGTTCCAGCGCGACGGGCTTCAGGTTACGCCCGGCGGTGGCGGCAATCGCACGGCCCGTCGAGGTACCGCCTGTGAAGCCGACCATATCGATACCCGGGTGATTCACCAGCGCATCGCCGGTGATGGCGCCGCGTCCGTTGACCAGATTGACCACGCCCGGCGGCAGGCCGGCTTCATGAAAGATCTCGACCATGCGCCGCATCGAGAGAGGCGTGTATTCCGAGGGCTTTAGCACGCAGGTATTGCCCCACGGAATGCAAGTTGCGACGCGCATCGAAGCGAGCGCGAGCGGGGCATTCCACGGCGCAATGCAGCCGGCAACACCCTTGGGCTCGCGCGTGACGTAGGTCAGATAGCCTGCAGTCTGGGTGTAGGTTTCGCCGTGGACGTTACTCGCGACTTCGGTAAAGAATTCGAAGTTGCGAGCCATACGTTGCACATGCACGGCGACGCTGTGTAGTGGCAGCCCGGTGTTCAGACATTCGAGGTAAGCGAGTTCCTCAGCGTTTTTCCGCAGATGATCCCGAATCGAGTAGAGAATGTCTTTGCGCTCGATGATGTCCATGCGCGGCCAGCGACCGGAATCGAAGGCGCGTCGTGCCGCGGTGACGGCAGCATCGACCTCCGCGGCGTCTGCCTCGCGCAGACGACTGATGACTTGCTCGGTGGTCGGATTGACGACCTCGATGTCGTGACCCTTCGCTTTGGGGGTGACCGGTGCGCCGTCGATAAAGCTTGTAACGTGACCGTTGATAGGGAAACTACGAGAAATCCTTACCGTCACAAAGGTCTCCAGGCACAGGCGACAAACCAGGGCAGCGTACCTTCGCGGGCAGGCAGGCTACCGACATGAATACAATCTTTGGCGAACCCTACGGCCAACAGCTCGGGCTCGAGGTCGGCGTTGGCATAGACCTCCCAGTAGGGCTCGTTATTGTTGAGGGTGTCCCAGGACATCTCGAACTTGCGGAATTCCGCCAGACCTTGGTAGCGAAGTGGAATATCCTGATGCACGCAGACACCGCCCGGTCGCAATAGTCGAAGGCTCTCGCGCAGCATGCCGCGCCGCGTGGGCGCGGAGATCTCGTGCATCAAGTTATGCGAGATGACGAGGTCGAAGGAATCGTCGGCGAACCGAGTTGCTGCGACATCCATCTGATGAAAATGCACGGCGGCACCGAGCGCCTCAGCCCGGGCGTGCGCATAGCGAAGCATACCGCTGCCGACGTCGATGGCGTGGACCTCAGCATCGGGGAAGGCTTCGGCATACGGCACGCTCGCCGAACCTGCCGAGCAGCCCATGTCGAGAATTCTTTGGGGTTTGAGGTGCGGAAAGCGTTGGGCAATGAAGCGCTGAACGTGCGCTGCCTTGCTGTCGTTACGGCTGATGCCTTGACCAAAAGCGTAAAGGTTGCCGCCCGATTCGTAGAGCGCGCCCGCGGAGCAATCGCCATCACCGAGATCGAGGGCGTAGCCGCCAGTTTGCAGGTGAATATCGACGGCAGTGACGCCGCGCGGTGGTACAAAGTTGGGATCGAGAGTCAGCGAGCCGCGGCGGGTCGGCGCGGCATTGAGTGTGGCCGCCATCGCCGCGAGTCTCGGGGCCTCTCTAAACACACTGTCGCCAACCGCGATCCACAATTGTTCTTGCGAGGCGCGCGCCAGCGAGGACCAACTGCGATAAGCCGGGTCGGCTTGCATCGCTGTGCGGATATCAGCGCGCGTTTCGGGGTTCCGACCGTGTCGCTCGCGCCAAGCAGGCGCGACCACCTTTTCGAATAGCGCTGCTTGACTGATGCGCAGACCCTGATTGAGCGCTTGTTTTAACGCTACGACGAACCGCTGGCGAGCCGCCTCTTCCGAGGTCGGCTGCACCAGCATGTCGTGAATTACGCTACGAACCAATCAAACTGACCAGCGAATAGCGAAAGGTATGAGCAAGTTTTAGAACTTATAACTTGCCGTCAGACCGAACTGTCGTGGCTTTGGAAGCGAGATCACAAAGCCACGCGTGGCCACCCAAGCAGCTCCTGGAAGCCCACGACCGTCGATATAACGAAGGATATCGAGCGCGGTGTCGTCATCATTCATGTTACGACCCCAGAGTGTCACGTTCCAGGTGTCAGTCTCGACCGCGGCGCGCGCGTTAACGTAGGTTCGGGCTCCCGTCTCCGCAAGGTTATGCAGCTGCGCGAACTTAGAGCCTTCGGCCGTGAGATCGACACCGACCACCAGCCTCATGTCATCGTCGAGCGGGCGGGTGTATCGCGAAGTGATGTACCCATTCCACTCTGGTGACCGCGGCGTGCGATTACCGGCGACATTACCAAACTCGATGTTATCCTGCGCGCGCAATGCAGCACAGGCCGCAGCATTTGCGGCAACCGATGCTCCAAGAGTGCCACAGCCGCGTGGGTTAGCTGCAGAGACGGCCGTGAACGCGGTGGCGGGTCGGTTACTGTACAGATCCGCTTGATCCGAATTAATGTATTCATCAAAAGTTGCGTCGATGAGAGCGCCGCCCAGGCTGATGCGCAGACTGTCTGTGACGACTGCGTTGAACTCAAGCTCAATGCCCTTGGAGCTCGTTTTGCCCACGTTTTCAATGAACGAGTTCGCGATCGCCACCCCATTAACAACGGCAACAATATTTTGTGTCAGCTGCTGATTGGTGAGCTGGATATCAAAGCCAGTGACCGATCCAGAGAAGCGCTGCCCCCAGTCGAACTTGGCACCAAGTTCGATAACCTCCGAGTCCTCTTCCTTAATCGGAGCCGACTTCCCCAGCGCTTCAAGCAGCGGCAGAACGCCTGCGCTATTGAAGCCACCCGGTTTGGTGCCCTGGGCGAAATTGGCGAACAGCGAGAGATCCTCATTGGGCTTGTACCGAACCGTGAAACGCGGCGTGTAACTCTCAAACGTTCCATCAAAAGTGCGCCCGGGGGTTCGTGCTATAGCATTGGTGGCGAACGCCTCAGACTTTTGCTCAATCTCCTCTTTAGCCTGCCGCGCCTCGGCGGTAACCGTCCATTTGTCGGTGATGTCGTACTCGAGGCTACCGAAGGTGGCAGTGTTCTTAATATCTCTATAAGTCAGTGTCGCTGCTCCGTTTGGCACAATCAACGCACCGGTGCTGTATAACTTATCGTCACGAACGGCATCATCCGCCGCGGCAAAGTAATACGCTCCCACTGTCCAGCGGAAGCCGCGATCCACCGG
>VGTW01000117.1 GCA_016874555.1 Gammaproteobacteria bacterium | reverse complement strand
CGCTCGATTCGGTGGTCGACGAAGTCGCCAAGCTTGCAGCACAAGGCGTGCGCGAAGTCACTCTGCTCGGTCAGAACGTCAATGCTTACCGAGGCGCCATGGCCGACGGCGCGCTGGTCGATCTTGCGACCTTGTTGCATTACGTCGCCGCCATCGAAGGCGTCGAGCGCATTCGCTTCACCACGTCGCATCCGCTCGAGTTCGACGACAGCCTCATCGAGGCCTACGCCAGCTTAGCCAAACTTGCCAACCATCTGCATCTGCCGGTTCAGTCGGGCTCCGATCGGGTGCTCGCGCTGATGAAGCGCGGCTACACCGCGCTCGAGTTCAAGTCACGTATTCGCCAGCTGCGCACCGTGCGACCCGACATTTCCGTCACCTCCGATTTCATCGTGGGTTTTCCAGGCGAAACCGAGCGCGACTTCGAGGCGACGATGAGTTTGGTGCGCGATCTCCACATCGACCACTCGTTCAGCTTTCTCTACAGTCGTCGGCCGGGCACACCCGCCGCCTCGCTGCCCGACCAGACGCCGTACGCAGAAAAGCAAGTGAGGCTCGCTCGTCTGCAGGCCTTGCTCGAAGAAAACGCTCAGGCACGCAGTCGCTCGCTGGTGGGTAGCGTGCAGCGTGTGCTGATCGAGCGGCCCTCCCGGAAAGACCAAAGCGAATTGGCTGGTCGCACCGAAGACAATCGTTGGGTCAACTTCCCGGGGCCCGCCAAGCTGCTCGGTCATTTCGTCGACCTTGAAATCACTGAGGCGAAGGCTCACTCGCTGCGCGGCCGCATTGTTGCCGCCGAGACCGTCCGTGGCTAACTCTCCTGCCCTGGCGCTGCGCGAGTTTTCTTTGGAGCCTCCCGACAACGAACGGCTCGCAAACCTTTGCGGTCCGTTGGACGAAAATTTGCGGCTGATCGAATCGAGGCTGGGAGTCGAGGTGCGCCGTCGCGGCAGCAGTTTCCGCGTGCAGGGCGACAAAGCGACCGGCGCCGAAGCGCTGCTGCGGGATCTGTTTCGTAATACCCGCACCGATTACATTACCCCTGAGACCGTACATCTTGCGCTGCGCGAGCATGATACCGAGTACACTCCGCGCAGCCGTCTGTCTCCAGAGCCAATCGTCGGATCCGCAGAGGTAGATGAGAACGCGCCTGCACTCGGCAAAGATGTCGATGCGGCGGCCGAGACTGGTGATACCGACACGGAGCTACGCACCCTGCGCGGCACAATCCGTGCGCGCGGTGCTAATCAGCGCGAATACCTGCGGCGCATTCGTCGTAACGATCTCACTTTCGGCGTCGGTCCCGCAGGCACCGGCAAAACCTACCTCGCGGTGGCCTGCGCCGTCGAGGCGCTGCAGGCCGACCGGGTAAGACGCATCGTGTTGGTGCGTCCCGCGGTCGAGGCGGGTGAGCGGCTCGGATTTTTGCCCGGCGATCTTACCCAAAAAGTCGATCCCTACTTACGGCCCATGTACGACGCTCTCTATGAAATGATGGGCTTCGATCGAGTCGCTAAACTCATCGAGCGCAACGTGATCGAGGTCGCGCCGCTGGCTTTTATGCGCGGGCGTTCGCTCAATGATTCCTTCATCATTCTCGATGAGGCGCAGAATACCACCACTGAGCAAATGAAAATGTTCCTCACGCGGATCGGCTTCGGTTCGCGCGCCGTTGTCACGGGCGACGTCACTCAGACCGATCTTCCGGTCGGCAAGCTCTCTGGTCTGCGGCATGTGCTCGAGGTTCTGCGGAACGTACAGGGTGTCGGCTATCAATTCTTTGAGGCGCGCGATGTTGTACGTCATCCGCTCGTGCAGCGGATCGTGCAAGCCTACGAAGCGCTCGACGGAGCCGGCTGCCCATGACACGTGTCAGTGCCCAGCTCATAGTCGAGGTACGCAGCAGCGTGCGTGGTGGCGTGCCGGGCACGACACGCATCGGGCGTTGGGTGCGTGCGGCCATCGGCATCAAGGGAAATGGTACGGAGCTTGCGGTACGCATCGTCGGTGCGGCCGAGGGTCAGCGCCTCAATCTACTATGGCGCGGCCGCGATTACCCCACCAATGTGCTTTCGTTTCCGGCGCCTGCCGATGCAGCTGACAACAAGGCGCGCTCGTCTTTGGGTGATATTGTGGTCTGTGCGCCGGTGGTCGCACGCGAGGCGAAGCAACAAAACAAGCGACTCGATGACCACTGGGCGCATGTATTGATCCACGGTGCCCTGCATTTGCTTGGTCACGACCACGAGCGTGAGTCGGACGCGACGCGGATGGAGCGTCGCGAGCGTCTTGTTCTGGCGCGGTTCGGCATTGCCGATCCGTACCGCATTTCTTCAGCCGTTTCGGAGCGAGCGGCCGCGTCGGAGCGACGATGACCAACCCGCGATACGGTCCAATGAGCTGGGTACGAAAGCTCGGGCGCCGATTCTCCGGCGAGGCGGAAGACCGCGAAGATCTGGTGCAGCTCATGCGTCAGGCGCTCGACCGCGGAGTGATCGACGCCGATGCGCTGCAAATGCTCGAAGGCGCACTCGGCGTATCCGACCTGCAGGTGCGTGACATCATGATCCCGCGTGCGCAGATGGTGCCCGTCCGCCGTGACGATCCCCCGGAAAAACTGCTGCCGATTATCGTCGAGTCCGGGCACTCGCGGTTCCCGGTAATTGATGACGACCGCGACGATATCGTCGGCATCCTGCTTGCCAAAGATGTACTGCGGCTTTACGCAGCGGGTCGCGAAGACGATTTCGATATCCGCGAGTGCATGCGCTCGGCTGTCGTGGTCCCTGAATCGAAGCGTGTCAATGTATTGCTCAAAGAATTCCGTAGAAATCGTAACCATATGGCGATTGTAGTCGACGAGTATGGCGGGGTCTCCGGACTGGTCACTATTGAAGATGCGATCGAGCAAATCGTCGGCGAGATCGACGACGAGTTCGACGTCGAGGACGACAGCAACATTCGGAAAGAAACCGAACGACAATTCGTAGTGCGCGGCAGTACGCCGATCGCCGAATTCAATGAATACTTCTCTACGACCTTATCCGATGCCGAGTTCGATACCGTAGCGGGTCTCGTGATGCAGCAACTCGGACACCTGCCGCGTCGCGGCGAGACCGTGATCATCGAAGGCATAGAGGTGCGCGTTCTGCGCGCCGATCGTCGTCGGGTCGATGCGCTCAAGGTTATCCCGCCGCAAGACGTGCTCCCCATCGAATATCGCGGGAGCAGCGGCTGAGCGCTGACGCGGCGTTGGTTCGAATTCTGGGTGCCTGGCTGGACGGCATGGGGAATGCCGTGCGTGTACACCTCGTGGCATTTCTTGCCGGCGCGGCGCTGCCGCTGGCGTTCGCGCCATTCAATCTTTGGCCATTGGCCGTCATCGCGCTTGCGGTGCTTTTTTACTTGTGGGGCGGGGCCACGCCTATGCCCGGCGCATCAGCCTCTCAATTGGTGTCGGTTGATCGCGCGACCTCGCCCGGACACCTGGCATCGCCCGGACGCGCGGCGTCGATGGGTTTCGCCTTCGGCTGCGGCACCTTCGCGGCCGGCACTTATTGGCTGTGCGTCAGCATCCATGGCTTCGGGAAGGCGCCGGTGTGGTTGGCCTTGACCTTGATGCTCGGCTTGGTGGCGCTGATGGCCTGCTATTCGGCGTTACTGGGTTATGTCGCAGTACGCTTTTTTCCGCGGTACGGTGCGGTGCGTTGGTTGATCGCTATGCCGGCGGGATGGGTGTTACTCGAGTGGGTGCGCGGTTGGTTTTTATCAGGGTTTGGCTGGCTGTCGCTCGGCTATTCGCAGACCGGTACTTGGCTTGCCGGCTGGGCGCCGCTCGGCGGTGTATATACGATATCTTTGCTTGTGGCGTTACTGGCCGGTGCACTAGCATTTTGGTTCACTGAGAGTCGCTCCAGACATCTACAAGTACAGAAAAGACTGCTTGCATGGCAAGTGCTGCTTGTAATGGTGTTGCCGTGGTTACTTGGTTTTACGCTCGGGCGTATCGAGTGGACGCGCGCAAGCGGCGAGCCGGTCGGCGTCGCAATCATCCAGGGGGCTATTCCGCAGGATCAAAAATGGCTGGCAGAAAATCGCGATTATAGCCTGCGCAGATATCGGGACCTCACGCTGTCGGCGCTGGGTACGCCGCTTATTGTTTGGCCTGAGGCAGCTGCGCCGGAGCTGGCCAACAATATCGTGCCGTACCTCAGTGAACTGGCAAGCGCGGCCGAGGGCGCAGGTTCCAGTCTTTTGCTCGGCCTGATCCGTACGGAGCCTGCCGAGAGCGGTGACCGTCCACTTTATTTCAACTCGATACTGGCTATCGACAAAAAAATCACTTGGTACGACAAACATCATCTGGTGCCCTTCGGCGAGTTTTTCCCGGTGCCTGAGGCGGTGCGACGCTGGATGCGGCTCATGAGCTTACCGTACTCCGATTTCTCCCGTGGCGCAGCGACGCAGCCCCCGCTGCAAATAGGCGGCCTCGCACTTGCGGCTAGCATTTGCTACGAAGACGCTTACGCGAGTTCGCAACTCGCCGCCGCGCGGGCGTCTACAGCGCTCGTCAATGTTACAAACGATGCCTGGTTCGGGCGCTCGACGGCACGTCATCAGCATTTACAGATTTCGCAGATGCGAGCGATCGAAGCACAGCGCTACCTGGTACGCGCCGCAAATGACGGTATTTCTGCAGTGATCGGGCCGCGTGGCGAGTTTGTGGCGCGCGCCCCTGATTTCCAGCAGGCAGTGTTGCACTCGGAAATCGTACCGCGTACTGGAATATCGCCTTATCTGCGCTTCGGCAATGTTCCGCTGTTGTTTTTGCTGTTTATCTCGATTGTATTAGCGGTCGTACTGCGATCGCGATCGTGAACTTTTCCCGCCTCGCGCTGTCAAGAGGGTGTTTGTCCATGCAGTGGGTCATCGATATGTCACGACGTCCGTTCGTCCGTCGCAGTGTTGCTGCGATCGCTTTCGCTCTTGTCTTAAGCGCGTGCCAGCCAGACAACTCGAGTGCGTCGGGAGCGCCGCTCGCCACGCTTGCGCAAGCACCCGCCGTAGGCACCGCGAGCGCATCTGCGCCGGCGGTGTCCTTGCCGAACTTCGCTTCACTCGTGCAGCAACAAGGCGCTGCAGTGGTCAATATTACGACCAAGGGCAGACGGGTTCGCGTGGGTGCTCCCGGCATGTCACCGGACGATCCTTTCTTTGAATTTTTCCGCCGCTTCGGTATCCCCGGCGCGCCGGGTGGTCGTGGCGATGCGCCGGGCCGCGAGGCGCCGGGCGACGATAATGACGGCTTGCGTCGTCCGGGCGGCGAGGGCTCAGGTTTCATCGTCAGCAGTAATGGCTACATCCTCACCAACGCGCACGTGGTCGACCAAGCGGAAGAGGTCACGGTCAGACTCACCGATCGTCGCGAATTCAATGCCAAGGTCATCGGTCTCGACAAACCGACGGACGTGGCCGTACTGAAGATCGAAGCGCAGGCGTTGCCGATGGTACGCATCGGTGATCCGTCGAAGCTGCGTCCTGGCGAGTGGGTGCTCGCGATCGGTTCACCCTTCGGTTTCGATAACTCCGCCACGGCAGGAATCGTCAGCGCCACGGCGCGCGGCTTGCCCGGCGGTGACAGCAACTACGTCAATTTCATTCAGACGGATGTCGCGGTAAATCCTGGTAACTCCGGCGGACCGCTCTTTAATCTTGCGGGCGAAGTGGTCGGCATCAACTCGCAGATTTACAGCCGCTCGGGCGGGTACATGGGGATCTCTTTTGCGATTCCGATTGACGTTGCGGTGAGCGTGCGCGATCAGCTCATCGCCAAAGGTCGGGTCAGCCGAGGCAAGATCGGTGTCTCTATTCAGCAGCTCGACGCCACGCTTGCCGAGAGCTTCGGTCTCGATCGGCCGCGCGGGGCCTTGGTGGGCGGTGTCGAAACCGATGGGCCGGCCGATAAAGCGGGTCTGCGTCAGGGTGACATCATTCTGTCAGCCAACGGCCGCGTGATCGAACGCTCCGAAGAACTGCCGACGGTGATCGGTCAGATTCGACCCGGCAGCGAAGTAACGCTCGAGGTCTGGCGCGATCGCGCGAAGCGCGCCGTTAGAGTTCGCGTTGGCGAGCTCGAGCCCGCGGGTCCGGTGGTGGCCGACAATCAGCGCGCCGAGCCGGAAAATTCGGCGGATCGTCTGGGGCTCGTGGTGCGTGACCTGACGAGCGAGGAGCGTAGCCAGGGTGGCATGCGGGATGGCCGCGGTGGACGCACGACGGTGCCCGAGGGTGTGCTGG
>VGTW01000116.1 GCA_016874555.1 Gammaproteobacteria bacterium | reverse complement strand
CAGCGCAGTTTCTGTCCGTGCGTACCCGCAGCGGCAAGGATCTGGGTCAAATGTCCCCGCAGGCTTTCGTCGAGCGGTTGCGCGTCGAACTAGATAGCCGCGGGCGCCGATTGTTGGAGGATTGACGTATCTCGACAGCAACAAAGCGCATTCGGCGCAATGAGGAAATCACGGCACAGCAGGTGCGGGTGATCGCAGCAGACGGCGCGCAGGCCGGAATCATGACCCGATTCGAAGCTCTGCAGTTGGCGCAAATCAGCGATCTCGATCTGGTGGAAGTGTCGCCGATGGCGGAACCTCCGGTGGTCCGTATCATGGATTTTGGCAAGTTTCTCTTCGAACAGAAGAAGAAAACCCACTCGGCGCAGAGGAAGCAGAAGCAGCAGCAAGTCAAAGAAGTGAAGTTTCGTCCCGGTACGGAAGAGGCCGATTACCAAGTCAAATTGCGTAATCTGTTGCGCTTTCTGGTCGAGGGTGACAAGGCCAAGGTTACCCTGAGGTTCCGTGGCCGAGAAATGGCGCATCAGGAGATCGGCCGCCGACTCCTCGATCGGTTGGTTCAAGACCTCGCCGTCCAGGCGAACGTCGAACAGAACCCACTGATGGAAGGTCGGCAGATGGTCATGGTGTTTGCGCCGAGAAAAAGAAGTGATGCGCTGAGCGCGACCTCCCCATGGTGGGGTGGTGCCGCCGGTTCATCCGCGCGCAAGCGGGCCCTCGGGGGCCTTGTGAGCGCAGGCAAAAAGGAGTGATTGCAATGCCCAAGTTGAAAACCAACCGGGCGGCAGCGAAGCGTTTTCGCAAAACGGCGAAGGGCTACAAGTCCTATTCCGCCGGCCGCCGACATAACCTCGGCCATAAGCCGCGCAAGACCAAGCGCCAGCTGCGCTCGGGCGGCTCGAGCCTCGTGCATGAGAGCGATGTCGGTCGTCTCGACCAGTTGCTGCCGCACGCCTAAGTTATCCTCCGAGGTAAATAAACATGGCAAGAGTAAAACGTGGGGTGACGGCGGGTCGTCGCCACAAGAAAGTTTTGGGTAAGGCGAAGGGCTATTACAACGCTCGTCGTAAAGTCTATCGTGCTGCCAAGCAGGCGGTAATCAAGGCGGGTCAGTACGCCTACAAGGGTCGCCGTCTCAAGAAGCGCGATTACCGCGCACTTTGGATTCAGCGCATCAACGCGGCAGCGCGGCAATTTGATCTGTCGTACAGCCGCATGATGAATGGCCTGAAGATCGCCAACATCGAAATCGACCGCAAGATGCTCGCCGACATCGCCGTGCACGACGCAGCGGCGTTTGCGGCGATCGCCACGAGGGTCAAGGCAGCGCTCGGCATCGCTTGAGGATCGGTCGTGGGCGATCTCGCGACCTTGGTCCGCCAAGCAACTGATGAGGTGGCGGCGAGCGCAACGCTCGCCGCCCTCGGTGAGGTGCGCGTGCGTTGGCTCGGCAAAAAGGGCCTATTGACCGAGCAACTGAAGGCGCTCGGGGCCTTGCCGGCTGCTGAACGACCGGCGGCCGGGGCGCGCATCAATGAAGCGAAGCAAGCGCTGCAAAGCGCGATCGATGCGGCAACCGAAAAACTTGCCGCGGCCGCCATCGAGGCGGGGCTTGGGGCGGGCCGGATCGATGTCAGCTTGCCAGGTCGCGGCGAGGCGAGGGGTGCAGTGCATCCGGTCACGAGGGCGCGGCTACGCATCGAGAGCATCTTTCGATACTCCGGCTTCGAGGTCGCCTCGGGTCCGGAGATCGAGGACGACTTCCACAATTTCGAAGCGCTCAATATTCCCGCCGATCACCCAGCGCGGGCGATGCACGACACGTTCTATTTTCCGGACGGTCGACTGCTGCGCACGCACACGTCGCCGGTGCAGATCCGTGAGCTGCGCAAGGGCCGGCTGCCACTCGCCATGATCATGCCGGGGCGTGTTTATCGGTGTGATTACGACATGACGCACTCGCCGATGTTTCACCAGATCGAGGGCTTGGTGGTCGACGAGAGCGTGAGCTTTGCGCACCTGAAGGCCACGCTCCAGGGCTTCCTGCGGGCGTTCTTTGAGAAAGAGCTGCGCATGCGCCTGCGGCCCTCGTATTTTCCGTTCACCGAACCGTCGGCTGAAGTCGACATGTCTTGCGTGTTCTGTGACGGCGCAGGTTGTCGTGTCTGCAAGCACACCGGTTGGCTCGAAATTGCCGGCTGCGGCATGGTGCACCCCAATGTCTTCAAGGCCGCCGGAGTCGACGGCGAGCGCTGGACGGGGTACGCCTTCGGCATGGGTATCGAGCGTCTGGCAATGCTGCGCTACGGCGTCAATGATCTGCGTCTATTCTTCGACAGCGACCTCCGATTCCTATCGCAGTTCGGTGCGGCATGAAGATTTCTTTGGAGTGGCTCGCCGAGTGGGTGGAGAGCGGTTTTGACGCGCGCGAGCTCGGCCATCGCCTGACGATGGCGGGTTTCGAGCTCGAGTCGATTACGCCTGCGGCGCCACCCTTCGTCGGCGTCATCGTTGCCGAAATTCTCGAAGCGACCCGCCATCCGCAGGCGGAAAAACTGCAGATCTGCAAAGTGGCGCTCGGTAGCGATGCGGCCGCGCAATTTGCGCCGTTGCAGATCGTTTGCGGCGCCGCCAACGCCCGCGCGGGCTTGCGTACGGCGCTGGCGCAGGTGGGGGCGGTATTACCTGGCGGTCTCAACATCAAGGCCGCCAAGCTGCGCGGCGTCGAGTCAGCGGGCATGTTATGCTCGGCCAAAGAATTAGGTCTCGCCGAAACCTCGGATGGCATCATCGAATTTCCGGCCGATGCACCGGTAGGTCTTGCGGTGCGCGATTATCTTAAGCTAGACGACGAAGTGCTCGAGTTGGCGATCACCCCCAATAGAGGCGATGCGATGTCGGTTCGCGGTATCGCGCGTGAAGTGGCAGCGCTGACCGGTGCAGCCTTCAATTCTGTCGATTGCGCAGCCGTTGCCGATACACTCAACGATCCCGCCATGGCGGCTCGCGCTCGCGCCGTACTCGCGGCGGCTGCGGCCTGTCCGCGTTTTCACGGTCGTGTGATCGTCGATGTCGATAACACGCGTGCGTCGCCGGTCTGGTTGCGCGAGCGGCTACGCCGCGCGGGTCTGCGCAGCATCAGCCCGGTGGTCGATATCACCAACTACATCGTGCTCGGGCTCGGTCAACCGATGCACGCCTATGACCTCGATAAAATAGAGGGCCAGGTTTGCGTGCGTCTCGCGCAGGCCGGCGAAATTTGCGACCTGCTCGATGGGCGCAGCGTCGACCTCACGCCAGATGTGCTGGTGATCGCCGATGCGCGCGGTCCTGTTGCGATGGCGGGCGTGATGGGAGGCGCGCGTACTGCGGTATCCGCCGCGACGCGTCGCGTACTTTTCGAGGTGGCGTGGTTTGCGCCTGCAGCGATCGCGGGCCGCGGTCGTCGCTATGGCCTCACAACCGATGCCAGTCAGCGTTTCGAGCGCGGCGTCGATCCGCAAGTCGGGGCAAAGGCTATCGAGTGCGCGAGCGCGCTGCTGTTGCAGATTGCCGGCGGCAAGGCAGGTCCGACGGTGACGACGGAAGTTCCGACGTCGCTGCCTGAGCAAGCGAAGGTAATGCTGCGCGTGGCGCAGGCCGAGCGGCTGTTGGGTGTCAATCTCTCGGTCACCGAGATCACAGGGTTGCTCACTCGGCTCGGCATGAGTGTCACCGACACTGGCGCGAGTGCGGCGACTCTCGAGGTGCTACCGCCCGCGCATCGCTTCGATATCGCCATCGAGCATGACCTCATCGAGGAGGTCGCCAGACTCATCGGTTACGAGCGTATCCCGACCGCGCCGGCACGCGTCGCTCAAAGAATTGTGCCGCAGCCCTCGGAACGGCTTGAGGAGCAGCGACTCCTCGACGTGCTGGCCGCACGCGGCTACTACGAGGGCGTACACTTCGCCTTCGTCGATCCGGCTTTGCAAGAAACGCTGTTCCCGGGCGTCGCTGCGCACCGACTCGCCAATCCGATCGCCAGCGATCTGGCCATCATGCGCCTGTCACTGTGGCCGGGGCTGATCAAGGCCGCGCTCGAAAACCAGCGCCGCCAGCAAACGCGCGTGCGGCTCTTCGAGCGCGGCGTGGTCTTCCCAGTGGGCGAGTCCGAGACCGATCGTATCGCGGCGATTTCTATGGGCACGCGTTGGCCTGAACAATGGGGTGGCGGCCGCGAAGCGGGCGAGTTCCATGATTTGCGTGCCGATCTTGAAGCCCTGTTGTCGTTGTCGGGCGATTCTGGCGCGTTTACATTCGTGCCGGCCGTGCACTCGGCTTTGCACCCGGGGCGGAGCGCGCAGGTCTTGCGCGCCGGGCAGCCGGTGGGCTGGATTGGCGAGTTACATCCGCGGCTGGCGCGCGAGCTCGGGTTTGTCAAAGTACCGACTCTCTTTGAACTCGACATCGTTCGGGCGCTCGCCGTGGGTTATGCGCCTTATGTCGAGGTGTCACGCTTTCCGCAGGTGCGCCGCGATCTCGCCTTCGTTGTCGATGAAAACGTCGGCTTCGACGCGATTCGGGGATGCGTCACCAAGGCGGCGTCAAGTCTTTTGAAGCAACTCTTGTTGTTCGATGTTTATCGTGGCCCGGGAATCGAATCGGAAAGAAAAAGCATCGCTTTAGGCTTGATTTTGCAGGGGAAAGATCGCACCCTCACGGACGAGGATACTGATCGCGTCATTGCGGCAGTGAGAGCGTCGCTGGGTGAGGGGCTCGGCGCGCAGTTTCGGGAATAATTAAAAAGCAAGAGCTGTCGGGGCGGGATCAATGGCATTGACGAAGGCAGAAATGGCGGAGGCGCTGTTCAATCAGCTCGGCCTCAATAAGCGCGAAGCGCGCGAGTTGGTCGACCTGTTTTTCGAAGAAGTACGCGCAGCCCTGTCCTCGGGCACACAGGTCAAGCTCTCGGGCTTTGGCAATTTCGACCTGCGCGATAAAAATCAGCGTCCCGGTCGCAACCCGAAAACCGGCGAAGAGATTCCCATCACCGCACGGCGTGTGGTTACGTTTCGGCCAGGTCAGAAATTGAAGGCTCGCGTAGAAGCCTATGTTGGAAGCCAAGAATAACGACGAACTCCCGGCGATCCCGGGTAAGCGCTACTTCGCCATCGGCGAGGTCGCAGAGCTTTGTGGCGTCAAGCCGCATGTGCTGCGCTATTGGGAGCAGGAGTTCCCGCAGCTCAAGCCCGTCAAGCGGCGCGGCAATCGGCGCTACTACCAGCGGCAAGACGTCATCGTCATCCGCCAAATTCGTGCGCTGCTCTACGAGCAGGGCTTCACCATTGGCGGCGCACGAAATAAGCTGCAGGGCGAAGAGGCCCGCAGCGACGTCAGCCAGAGCCAGCAGATCGTGCGGCAGCTGCGGCTGGAGCTCGAGGACATTTTGCGGCTGATGCGCCGCTGACCCCTGCGGGGCTCTGTGGAGCAGGGTATTATCTGTCTAACGGTCGGGACGTGGCGCAGCCTGGTAGCGCACTTGCATGGGGTGCAAGGGGTCCCGAGTTCAAATCTCGGCGTCCCGACCAATCCTCACTCGATTTTCCCCGGCGTCGTTGAGTCGCTCCGTGGCGGCCGCTTTGCGCGAAGCGCTCGGCACCCAGCGCGAGGCGCGGTGAAATATCTCTCAGCGAGAGGGGCTGCTCAGGATCCTGCGATCGAGCGTGCCCACGTCAATCGAGCCCGTCAGCGCCATCGCCACGCGCATCTCGTCCTCGATCCGCTCGAGGAGGTTCGCACCGCCTGCACCCCCGCGCGCGCCGAGTGCATCGGCCCACGCCACGCCCGAGTAACACGCCGAGTGCGCCGAGGGCGAGCATGCGGATGACGCCGACGCCGGAGCGGACGCCACCGCCGGCGCAAACGGTGAGTCGTTCGCGCACGGCCTCGGCGATGGCGGGCAGGGCGCTCGCCGTGGAGGCAACGCCATCCAACTGTCGACCGCCGTGGTTGGACACTACGATGCCGCCGGCGACGAAGTCGGTAGCCTCGAGAGCATCGCGAGGATCGAGGATTCCTTGCCAACATGCGCCGTCGGGCACGGGATCTCGGTGGAAGCTTGCGCGTCGAGCGTGACGCCCTGGGTGTGGGCACGCTGGTCGCACTTTCTTTGCCTCCGACCACGGGCGTTGCCCCCGCCTGAGCGGCTCGCGGGCATAATTGGCGGTTGGAAACACTGCCCGATGCCTGCCAAAACCCTATTCGAAAGACTCTGGTCTTCGCACCTCGTTCGCGAACTGGGCGATGGGGTGGGGCTGATCGCCATTGATCGGATTTTCCTGCACGAGAGGACCGGGTCGGTGGCGCTGAAGAGTCTCGCCGAGTCGGGTCGAGCGCTCGCCGATCCGGCGCGGGTGTTCTGCACGATGGATCATATCGTTGACACCTTCCCCGGCCGGGGCGAT
>VGTW01000115.1 GCA_016874555.1 Gammaproteobacteria bacterium | reverse complement strand
AGCCTTTGCAGGTTTTGAGCTGCCGGGACGGACTTTGGGTGTCGTGGGTTTGGGTGCGATTGGCGTCGAAGTGGCCAATGCCGCCGAGCGGCTAGGCATGCACGTCATCGGCTACGACCCGCAGATCACAGTTCAGCGTGCATGGCAGTTGTCGGCTAGCATCGAGCAAGCGCGATCGCTGGATGAGCTGTTCGCACGCAGTCAGTTCATCACCGTGCACGTGCCCCTGGTCGAGGCCACGCGGGGTTTCGTCAGTGCGGCCCGCCTGCGGCTGATGCCGAAGTCGGGCGTTATCCTCAATTTTTCGCGGTCGGAAATCGTCGACGATGCCGCGGTTCTTGCGGCGCTCGATACTAGTAGCCTCTACGCCTATGTCTGCGACTTTCCGAAGAACGGGCTCAAAGATCACCCGCGCGTGGTGACGCTGCCGCATCTTGGGGCGTCGACGGGCGAAGCCGAGGAAAACTGTGCAGTCACGGTCGCCGACACCCTTCGCGATTACCTCGAGAGCGGCAATATTCGCCACAGCGTCAATTTCCCGGAAACTGTGCTGCCGCGGGTGCCGGGCACGAGCCGCATCGCCGTCGCTAACAGCAACGTTCCCAACATGGTGGCACAAATGTCTAAGCTGCTCGCGGACGCCGGAATCAATATTGCGGAGCTACTCAACAAATCTCGGGGTGAGTTGGCGTATACCCTGATCGATGCGGAGGGCACGATCGACACAGCCCTACTCAGTCGCATTCGCACGATTGACGGCGTACTCTCAGCGAGATTGTTGCCCGAATCTTCGTCGTCACCCACCCAATAACCTCGTTTTCATTCTCAGCATGGCCAGCCGAAAAAAGAAAAAAGTCCAACCCGCAATCGAAGATTTGCGCGGTCGCATCGACGAAGTTGATCGTCGTCTGCATGCCTTGCTCAACGAGCGCGCACGCCTCGCCCGGCAGGTCGGCGTCTCGAAAGGTAAAAAAGCGCGGCTCGTGGACTTTTACCGTCCCGAGCGCGAGGCGCAGGTGCTGCGGATGGCGCTCGAGCGCAATGCGGCCTCGCGCGCGAGTGGCACGCTGCGCGATGAAGAAGTCGTGCGGCTCTTTCGCGAAATCATGTCCGCCTGTCTCGCCCAGGAGGAGCCGCTCAAAATAGGTTTTTTGGGACCGGAAGGGACGTTCTCGCAGACCGCGGTCTATAAGCACTTTGGGCACTCGGCGCGGGCGCTTGCACTCGCTACCATCGACGAAGTGTTTCATGAGGTGGAGGCCGGCCACGCTGATTTCGGTGTGGTGCCCATCGAGAACTCCACCGAGGGCAGCGTCAATCACACGCTCGATCGTTTTTTGATTTCGTCGCTGCGCATCTGCGGCGAAGTCGAACTGCGCATCCGTCAGAACTTGATGGGTAAGATGCGTAGGCTGCATGAGGTTAAGCGGATTTGTAGTCATCCGCAATCGCTCGCGCAATGTCGGCAATGGCTGCAGGAGCACCTGTCGGACGTCGAAATCATCGCCGAGTCGAGCAACGCCGAGGCGGCACGGCGAGCACGCGACGAGAAGGGGACCGCGGCCATCGCGGGGGTAACCGCCGCCGAGGTCTACGGGCTAACAATTCTCGCCGCCGATATCGAAGATCGCGCCGACAACACCACACGGTTTTTAGTGATCGGCCGACGCACCTTCGGGCGCAGCGGCACGGATCGAACCACTTTGATGGTGTCGACCGGGCACACTGAGGCGCCGGGTGCGCTCTATAGTCTGCTCGAGCCGCTCGCAAAAAATAAGGTGAGCTTGACACGCATAGAATCGCGGCCCTCGCAGCGCCGTAACTGGGATTACGTGTTTTTCATTGATCTCGAGGGGCACATCGATGATGCCCCAGTCGCACGCGCGCTCGAGCGGCTCAAATCGAAAGCCTCGCTCTATCGCGTGCTCGGCTCCTACCCGCGTGCGGTGCTGTGACTTCAGTCGATCCGGATCGTTGGTGCGTGACGCCTGCCGAAGCGGTGGCGGGCGATTTTCGGGTGCCCGGTGACAAATCGGTCTCACATCGATCTTTGCTGTTGGGTGGCATTGCCGAGGGCCTCACCACGGTTGATGGTTTTCTCGAGAGTGAAGATTGTCTGGCGACGCTGCGGGCGCTGCGAGCACTCGGCGTAACGATTGAGCGACCGCAGGCTACTGCGCTGCGTATTCAGGGTGTAGGCGCAAACGGTCTGCTCGGTGTCGACTTTGCGCTCGATATGGGTAATGCCGGCACGGCGATGCGGCTTTTCATGGGTTTGCTCGCGGGCCAAAGTTTTGACTCGACATTGGTGGGCGACAGTTCGCTGATGCGGCGGCCAATGGAGCGCGCGGCAGCGCCGCTGCGTCTGATGGGGGCACGCATCGAGACTTCTGAGGGGCAGCCGCCGGTCGTTATTCGCGGCACGCCCGAGCTACAAGCTATCGATTTCCACATGCCGGTGGTGAGCGCACAGGTCAAATCGGCCGTGTTACTGGCGGCGCTGCGGGCAAAGGGGGTGACCCGGGTAACCGAGCCCGCCCCAACACGCGATCACACCGAACGTATGTTGGCCGCTTTCGGTATCGAACTGCTGCGCGAGGGTTCGACCGTCAGCCTGAGCGGCGGCCAGCGGTTGCACGGCACACACATTGACGTCCCAGCAGATTTTTCTTCGGCGGCGTTTTTCATAGTGGCGGGGTGCATCGCCCGTGCGGGTAGTCTCAGGTTGTGTGGCGTCGGCATGAACCCGACACGCACCGGCTTGATCGACATCTTGCGGGCCATGGGTGCGGACATCGAGGTAACAGGACTGGCGACCCGAGGTCCGGAACCGATTGCCGATCTGCTCATTCGCCCCTCGGCCTTGCATGGCATCGAGGTTCCGCGAGATTTGGTGCCGCTGGCGATCGACGAATTCCCAGTGTTTTTCATTGCCGCGGCCTGCGCCAAAGGGCGCTCTACGCTGCGCGGTGCCGAGGAGTTGCGACTCAAAGAAAGCGATCGCTTGGCCATTATGTCGCAAGGGCTGACGGCGCTCGGAGTTAAGCATCATCTGCTGCCCGATGGCATGCAGCTCGCGGGTTACGACGACTCGGCGGGACCGGTTTTTCAAGGCGGTCGTATCGATAGCCACGGCGATCATCGCATTGCCATGTCATTCGCCGTTGCGTCGCTCCGGGCCGCGGCGGAGATCGAAATCATTGATACCACCAACGTGGCGACCTCATTTCCGAATTTTACCGATCTTGCGCGCGGCTGTGGTCTACGCCTGCGCGAGCTGCGGGCGCAGGCTGCGGAGTAATGAACGCGCCGGTGGTGGCCGTCGATGGTCCCTCGGGATCCGGTAAGGGGACCGTCTGTCGGCGCGTTGCCCGGCGGCAGAGTTGGCACTTGCTCGACAGCGGTGCGCTTTATCGGCTCGTGGCCTTGTCGGGCCAACTCGCCGGGCTGGCAGCCGACGATATCGCGGGTCACGTTGCGCTCGGGCGGTCAATGCGGGCGGAGTTCCGTGTGACCCCCGCGGGCGATGAGCGGATCGAGCTCGACGGTCGGGACGTCACCCGATTGGCGCGCGCCGAGGAGATCGGGCAGTGCGCTTCCAGGGTCGCCTCCTGGCCCGAGGTGCGCAGCGCGTTGCTGGAGCGCCAGCGCGCTTTTGCCGTGCCCCCGGGTCTGATCGCGGACGGACGTGATATGGGGACGGTCGTTTTTACCTCGGCGGCACTGAAAATCTTTCTGACCGCAAGCCCTAAAGAGCGGATCCTTCGGCGCTATAACCAGTTGAAGGACAAGGACTCTGGTGTTAGTCTCGATGCCGTATCGCGGGAGATCGTCGAGCGCGACCTGCGGGATTCTACCCGCGGCGTGGCTCCGCTCAGGCCCTCGTCCGACGCGTTCGTCATCGACTCCACCGGCATGGCGGTTGACGCCGTGGTAGAACGGGTGATCGAACTCGGACGCGCGCGCGCCCTGTGGCGCTGACCCTCCGTTGAAATGATCGTGTTGTTGGGAGGCTGGGTGAGTGATCGCGCAGCTGTGTTCATTAATCCCCGTGCGTTCACGGAACGTGGCAAGCGGGCTAACAGGCGCGGTGCCCTTTGCATTGCACGAGTAACCGAAAATGACTGAAAGTTTTGCGCAACTGTTCGAACAGAGTCTGGCCAGTCAGCGTATCCGCCCGGGCCAGATCCTCTCAGGCCTCGTGGTCAACGTTGGCTCCGACATGGTCATCGTCAATGCTGGACTAAAGTCCGAAGCCGTAATTCCAGTCGAGCAGTTCAAGAATGAGCGTGGCGAGATCGAAGTTCAGGTCGGCGAGATGGTCGAGGTCGCTCTCGACGCCGTCGAAGATGGCACGGGTGAGACGCGACTCTCTCGTGACAAGGCCAAGCGGGCCCGTACCTGGACGCGCCTGGAAGACGCATTCTCCAAGGGCGATATAGTCACTGGCATCATCACCGGTCGCGTGAAGGGTGGTTTCACTGTCGAAATCGAGCACGTCCGAGCGTTCTTGCCGGGTTCTCTGGTCGATTTGCGTCCGGTTCGCGACACCGCCTACCTCGAGAACAAGCCGCTCGAGTTCAAGGTCATTAAACTCGATCAAAAGCGTAACAACGTTGTGGTCTCGCGCCGCGCGGTCGTTGAACAAGAGTTCTCCGCGGAGCGCAGCGCGCTGATGGACAACCTGCAAGAGGGCTCGGTCGTGCGTGGCTCGGTCAAGAACCTCACCGATTACGGGGCCTTCGTCGACTTGGGCGGCATCGATGGCTTGCTGCACATCACCGATATGGCGTGGAAGCGCGTCAAGCACCCGAGCGAAGTCGTGAAAGTCGGCGACGAGGTCGAAGTGCGTATCCTCAAATTCGATCGTGAGCGTTCGCGCGTCAGCCTCGGGCTCAAGCAGCTCGGTGCCGATCCGTGGGAGAACATCAGCCGTCGTTATCCACCCAACACACGCGTGTTCGGCAAAATCTCGAACATCGCCGACTACGGTGCGTTCGTCGAGATCGAAGACGGCGTCGAGGGTCTCGTACACGTCTCCGAGATGGACTGGACCAACAAGAACGTCAATCCGGCTAAAGTCGTACAGACCGGTCAGGAAGTCGAAGTGATGGTACTCGACTGTGACGAAGAGCGTCGGCGTATCAGTCTCGGCCTCAAGCAGTGTGCCCCGAATCCTTGGCGCGAGTTCTGCGAAAACTTCAACCGGGGCGACAAAGTATCCGGTCAGATTAAGTCGATCACCGACTTCGGTATCTTTATTGGCCTGTCGGGCAACATCGACGGCCTCGTACATCTCTCGGACATCGCCTGGGATGTGTCCGGTGAAGAGGCCGTGCGCAACTTCCAAAAGGGTCAGACGATCGAGGCTATGGTGTTGGCGATCGATCCGGAGCGCGAGCGCATCAGCCTCGGTATCAAGCAGCTCGCCAAAGATCCGTTCGCGGGTTACATCGCCGATAATCCGAAGGGCAGTATTGTTCGCGGAGTTGTTAAAGATGTCGATGCACGCGGCGCCGTGATCGATCTTGGCAATGGTATCGAGGGTCAGTTGCGGGCATCCGAGCTCGGGCGTGATCGCGTCGAAGACGCGCGGCAGTTCCTCAAGGCAGGCGACGAGATCGAAGCTAAGTTCATGGGCGTCGATCGTAAGACACGCTCGATCTCGTTGTCGATTAAGGCGAAGGAAGCCAACGAGGAAGCCGAAGTCTTGCAGAGCTATCGTTCGGAGCAGGGTGGTCCGACCTCGGGCACTAGCCTCGGAGAATTGCTCAAGGCGCAGAGCAACTCGGACCGCGATCGCGGCTGATTGGTGTAGACCAC
The DNA here is from genome assembly GCA_016874555.1 of Gammaproteobacteria bacterium. Classification (GTDB taxonomy): domain Bacteria; phylum Pseudomonadota; class Gammaproteobacteria; order Steroidobacterales; family Steroidobacteraceae; genus UBA964. The sequence goes on along the minus strand of VGTW01000115.1, from coordinate 717 downwards.
GGGGTAGGTTACAGGGACTCGTTTCCCGAAACCCTCCTGACGACGTCGCGGGGCTGTGATGACGAAGTCGGAACTTATCGAAATTATAACCGCTAAGCAGAAGCATCTGCCGACGAAAGATATCGAGCTCGCGCTAAAGCAGATCCTCGAGATCATGAGCGACGCACTCGCTGAAGGCGAGCGAATCGAAATACGCGGCTTTGGCAGTTTTTCTTTGCACTTTCGCCCACCGCGGCAGGGGCGCAATCCGAAGACTGGCGAAGCGGTGGCGCTCTCGGGCAAGTACGTCCCACATTTCAAGCCGGGCAAAGATCTGCGCGAGCGCGTTAGCGACAGCATCCCGGAGCCCATCCGCGACTGAGCGCGCCGTAACTGCCCGATCCTGTGCCATTTTGCGCTCGGGAGGTCTGCATCGCCCCCACGAGCCTTCCTCCGCGTCGGCATTTCTCGGGGCTATCCATTCGCGGACGGCGCGTTATGTATAAAAGCCCGGGTTTGTGTTTTGGCGCTTTGCCAAGGCAGCTGCGGCGCTTCGCGGCGGTAATGGTGTATGCCTTGCGCAGTTGCATGCTCATCGAGCCTGCGCGCGCCGTCGCCGAGCCGGCACGCAGAGCGTAGGCGGTCGTCACTCGCATCAACCTCAACACCGCCGATGCGGCGACCTTGGCGCGTGCGACGCGCGGCATTGGTGGGGCCAAGGTCCGCGCCATAATCGAG
>VGTW01000114.1 GCA_016874555.1 Gammaproteobacteria bacterium | reverse complement strand
CGCGACAATTTCATGGGCGTAGAGGCAGCGATCGAGTACGGTCTCGTGGACAAATCGCTCGCAAAACGGCTATAACGGCCGCATGAGTGACGATCGCGGACGTGGCGACGACGGCAAGCTTCTGTATTGCTCCTTTTGCGGCAAGAGCCAACACGAGGTTCGCAAGCTCATCGCCGGCCCCTCTGTGTTTGTTTGCGACGAGTGCGTAGAGCTCTGCAACGACATCATCCGCGAAGAGCTCGAGAACCGCGCCGAGCGCGCTCGCGACAAGCTGCCGAAGCCGGTCGAAATCAAGAAAGTTCTCGACGATTACGTCATCGGCCAAGAGCGCGCCAAAAAGGTTTTGGCGGTTGCGGTCTATAACCATTACAAGCGGCTGCAGACCCGCGCTCAAGGGGGCGCCAAGGCGAAGGACGAGGTCGAACTCGCCAAGAGCAACATCCTGCTCATCGGGCCCACGGGCTCAGGCAAGACCTTGCTCGCCGAGACCCTCGCGCGCCTGCTCAATGTGCCCTTCACCATTGCCGATGCCACCACGCTGACCGAAGCCGGTTACGTCGGCGAAGACGTCGAAAACATCATCCAAAAGCTTTTGCAGAAGTGCGACTACGACGTCGAAAAAGCGCAGACGGGCATTGTTTACATCGACGAAATCGACAAGATCTCCCGCAAATCAGATAACCCCTCGATCACGCGTGATGTGTCCGGCGAGGGCGTGCAGCAGGCGCTGCTCAAACTGATCGAGGGCACGGTCGCTTCGGTGCCGCCTCAGGGCGGGCGCAAGCACCCGCAGCAAGAGTTTTTGCAGGTCGATACTTCCAACATTCTTTTCATCGTGGGCGGCGCGTTCGCGGGCCTCGAGAAGGTGATCCAGAACCGCACCCAGAAGGGCGGCATGGGCTTCACCTCCGAGGTGCGTCAGCAGAACCTGCGGCCGCATGGCACTGACATCTTCCACGACGTCGAGCCCGAAGATCTCATCAAGTTTGGTCTCATCCCCGAGTTCGTCGGTCGTCTGCCGGTCGTGGCGACGCTCGAAGAGCTCGACGAAGAGGCCCTGCTGTCGATTTTGCAGGACCCGAAGAACGCGCTCACCAAGCAGTACAAGCGCCTCTTTGACATGGAAGGCGTTGACCTCGAGTACCGCGAAGAGGGTCTGCGTGCGGTCGCCAAAAAGGCGATGCAGCGCAAGACCGGCGCCCGTGGCCTGCGCACCATCATGGAAGGCATCCTGCTCGACACCATGTACGACCTGCCGTCCTTGCGTAATGTGCAGAAGGTGGTGGTCGACGAGGCGGTCGCCGAGGGTCACTCCAAGCCCTATATCGTCTTCAAGACGCCCGAGGCGCCGGCTGAAGAGCCTGCCCGAAAGGTATCGGCGGCTGGCGGCTAGGCTACCGAAGCGTAGCTATTTATGCCGTTTTTGCGGCATTCGATGTCTTGACTTAGCTAACCCCATTAGCCAAGTTATCGCCATGAGCGACATCGTGAACGTCCACTACGCCAAGACCCACCTCTCTCGCCTGCTCGATGAGGTCGCAGCGGGCAAAGAGATCATGCTGGCGAAGGCCGGCAAGCCCTGTGCTCGTTTGGTACCCCTGATCCAAGACCAGGGCCGCCGAGAGCTGGTTCTGCTCGAGGGCCGGCTTGACGATTCTTTTTTCGAGCCGTTGCCGCCCGATGAATTGAAGCGCTGGTACGCCGATAAATAGCTGGTCGGGATCGCGCCTGTTTTAGCCATGCGCCTGCTACTCGACACCCATGTCTTGATCTGGTGCTGGACCGGTGATCGTCGGTTGAGCGAGCGGGCCAGAAACACGCTTTCGGATGCCAGTAACGAGGTCTGGATCAGCGCGGCCTCAGTGTGGGAGATGCGCACCAAGGCAAGACTTGGCCGGCTGTCGGGTGTCCCCAACGTCACCTCGGCTTCGTTTGCCGACCTCACTCGGCGAAGCGGTTTTCGGTTGATGGATATCAAGTGGCAGCATGCCTACCTGGCAGCCGAGTTCGAGATGGCTCACCAAGACCCCTTTGATCGAATGCTGGCTGCCCAAGCGAGCATGGAGGATCTGACGCTTATGACTTCGGACCCGGCGCTAGCTCACTTCGGCGTCACCTGTCTCTGGTGATCGATCGCACGGCTTGATTTGGCGGTTACCGCCCCAACAACCTCCGTCAGTCTCCCGTATGCTTTACGGCAGGTTCCTGAGGTTGCATGTCCATGAGCGAGTCATCATTCCCCGCTGTCATCGAAAACATCCCGGTCCTGCCGCTGCGGGACGTGGTCGTCTATCCGCACATGGTGATTCCGCTGTTCGTCGGGCGCGAGAAATCGATCCTCGCGCTCGAGTCGGCGATGAAGGGCGACAAGCGCATCATGTTGGTTGCGCAGCGTCAGGCCGAGGTCGACGACCCGAAGCAGGATGACCTGTACCGCATTGGCACCATCGCCACCATCTTGCAGCTGCTGAAGTTGCCCGATGGCACGGTCAAAGTATTGGTCGAGGGTGTCGATCGTGGCGCCGTCGAAAAACTCTTGGGCGGACCGTTTTATACGGCCCAAGTGTCGCTCGCCGTCGAGGTCGACAAATACGAAGAAAAAGAGCTCGAGGTACTGACGCGCTCGGTGGTCTCGCAGTTCGAGCAATACGTGAAGCTGAACAAAAAAGTGCCGCCCGAGGTGTTGACGGCACTCGCCGGCATCGAAGATGCCGGGCGTCTTGCCGACACCGTCGCGGCGCACATGGCGCTCAAACTTTCCGACAAACAGCAAGTTCTCGAGATTCTCGACGTGCGGCAGCGGCTCGAGCATATTCTGGTCGCCATCGAAGGCGAGATGGATATGCTGCAGATCGAAAAGCGCATCCGTGGTCGCGTCAAAGCGCAGATGGAGAAATCGCAGCGCGAGTACTACCTGAATGAGCAGATGAAGGCCATTCAGAAAGAGCTCGGCGAGATGGAAGACGGCGTCAACGAGGCGCAAGAGCTCGAGCAAAAAATTGCCGCAGCGGGCATGCCCAAAGAAGCCAAGGACAAAGCCACCGCCGAGCTCAACAAGCTCAAGATGATGTCGCCGATGTCCGCCGAAGCCACGGTGGTCCGAAACTACATCGACTGGCTCGTCAAAGTGCCCTGGAAGAAGCGCACCAAGGTGCTCAAAGATCTGTTGCGCGCCGAAGAGGTGCTGGACGAAGACCACTACGGGCTCGACAAGGTCAAGGAACGCATCCTCGAATACCTTGCCGTGCAGCAGCGCGTCGACAAGATCAAGGGCCCCATTCTTTGTCTCGTCGGGCCGCCGGGTGTGGGCAAGACCTCGCTCGGCCAGAGCATCGCGCGTGCGACTAATCGGAAATTCGTGCGTATGAGTTTGGGCGGCGTACGGGACGAGGCCGAGATTCGCGGCCATCGTCGTACCTACATCGGGTCGATGCCCGGTAAGATCGTGCAGAATCTCTCGAAGACCGCAGTCACCAATCCGCTCTTTTTGCTCGATGAAATCGACAAGATGTCGATGGATTTTCGGGGTGACCCGTCATCAGCCCTGCTCGAGGTGCTCGACCCCGAACAGAACAACGCCTTCAACGACCACTATCTCGAGGTCGATCTCGATCTCTCGCAGGTGATGTTCGTCTGCACGGCCAACAGCGTCAATATTCCCGCACCACTCCTCGATCGCATGGAAGTCATTCGTCTGCCGGGTTACACCGAAGACGAGAAGATGAACATTGCAAAGAAATATCTGCTGCCGAAGCAGATGAAAAATAACGGCCTCAAAGACGGCGAGCTGAAGGTCGACGAGAAAGTGCTGCTCGACATCATCCGCTATTACACCCGTGAAGCCGGTGTGCGCAGCCTCGAGCGCGAAATCGCCAAGATCTGCCGCAAGGCGGTACGCGAGCTGCTCACCAACAAGGGCAAGACGAAGTCGGTCACCGTCACCGCAAAGTCACTCGAGAAATTTTTGGGTGTGCAGCGCTTCCGCTTCGGCAAAGCCGAAGAAGAAAATCGCATCGGTCAGGTCACGGGTCTCGCCTGGACCGAAGTCGGCGGCGAACTTTTGACCATCGAAGCTGCGACCGTGCAGGGCAAGGGTAAACTGCAACACACCGGGCAACTCGGCGAAGTGATGCAGGAGTCCATTCAGGCCGCGATGACGGTGGTGCGCAGTCGCGCGCAAAATCTCGGGCTCGAGGCCGATTTCTACCAGAAGCTCGATATCCACCTGCACGTGCCTGAGGGTGCGACTCCGAAAGATGGTCCCTCGGCGGGCATCGGCATGTGCACGGCCGTGGTGTCGGCGCTGACCAAGATCCCGGTCCGCTCCGAAGTCGCGATGACGGGTGAAATTACTCTCCGTGGTGAAGTACTGCCGATCGGCGGCCTCAAGGAAAAACTGCTGGCCGCGGCGCGTGGTGGCATCACTACGGTCGTGATCCCGGTCGACAACAAAAAAGACCTCACCGAGATCCCCGACAACATCAAGGGCAACCTCGATATCAAGCCGGTCAAATGGATCGACGAGGTGCTCGAGATTGCGCTGGCGTCACAGCCTGCGCCGCTTACGCCTACTGCCCCAGCGGTAGCAGAGGGCGTTAAGTCGGGCAAGACCTCGGCACGCCGTCCCGGAAAGCGCGGCGGCAAGGGGGTTCCCGCGGCGCATTAGGTCTCGTACCCGTCTACAGCGGGAGGAGGGGGCGATGTTTTGGTTCTGGTTCAACGGTGAGGCGGCGCCGAAGCTGGCTTTACGCGAGGTTTCTTTCCGGAAAATCTTCAATTACCTGGACACTGTCGACGCTTCGCAGCCATTGGTCATCGTCGAGACAGGGTGTTTGCGGACCCCTGATAACTGGGCGGGCGACGGTCAAAGTACTTTGATGTTCGACCGCTATCTGCAAGATAGGTCGGCCGGGGGAATTTGCTACGCGATGGATATCGATCCGGTGGCGACGGCTGCGTGCCGTTCGTTAGTAGGGCCACGGACTGAAGTGCTCACGGGCGACAGCGTGATCGTGTTGCGCGATGTCGCCGAGCGACTGCGGGCGAGCAGACAGAAGATTTCTTTGTTGTATCTCGATTCATTCGATCTCGACTGGAATAACGTGACTCCGAGCGCTGTGCATCACCTCAAAGAACTGGTCTCGATTTACGAGTTCGTTACGCCGCAGACTCTGGTCGTGGTCGATGATGCTCCAGTGCATGCAGTGTGCTCGACCAACGCAGAGGGAAGTCTAGTGCTTCTTGGGGAACCTGTCGTCAACGGGAAGGGTAAGTTTGTCGCTGAATATGCCGCGCAGGTGGGGGCTAAGCGTTTCTTTTCGCATTATCAATGCGCATGGATAGGATTTCGTTGATCGAATTCTGCGAGCTACCCCTGTGAGAATCCGCTTCTTGGGCCAAAGAAATATACTCGGCGGAGGGGTGTTATTTGGTGAATTTCTGAAAGCGGCACGTGAGTTGGCGTTTCTGATGGGGGCTGGATCGAAGAAATCGATCCTTTGCATCCTGAGCAGCTTCGCAAAGCAATCGACTCATCGAAGTCTGATGATCTCAACCTCTGGTTTTGGCCGCATTCGGGAATCACGAGGATCAAAGGACTGAATGTGGTCTGGGCTATCTTCGAGAGCAATCGGCTGCCTGAGTTGTATGTGGATACTTTGTGCGACACGCCAAATTGGTGTGGGTGCCCAGTCTTTGGGGTCGTGACGTACTGTTAGGGCACGGGATCTCGGCCGATCGGGTGGAGGTGGTTCCTGAGGGTGTTTGCAGCCGGAAGTACCATCCTTTTTTGTGAGAACCCCGTCCGGCACGCCCAAGTCCTTTCAAGTTCATGGCCATCGGAAAATACGAGGAGCGTAAGGGGCTGCGGCTGTTGCTTGAGGGCTTCGGTGAGGCTTTCGCCGAAGCTAGGGATGTCGAGCTTCATACCAAGGCCGACTACTTTCTTGATCACGAGCGTAAGCGAGCCGAGTTCGAAGCCGTGGTAAAGGCCTCAGGTCTACAGAACATACGACCAGTATTCGGCGCTTTGTCGAACGCCGATATGCTCGGGCTTTACTGTACTGCGGGCGCTTTCGTTTTTCCGTCTCGCGCAGAATGGTGGGGTCTGCCGCTCATTGAAGCGCTGGCCTGTGGTGTCCCTTCGATCACCACATTCCATAGCGGGCATACCGAATACCTCTCTTCGATTCGCGACGATGTCATGCTTATCGAGCACGAGCTTGAACCGATCACTGCGCCGGACTTTGTTCGCTTTTGGCCATCGTCCGCCTCAAATCATGGGCTTTGGGCTAAACCCGAGCCGGCGAGCATTGCTCGCTGCATGTGCGAGATGATTGATAACTACCCGCTCATGAGGCGACGCGTCTTACGGTCGGGCGAGGTGATCCGCGAGCGCTTCGATTGGTCACGGTCGGTCGCGAAAGCTTTTCAGTCGCTCGCTGCCCATGGGCTGATTCGAACTCATATCAGGCTTGACTGATCGGGCCGCAGGCCGCGGTGAGCCGCGACAGCGTCCGCTCACGACCGAGCAGCTCCAAGGTCTGATCGATGGGCGGTGAAATGGTGCCGCCGGTGACCGCCACCCGAAGCGGCTGGGCCACCTTGCCAAGACCCAGGGCCTTGCCTGCCGCAAACG
>VGTW01000113.1 GCA_016874555.1 Gammaproteobacteria bacterium | reverse complement strand
GTGACAGGACCACCCTTTCGACTCTGCGACTCGAACAGTGGCACGACCGAACCCGACGACCCCAACACATTCCCGAAACGAACCATTGAGAACGTGATCCCGCGATATTCGCCCTGAAGTGCCTGAAGCACGAGCTCGGCGAGCCGCTTCGAGGCACCCATCACGTTGGTCGGATTCACCGCCTTGTCGGTCGAGATCAAAATGAAATACTCGACTCCGGAGCGCGACGCGGCCTGCGCCGCACTCAAGGTACCGAAAACGTTATTGTTCAAACCCTCAAGAACATTCTCTTCGACGATCGGCACATGTTTGTACGCCGCTGCGTGGTAGGCCGTCTTGACCTGAAACGCCTTCATCGTCGACTCGAGACGTTTCGTATCGCGGACATCGCCCAGTACAGACACGACCTCGACTTGTGCACCCATGTCGGCGAGGCGCTGACGAAGTTCTGCGTCAATTTGATAGAGCGACACTTCAGAGATTTCGAATAACACCAAACGACGAGGTTTATTCAAAATGATCTGACGGCAAAGTTCAGACCCGATCGACCCGCCCGCTCCGGTCACCATCACCGACTGACCCGCAATTCGGGCCGAGAGCAGATCAGTCCGAGCCTCCACCGCATCACGCCCCAGAACGTCAGAGATATCAATACCTCTCAAGTCTTCAACGTTCGCTTTACCTGCGACGAGATCACCGATATCCGGCAGCGTTCGGACCGCGACGCCTAACTCGCCCAACGATCGAAGAATCTCGCGACGGCGGCCTCGCAAAACCGACGGCATGGCGAGCACAACAGTGCTCACCCCGTGGCGTGCCAAAAGTTTTGGCAATGACTCAGGAAGATGAACGGCTAGGCCTGATATGTATGCGCCCTTGAGGGCCGCAGAATCATCGACGAAGGCCACAGGCCTTAGCTCAGAACTTCCGAATAGTGCTCCCACGAGCCGGCGTCCGGACTCCCCTGCGCCGTAGATGATGACCGGATGAGACGCCATCGAAGCGCCCCCGGTGACGAGGCTGCGAATCACCAACCGAGTCACGGCGAGAAACAACGTGCCGAAAGCCGCAAAACTCGCCGCGACGTCCCAAGGGACCGCCTCGAGCGTCGCCACCGCCACCGCCGCTGAAACCATTCCTGCGCCAATTACTAGGAACCCGATGGGTGCCATCGCGCGGATGAGAGACCGATAGAGCCGACCGATGAAAAAGACTGCACCCGCCGCCAGGAGTGCCACGACAAAAATGGAAAGGAAGTCTCCGCCACCCACCGGAACTTCGCCGAACCGCAATACCAGCGCTAACCAAAGCGCTATCGCGATCCCGCTGATATCGAACAGCACTGCAAGCGCCTGCCGCAGCGGCCTGGGCGCCATGACGAGAGGTCTTGCGAGTTTAAGAAGACGCTGGTAAGTCAATGACATAGCCTACGTCGATTCAACGGCCAGATCATACACAATTCCATGAACGGTATGAATTCAACTAACCCTCGAACCGCACTGAAGATTATCTGCCTGTTGTGGCTATCACTTCTTATTGGCTGCTCGAGATATGAGGCAGGACAAGCCGCGTTCGATGAAGGCGACTATGAAACGGCGTACAGCCGTTGGGAGCGCCTCGCGCAGTTTGGCGATGCTCGAGCGCAAAATAAACTTGGTTATTTATACGAGCGTGGGCTGGGTGTATCTAAAAATACCGAAGTGGCTTTCTTGTGGTATCAAAAATCTGCGGAATCCGGACTTGCCTCAGCGCAGAATAACGTCGGGCTCTGTCTTCTTAACGGAATCGGAACTGCACCAAATGCAGCCGAAGCTCGGAAATGGTTCGAGTTGGCAGTGGCGCAGAATAACGCTGATGCCGCCAATAATCTTGGCGTACTGTTTAATCAGGGTCGGGGAGTGCCAGAGAATAACTCGAGAGCGATTGAGTTATTCGAACTCGCCGCAAACCAAGGAGTGGCAGCGGCGCAAAACAACCTCGGGCTACTTTATCGACAAGGAAAAGGGACGGCCAAAAATCCCGATAAGGCGCTATCTTGGTTCAGGAAGGCTGCTGCGAGTAAGCACCCTGAGGCGATGAATAATCTCGGAGTCATGCTGGACAATGGTGAGCAAGTCACCCCAGACAAAAAAACAGCGCTGATGCTCTTTGAATCTGCAGCTGGGGCTGGAAACGACAAGGCGGCAATTAATGCCGCCATTTTATTGGAGAGAGGTGTCGACGGCGTGCCCGATCTGATCAGAGCTTACGCTTGGGTCAATATCGCGACAGGCAGAGGAAGTACTGACGCTGAAAAAATAAAAGTGCGGCTTGCCACAAAGATCGCTCGAGAGGAAGTTGATCGCGCCCAAAGACTATCGCTTGAAATAGCGGCCGGGAATGAGCGCTAAACTAACGACTTGGCGGAGACGAACCGCCAAAATTGATCGACTCCGATAGAGGTAAGTGCATAGAGCTGCCCGAGCGATTCTAGAACCGCCGCGACATTCAGATAAACGGATTCCCGTCCCGGGATGTAACGATTCGATCGCAGCCCGGCGGAGGCGACGGCATAAGCGGCTTTTCACGTGCCGCGACATCCAGCAGGTCCGCAGAGGCACCGAGTGAGCGCAGTATCGACTGAACGCCCGCCAAAGCACGCGGCCGCGAGAGGATTGCGATCGCCGTCAACCAGCACAGTCGGATATCCAGCCAAAGCGATCGATTAGCAATGTAAAACAACCCCAGACGACCCTTGCCCGGCCGAATCAGCTGGTTGTACGCGATGTCGGGATCTGCCTGATCCTTCAGGATGTCGCCCTCATCCGAGAAAACGATTGAAGCGAAATCGGTGATTCCGGGCTTCACCGACAACAGCTTCTTCTCTTCCGGCGTGTAGAGGTCCGTTTCGCGTTTCACGTTCGGGCGGGGCCCCACAAGGCTCATGTCGCCCTTGAGGACGTTCCACAACTGGGTGAGTTCATCCAGCTTGTACCGTCGGATGAAACGACCGATCGGCGTTATGCGTCGATCGTTGGACCCCGTCGAATCGACACCGCTCTTGTCAGCGTTGATGATCATCGAGCGAAGCTTGACCATGTTGAACGGTCGCTCGCCCTTCCCCACGCGCGGAGCGACGTAAAACGGAGAGTGCCTGTCCTGCTTCCAAACGAGGAACATCACCGGCAAAAACACCGGAGACGCAAGCAGTAGACCGGTCGCCGACGCGACGATGTCGAAGATCCGCTTCACCGGATCAGCCGTGGTAGAAACTGCGGACTTGATCGCAGATGTAGTGGACCTCGTCGTCCGAAACGAACACGTTCATCGGCAGCATGATGCAACGCGCGAAGAACCGCTCCGTCTTGGGTAACTTGATCTGGAATCCGAGACGCTCCCACTGGTGCACGGCCTTTCCACCCCACTGGATCAGAGTGCCGATACCGTTCACACGCAGGTGCTCTTTCAGGTCATCACGACGATCAGCCTGCAGTTCGTAGTTCTGATACACGTCGAAATGACGAGGGTCGGCATCCGGCGCCGGCGGCAACTGGAGTTCCGGCATGTCACCCAGACGGGCTTGGTAGATTGCGGCCACCGCGCGCCGACGAGCCACGACCTGGTCATAGGTCTTCAGGCGATGCAGCAGGAAAGCCGCTTGCAGATTGTCCAGCCGACTGTTTCGCCCCCAACTGCGCACCTCGCCCTCCGCATCGCGTCCGTGGTCGTGCAACTGCCACGCCTTGTCGGCGATGGTGTAATCGTTGGTGAGGAACCCACCGCCGTCACCCAAACAACCGAGTACTTTCGCCGGGAAGAAACTGATGGCCGACGCGTTGCCAAAGGTCCCGGCATGCTTGCCCTTGAACTTCGAGCCGAGCGCCTGCGCAGCATCCTCGACGACGAACAAGCGATACTTGGCGGCGATGGCCATAATGCGATCCATCTCGCAGGTCCGTCCGTTCAACTGCGTCGGCATGATGCCCACCGTACGCGGTGTGATCGCCGCCTCGACAGCTTCCGGATCGATGAGGTTATCAGCGCCGAGCTCCACGGGCACCGGAACGCCCCCGGCTGTCTTGACCGCGGCGGCGGTCGCCAGCATGGTGTGGGACGAGAAGATGACCTCATCACCGGGACGCATCCCGATGGCCATCCACCCGAACTCCAAACCGTCCGTCGCGTTGGCCACGCCCATCGCGTACTTCGCACCCGTGTATTGGGCGAGCGCCGCCTCGAATTCACGGAGATCCTTCTGCAGGATGAATGCGCCTCGCTTGCCGACCTCATCGAAGATGCTCAGGAAGGCGTCACGATCGTCCGTATAGACGCGAGGGTAATTGAAAAACGGGACGGTCATCTTCGCTGACATCTGTTACGCCTCTGGAATTTATTGTTTGAAAGGTCGAGCGTTACCGCGCCATCAATGCTTGCGCGGCGAGAACGACTTGATCGACATCGGGGTAGTATATTTTCTCGAGAACACGGGAGGTAGGGGCAGGCGCATCGGGCAGCGTGATCCTACGCGGCGCGGCACGCAGTTCACCCGGCGCCAGGCGCTCCACCACCGACGCGATGACCTCCGCAGACATCCCGCAGGTGCGCCAACTGCCATCCACAGCAAGCATCCTCCCTGTCTTCCGGACCGACTCCACCACTGGCGCGGGGTCGAAGGGGTTGAGCACCCGGAGGTCCACAATCTCGACCGACACCCCTTGAGCAGCAAGCTGATGTCGCGCGTTCATGGCGAGCAGTGTCGAATACCCGGAAGCGACGATCGAGAGATCGGTCCCCGCCGCTAGACACCGGGGGCCGACAGTCCGCAGGTCTATCTCCTCTACATCCGGAAGATCGTCTGTCTGCGAGTACAGCCAGCGATCATCGATGTACATCACCGGGTCGTTGCACAATACGGATGCGATGAGGAGATCGCGTGCATCCGCGACCGTCGACGGCATCACTACGCGCAACCCAGGGATGTGTGCAAACCAGGAGTGCAGCGCCTGCGAATGCTGGGCCCCCTGCTCGCCGCCACGGTTGATGATCCCGCGGATGGTCACCGCCGGGTGTGTTTGGCCGCCCACCATGTGAGACCATTTAGCCGCTTGGTTTACCACCGCATCCATCGCATAAAGCATGAAGTCGATCCGCGGATGCACCACAATCGGTCGCATCCCGGAGAGGCTTGCGCCCACCGCAGCACCGGTGCACGCCGACTCCGAAACGGGCGTGTCAATGATTCGCTGCACCCCGTATTTCTTATCGAGGTCCGTCATTGAATTGCCGACGTACCACGGACTCCACAGGCCCTGTCCGATCACAAAGACTTCCGGGTATTTGTCGAGTAGATACTCGAACGCCGCAAGAATGGCGGTGCCGTAATTGTAGGTCTTCATTTCGCGTACACCCGGTCCAACAGGGCGGATTCCGCCGGGTAGGGATCCTGCATCGCGCGCTCCCAGGCCTCTTCCATTTCGCGGTTCAACGTCGCCTCAAGATCAGCGTCTTTCGCCGCAGACCAGTGCCCTTGCGCAACCATCGCGGCACGCAGCCGCGCGATAGGATCGCGCGCTTTCCAGTTGGCGACATCATCCTGCGATCGGTTGACACCGACGTCGATATCGTCACGCCAGTCAACATGCCCATACCAGCGGTAGGTCGCCGCTTCGATGAACGACGGACCGCCACCCTGTCGAGCGCGGATCACAGCATCCTTGGCCGACTCGGCCACTGCTATCACATCGTTGCCGTCGATCACCCTCGCCGGAATATCGTTGGCGACAGCGAACCTAGCCGTCGCGTCCGAAGGCTGACGGATCGAGATGTGCATATGGCTCGCGAACAAATTATTTTCGACGACGAAGATCACAGGGATATTCTGGATCCGCGCGAGGTTGAGCGACTCGTGGACGACGCCCTCCTCGACTGCACCATCGCCCAGATAGGCCACCGCGACATCTCCGGTCTTCTGCAACTTGGCGGCCAAACCAGCACCGACGGCCAATGCGACCGTACCCGCTACGATAGGCACTGAGCCGTAGAAGCCCTTCGTTTGGTCCCAAAGGTGCATCGACCCACCCATACCGCGGGAATGACCCGTGTCCTTGCCCAAGACCTCGGCGAACAATCCATGGACGCTCGACCCCAAAGCGAGCAGATGGGAATGCGACCGGTGGGCCCCAAAAATGCGATCGGTCGGCCGAAGAGACGCTGAAACCCCAACAGCGATGGCCTCCTGACCCACACCCAAATGGACAGGACCGCCGATCAGGCCATCGCGCCGAGCCTCAGCCAACCTATTCTCGGCAATTCGAATGCGTAACATCGAACACAAAAACTGCCGCGCGACAAGAGCCGTAACCTGATCCACGTCTAGCGGCTCTCGAAACCTATCTGGAGAAACCAGATCGCCTAACGAAGGATTCATATTCTTGCTCAGTTTGTCTTACGCCCCGTCATAACGAACTTAAACGCTGAATATTTAACGTTAAAAAGCCGGTCAACCCACCGAGAAAACGAAGTGGCGTTAGCGACCCCAACCACTCTACTCACAATGGGCATCGCCCAAGAAGCGCAGCCGAAATACCATATCCCAAATGAACTGAATCTATCGCTGTAGGAATTAATCAGTTCAACTGTCGGCATCCGTCGAAGAGTACTAGCAGTCCGCTGGCCACGAACATA
>VGTW01000112.1 GCA_016874555.1 Gammaproteobacteria bacterium | reverse complement strand
GAGGTAGGAATCGCGGTTCTGTACATACTTGCCGACCATGGCGAGGTCGACCTCGGCCTCAGGATGAGCCTTGGTTTCGACCACGCGCTTCCACTCAGATAAATCAGCCGGTTTCGCCTTAAATTCGAGTCTCAGCTTCTCGACCACGATGTCGTCCAAACCCTGCTCATGCAGCAGCATCGGGATTTCATAGATGTCGCGCGCTTCAACCGCGGAGATGACGGCGCGCTGCTCGACATTGGTGAAGAGTGCAATCTTACGTCGATGCTCCGCCGGCAGCGGATCGCGTGCCCGACACAGCAGGATATCCGGCTGAATGCCAATGCTGCGTAATTCTTTGACCGAATGCTGTGTTGGCTTGGTCTTGATCTCGTTGCTGCCGCCCACCACGGGCACCAGCGTCAGATGCATGAAGATCGCCTGATTACCTCCAAGCTCGACCCCGATCTGCCGGATCGCCTCAAGGAAAGGCAGCGACTCGATGTCGCCGACCGTGCCGCCGATCTCCACCATGCAGACATCGGAGTCGCCCGCGCCCTGCATGATGCTGGCCTTGATCTCATCGGTGATGTGCGGAATCACCTGCACCGTCGCCCCCAAATAATCGCCACGACGTTCCTTGGCGATCACCCGTTCATAAATGCGACCCGTGGTGAAGTTGCTGCTGCGACCCGTGACCGTGCGCACGAAGCGCTCGTAGTGGCCGAGATCGAGATCAGTCTCGGTGCCATCGTCGGTGACGAACACCTCGCCGTGCTGAAACGGGCTCATGGTGCCGGGGTCAACGTTGATGTACGGATCGAGTTTGACCATCGCGATCTTTAGACCACGAGCCTCGAGTATGGCCGCCAAAGACGCGGAGGCGATACCTTTGCCCAACGAGGACACGACACCGCCCGTGACAAAGACAAAACGAGACATGAGGGACCGCCGCGAATTAGGAGCTGGAATGGGCCCAGCGCGACGGGGCGTCAATTTAGCAAAAACGGCCCTCCCACACCAGTCGCATGCGTTCCCCAGCGGGGGTCACGCCGGGCGTCGCACGGTACTTGGCGGCCACGAACAGATCGCCCGCCGCGACGAGCTCGTCGGCATACACCATCGGCAGACCTTCGCGCTCCCAGGGCGGCAGTTCGGCGACCCGCAGCAGCTCCTTGAGGGCGCGCCGCGGCCCGCCGCTCTCGATGACCAAGCGCTCGCCGCCCGCGCGCATCCCCACCCGCAGCGTCGCGGGCAGTGCGGTCGCAGCGAGCAGCCCTTGCGGATCCGCCACCAGACGCAAGACACCGCGGCCACCGTCAAGAGCGAAGCTCGGCTGGCGCCGCCAAGGCCAGGGGCGCATCGCGCGTGAGTTGCGGGCAGCCTGCGGAGTCGACGCGGACGAGGTCGCCAGCGCAGCGCTCGCAGCCGGCGCGGGCGAGAGTGCATAGAGCCTACCCTTGAAGCGCCTGACTTCGCCGCCATCCCAGCGCACCGCGGGTCGCGCATCGCGACGCGCCGCCGGCAACTCGGTACGAATTCGTTCGAGGTGTGCGGCATCAGGCATGGCGAGACCGCGATGCCTCAGCCAATAACGGAGCAAATTGCGTTGGCGCGCAACGGTGAGTTTGCATAAGCGTTCCAAATCGATCAGGCGCGCCGCATCCACGCCGACCCCGACACCCGCCTGCAGATCGCTCGCCGCCAAGACCTCTAGTAACTCGCGCGCCTCGCCCAGATGCGCGGCACTACGCGCCGCCACCGCAGCGGCCGCCGGCCATCGCGCCCGCAACAGCGGCACCACACGCTGACGCAGATAATTGCGATCGAAGCGCTCATCGACATTACTGTCATCATCGACCCAAGCGATTCCGCGCGCGCGTAGCCAGTGCTCGAGCGTGGCGCGCGACTCGCCGAGTAGCGGGCGTACCAGATACCCCGCCTCAAAGATTGCGAACCGCGGCATACCCGCAAGACCCGCCAATCCCGCACCGCGCAACAACTGCAGCAGCAAGGTCTCGAGTTGATCATCCTCGTGATGCGCCGTGAGCAGCCACTCACCTCGTCGCAAACCGTGGGCGAGCGCCGCGTAGCGTGCACTGCGGGCCTCAGCCTCCAGCGAACGCCCACGCCTGCGCGGCACTTTGATTCGGCGAACCGAAAGTGATACGCCGAGTTTTCGGCAGAGCGCTCGGCAGTACCGTGCCCAGGCGTCGGCGGCGGGTCGCAGACCGTGATGCACATGCACCGCGCGCAAGGATCGACCGCGCAACAACGCATGCGTCTTACGCAAGGAGGCAAGAGCAACGAGCAGCGCGACCGAATCCGCACCACCGCTTAAGGCTACACAAAATCTTCGCAGCACTGCCTCTTGCGACAACCGCTCAAGCTCGCGCCCGAGCCGCCCCAGCAGTGCATCGGCCGACGTACTCAGCCTGACTCCTCGGCGAATACGCCGAAGCCTGCGAGGCGGCAGGATCGCTCGGCCAGCATCGTCTCACGCGGCTTGGCCAACAGTTCATGCAGATGACGCAACAGCGCATCTTTGACCGAGCTCGCGACCACGCTGCCGTTACGGTGCGCCCCGCCCAAAGGCTCGGCGATCACCTCATCGATAAGCCCCAGCGAACGCAGGCGGTCGGCCGTCAACCCCATCGCTTCGGCAGCGGTTTCTTTTTTATCAGCGCTCTTCCAAAGAATGGAGGCGCACCCCTCGGGAGAAATCACCGCATAGATACTAAATTGTAGCATCAGCAAGCGATCGCAAACACCGATTGCGAGCGCGCCGCCCGAACCGCCCTCGCCGATCACCACACTGATCACCGGCACACGCAGTTTCGCCATCTCGAACAAATTGCGCGCGATGGCCTCGCTCTGGCCGCGCTCTTCTGAATCCAGCCCCGG
The DNA here is from genome assembly GCA_016874555.1 of Gammaproteobacteria bacterium. GTDB lineage: Bacteria > Pseudomonadota > Gammaproteobacteria > Steroidobacterales > Steroidobacteraceae > UBA964. Next base: position 3,862 of record VGTW01000112.1, on the reverse strand, counting down.
ATAGGCCCCCGGCGTATCAATGAACGTGATGAGCGGCAAAGAAAAACGATCGGCGAGGTGCATTAAGCGTAACGCCTTGCGATAGCCCTCGGGCTTGGGCATGCCGTAGTTGCGTCGCACGCGCTCCTTGGTGTCGCGACCTTTCTGATGACCGATCACCACCACAGCTTCACCGCCGAGCCGCGCCAGCCCGCCGATGAGCGCCTGATCGTCGCCGAACATGCGATCACCGTGCAGCTCTTCGAACTCGGTGAAGGCCTCGCGCAGGTAGTCAGCAGTGTAGGGACGCTGCGGATGACGCGCAAGCTGCGTGATCTGCCAAGGACTGAGCTTGGAGAAGGTGCTGCGCGTAAGCTGGTCGCTCCTCGACTGTAGCCGGCTGATCTCCTCCTGCACATTCACGCCCGCAACGGCCGTGACATGCCGCAGCTCCTCAATCTTCGCCTCGAGCTCGGCGATCGGCTGCTCGAAGTCGAGGAAATTGATACCCATAACCTGCAGGTTACGGGGCCATCCCCGGGCTTTCAACCGTAGGCCGAATTCGCTGCCCCGGGTGGGGGACCGTAAACCACCCGCACGCCATCACTGCCGATCAGCTGCTCGAGCGCCTCAATGAGTTCGGGACTCGCACGCACCCTCCATTCAGCGCCCAGCTCGAGCCCCGCGCTCGCCTGCTCGCCCGCATACCGCACGCCCACCGCGCAGGGTCCCGGCCGATGCGCGGCCAAGATATCGGCAAGGCGCTGCAGCATCAGCCCCTGATCGCTGCCGTTGGCGCGCGGCCAAATGAGCACGATGCGATGCGCCTGCTGCTCGCGGGCGCGATCGAGTTCGGTGACGTTCTTGGCGGCGAGGCGCCAGGTCTCGCCCTGCTCGTCGTAGCGCAGCTGCCCATCGATGACCACCAGCGCATCTTTGACGATCAGCTCACGGAACTTCTGCAAGGTCTCCTCGAAGAAAATGACCTCGATACGACCAGTGCGATCATCCAGTACGATCGACGTTCGATTGGCCCGTTTGCGGATTTCGTGGATGTAGCCAGCGACCGTCACCAGCCGTCCAACAACAAGTCCGCGCTCGGCAGAGCCCGGCGTCGGCTTGTCACTCAGGATGTCGGCAATGCGGCCGCTCACGAAACGCAGCAGATCTCTCTCGTGGCTCGCGAGCGGATGTCCGGTTAAATAAAGCCCGAGCGTCTCGCGCTCGCCCGCCAGCCGCATGGCCTCGCTCCACTCCGGTTGTAGCAATACCGCTTCGGCACTGGCGTCGGCAGCCTGCTCCGCACCCGACACGAGACCGAAGAGATCGACCTGTCCGGTCGCGACCGCGCGCGTTGCCTGCTCACCGAGTTGCATCGCCGCAGCGAGCCGCGCCATCTGTGTCGCACGATTGACGCCGAGGGAATCGAGACTTCCCGAACGAATGAGCGCCTCGAACACCCGGCGATTGACGCGATTGAGATCGAGTCGGCGACAAATATCTTCGAGGCTGCGATAGGGCCCGTTGGCGGCACGCTCAGTGGTGATTGCCTCGACCGCCGACTGGCCCACGCCCTTGATGGCGCCGAGCCCGTAGCGTACCTCGCGCGGTGCCGCCACCACGAACGCATACGCCGAAGTGTTGACGTCGGGCTGCAGCACGGTGATCCCCATGCGATCGCACTCGTCCTTGATGGTGACAACCTTATCGGTGTGGTCCATGTCGGCCGAGAGCACCGCGGCCATGAAGGCCTCGGGGTAATGCGCCTTCAGCCAGCCCGTTCGGTAAGAGAGCAACGCATAGGCGGCAGAGTGCGACTTATTGAAGCCGTAGCCCGCGAATTTCTCCATCAGGTCGAAGATATGAGCGGCCTGCGCCTCAGGCACGCCGCGTGCTCGGGCGCCATCGACGAAAATGCTGCGCTGCTTAGCCATTTCCTCTGGCTTTTTTTTGCCCATAGCGCGACGCAACAGATCGGCACCACCAAGGCTATAGCCCGCGAGCACCTGCGCGATCTGCATCACCTGCTCCTGATACAGAATGACGCCGTAGGTCGGCTTCAGCACTGTCTCGAGCGAAGGGTGAAGATAATCGGTCGGACCTGCGATGCGGCCGTGCTTGCGGCTAATGAAATCATCGACCATGCCGGACTGCAGCGGACCCGGACGGAACAAGGCAACGAGCGCGACCACGTCCTCGAAGCGATCGGGTTGCAGGCGCCGTACCAAATCCTTCATGCCGCGCGACTCGAGCTGGAAGACCGCAGTAGTCGCACAATTTTTGAGCAACTGGAAGGTGGCCACATCGTCCATCGGCAAGGTCACCATGTCCAGAGGCGCTTCGTCGCCCTCACCCGCGGTGCGTCGCCGCGCCCGCTCCTCGTTGATGGTGCGCACCGCGTGCTCGATGATAGTCAGGGTACGCAGGCCGAGAAAGTCGAACTTCACAAGGCCGGCCGCTTCGACGTCGTCCTTATCGAACTGCGTGACCACGCTGCCGCCACCTTCTTCACAGTAAAGTGGCGCGAAATCTTCGAGCACTGAGGGCGCGATCACCACGCCGCCCGCATGCTTTCCGGCATTGCGCGTCAGACCTTCGAGTGATTTGGCCAGGTCAATGAGCCTGCGAACCTCTTCGTCGTCTTTGTACAGCTTTTTGAGCTCGGACTCTTTCTCGAGTGCAGCATCGAGCGTGATGTCGAGCTCGAGGGGCACGAGCTTAGCGATCTTGTCGACGTACCCGTAACCGAACCCGAGCACGCGACCCACATCGCGCACCACCGCCTTCGCCGCCATCGTGCCGTAGGTGATGATCTGCGAGACACGTTTGCGACCGTATTTTCCAGCGACATAATCAATCACTCGATCCCGGCCGACCATGCAAAAGTCGACGTCGAAGTCGGGCATCGAAACGCGCTCGGGATTAAGGAAGCGCTCGAAAAGCAAATCGTATTGTAGTGGGTCGATATCGGTGATACCCAAAGAATAGGCGACGAGCGATCCGGCACCCGAACCACGCCCTGGCCCCACCGGGATCCCGTTCTCGCGCGCCCAGCGGATGAAATCGGCGACGATCAAAAAATAGCCAGGAAATCCCATCTTGCAGATGACGGCTAACTCGGTGTCGAGTCGCGACCCGTAGCTCGCGCGATCGACGGTAGGCATACGCGCAAGTCGCGCCTCGAGCCCGCGCGCTGACTCGCTGCGCAAATGACCCTCGGTGGTCTCGCCTGCCGGCACCGGATACTCCGGCAAACGAGTCTCGCCGAGCCGAAGCAGCAGACTGCAGCGCCGCGCTATCTGCAGCGAATTCTCGAGTGCCTCGGGCAGATCGGCAAACAACTCGGCCATCTCGGCGGGGCTGCGCAGATACTGCTGCGGCGTGTAGCGTCGTGGCCGCGAAGGATCGCCGAGTTGCGTGCCCTCATGGATGCAGACGCGCGCCTCATGCGCCTCGAAATCGGCAGACGACAAAAATCGCACGTCGTTGGTGGCCACGATCGGTACCGACTCGGCGAGTGCGAATTCGACGGTAGCGGCGAGCAGTACCTCCTCGCCCTCGCGACCCACTCGACTAACTTCAAGGTAATAGCGATCGCCGAAAAGCGCACGCCACTCGGCGAGCCGGCGTCGTGCATCGGCAACTTTGCCTGCGGCCAAGGCTCGCCCAACGTCACCCTCAGGGCCACACGACAAGGCAATCAGCCCTGCAGTCGAGCGCGCATCAAGCCAAATGCGCTCGATGCGTGGTTCGCCACGCTGCTGGCCTTCGAGATATGCGCGGCTGACCAGCCGGGTGAGGTTGCGGTAGCCCGCCTCATTCTGACAAAGCAACGCGATGCGTGTCGGCGTCACGCGCTCACCGGTCTCGGCGATCAGCAAAT
>VGTW01000111.1 GCA_016874555.1 Gammaproteobacteria bacterium | reverse complement strand
GCAGCAGCGTCGGCGATACTTGGCCACACCCTTATGCTGTCGTGGCGCTCGGCACGCTGTTTTTGGGGCTGCACGAGTACAAGTTTCCATCACCATCGTTCACCACGGTACACGAAGATATTCCCAGCACATTACAAACCTATCGAACGGCAGGTGCAGTGATCTCCTTCGCTAAAACGGGTCCGCATTGCTTTAATGAATTCGGCTTGTGCGACCCTGCGGGCCACATGATTACTTTGCTGGAGCGGGCGACTCATCCCGATGACGCGTGGAATCCGTCACGCGTCAGTCCCACGCTCGGCGAGTTTCTGGCGTACAGCCTACCCTCGGCTGCACCCGATGTCAGCACTGGGTTTTGGCGAGCGCTGGGTGCGCAGGCCGCGATCGGTCGACCCTGCTGGCGCGCCGATTGGCTGCTTGCCGGCGGATTGATGGTGGCGATCCACGCCGAGTCACACTTCGACAAGCCTGCGCTGGTCTTTCACCGACACGGGGTCGCTACAGGCACGCGACTCGAATCACCTGAAGGGCTGTCGCTGATGCTGGTCGGTTAGCGTTACCGCTGGAAGCGGCGAGCAATGCCAGCGACGAAACGACGCAACGCAGGCGGGTTCTGCAAGAAAAACAACGAGGGTTCGACGAGTTCAAGCTCCATCACCACCGGGTGACCGGCGGCATCTTTCGCAACGTCGACACGGGCGTACAACAGGTCCTCACCGAGGGCGCCGACGGCAGCTAGCGCCGCCTCACCGACGGCGCGCTCTGCTGGCGCGATCGGCAGTGCATCAGAGACATTTTCCACGCCACCCGAAAAACGCGGCGACTTGCGGACCGCATGGGTGAACTCGCCGTCGATCCACACCAAAGCGCGCTCGCCGTGATGCTCGACAGAATCGAGGTAAGGCTGCACCAGTACGTCACGCTCGGCGAGCAACCGGCGACAGACAGCGTCGGCATCGGCCAAAGTGGCGGTAATTCGGCGTGTTTCGAAAGAGCCTGCGCCGACGGCCGGTTTGATGACCACGTCCCGCCACCCGCGTGCCGCACACTGCGCGTAAATATCAGCGCTCTTGCCGCGCTCAAGCAGCAAAGTCGGCGTGACTGGTACCCCGCACGCCGCAAGCTCAATGAGGTACCGTTTATGCAGATTGCCGAGGATTATTTTGAGCGGATTCCACATCGCTGAAGTAGCAGCTACTGCAGTAGCCCAGCGCGTAAAAGCCTCCAGATCGTGGATGTAATCCCAGGTCGATCGAATAACGGTGGTCGCGGGCCGCTGCCACTCGACAGGGTCATGCCAAGAAACCATCTGCGCCTCGATTCCCGCCGACTGCAGTGCCTCGAGCAGCAGGTCTTCGTCGGCGTCCGGCTCGGGCAGTGGCCGGCACGTCGCAATCCGCAGGATCATACTGTTTTCGGTCGACTCAACAAAAGGTAAACGCCGAACAGCATGATACAAACATTCACCGTGCCGATCAGGAAGAACGGCATGCCCTTGCTGACGACGTCATAGAGCCAACCGCCGATAGCCGTCGTAAACAAAATACCGCAGGAGGCAAAGATTCCGGCAAGTCCGAACACAGCGCCGCGAACATCTTGCGGAGCCTCCTGACCGAGTACGGTTTGACTTGCGATAATGGCGCAGATCTGCCCCATGCCAAGCAGAATCGCAACCAGCGTGATCCACTTACTGGTGGGGTCACCCACAAAACCAGCAGCGATATAGCCGATGCCGGCAATGGTCATGGCGACCACACCCGCAACGATACGGTTCATCTTATCCAGTACCAGACCAAAGAAAATTGCGAACAGCAGGCCTGCAGAGTTCGCGATCACATAGTGTTTGGTAGCCACTGAGACGGCCTCAGCCACCGACTGTCCGTTGGCGATGGCTGTCTGCTGCAAGCGTGCACTGAAAAAAGTGCCGATGACGATGCGGTCGGCGAACGAGACAAACTGCAGCATATAGGCAAACCAGATGCGCGGGTTGGCACGCGCGGCGTCGATACCGGTGCGCAGCAAGACGCCCAGCGGCTCGCGTTCACCGACTTGACTCAGGGTGCCACGTCGTAGACCCAGCCAGCAAACGATCGCGGTAATGAGGCAGAGCCCCGCAGCAAAACTCAGCGTGATCTGACCTGCGGTCACGGCGTCCATTCCATCGGCGGCCAAGCGCTGCGGGACCTTGCCGAGTACGAGCACGGCAAGCGTCGCACCCAGGCCCTGACAAAACCCTGTGATGCCTACGAATAAACCGCGTGACTCTTCTTTCGGAATGTCTGCGAGCACGGTGGCCAGCATGCAGCCGACCGCGGCGACACCCACCGAAAAGAACAGCGCACAGGCCAGTAACTGTGGAAAAGTACGGGCGAACGGATAAAGAAAGAATCCAGCCGCTAACCAAAGAAAGCCGATCGCATACACCGGACGGCGACCGATTTTGTCCGACAGCGCGCCGAAGGGGGCGACCAGCAATAAAGAAACGATTTCATTGCTGAAACCAAGCAGCCCCAACACCCGCCCCTGTTCGTCCTGGGGCACCTTGAGGTTGGCATTGAGCAGGTAGGGCTGGATGAAGCTGACGAAGGCCAGCATGCCGATGGTGATGAACGCTGCAAACAAGTAAGTTCGGGCATTCCAGCGCGTATACCCCGGGGCGAGGCGCACCGGACCCAATTTGGTGTCGGTTGTGTTCATGGAGCATCCTAGCCCAAGCCCCCAAGTGACCGCACTCACCCACCCCAGGGTGCCTGCCCCATGGATACCGTGATTCAACGTAGGTAAATGGAACTCTGGTGCTCGAAACCGGTATCGGCCGACTAGTATCCGCCGTCCCCCAAGGAAAAGATCTTGGGAGATGCCCTGCTGCTGCCGTTCGCCTAGCACTGGTCGGCCCATGACGGCTTCATTGCAGCCCTGCTGGTCATCCTGGCCTGCGATCTCAGTGTCGTCAGCAAGTCGGGGGCTCTACCCTCACTGCGCTCGGTGATCATCCGCAGCGTCATCTTCATTTTGTTGGCGCGGGTCTTCAATTACGGGCTGTACCAGTTCCTGCTCCACGAGCTGCTCGATCGCCCCGATCTCGTCGGCATGGATCACGCCCCGCTCGCCCGCAGTACTTCGCTCGGGTTTCTCGCAAATTATGTGGTCGAGTACGCGCTGGCGATCGATGACATATTCGCATTCATCGCCGTGTTTTCTTATTTTCCTGTGCCGGCGCAGTACCGATAGAAGTTATTTTTTACGGAATCATGAGTGCGATTCTATCCCGCGCACTTTTCGTCTCACTCAATTCTATCCTCGTACAATACGGCTGGTTCGTCGCAATCCTCGGCATCTTCCTAATCTTGACTGGACTCAAGATTCTGTAACTGCCCGAGAAACCGATCGATCCGGCTCGTAATCCGGTCATCCTCGACATTAAAAAGTTATCTCCGGTCCCACCGGCTTATTATTAGGACGGATTCTGGGTCGAGATTAACGGCGAAATCTGAGTGACTCCCCTCTTCATCGCCCCCGCCTGCATCGAATTCAGCGATATCATCTTTACCATCTATTCGGTGCCGGCAATATTTGCGCTGACCGATGGGCCGTTCATCGTATTAACGTCGAACATCTTTGCCATCATCAGTTTGCGCTCGCTGTTCTTCGTGCTATGGAGCGTGGTGAAGGCCTTCTTGTTCTTGAAGTACGGACTTGGCGTCATTCTAGTATTCGTCGGCCTGAAAAAAAATATTCTAGCTCAACGAGGCCTTCGGCGGCTCATTTCCAATCAGCTGATCACTCGGCAACATCGACACCAGCCTCGCAGTTTCGATTCTGATATCGATCGCTGGAACCGCGTGCGCGCAGCGTATCAGACCTGAGTGGTTGACCAGGCCTACGCGGCTCAGAGCGGCCTGACAAAGTCGTCGATAGCAGCGCAGCTCGCGGGCTCGTCCAGCGTCGGCGCATGACCGCGGCGCAGGATTATGCAGGACTGCATGCGGGGGTGAATCTCAGCCATGCGCTCCACCGTACGCGCCGACAGCAGATCGGAGAGCTCGCCGCGCAAGCACAACAGCGGTAACTCGCGCAGCGAGGCAAAAGCCGCCCAAAAATCAGGCGTGGGTCCACTCGCTTCGCGAACGGCGCGACCAACGTTTGGATCGACCTCGCGCACAATGCGATCTGCAGCCTGCTCTCGATAGATCCGACGGGCAAACACCAGCCAGTCGGCGTCACTGAAGTCCGGAAATACCTGCGCGTTAGCCATACGCGCATCGTCCGTAGCCTCTTGCCAGCTGGTCGCCGTAAGAGCTTTCCCGGCCGATGTGGCGATACGCAGCATCCCTGCCATCTCGACTTCAGGGCCGATATCATTGAGCACCAATCCCGCTACGCGCTCGTAGTAGTCCCTCGCGAGAAACATACCGACGAATCCGCCGAGCGAGGTACCGATGACGATGACCCGCGGCAGTGCAAGTGTATCGAGCACTGCGAGAACATCGCGGACGTATACATCGAGCCGATAGTTTCGCCACTCGGGATCATGGTCGGACAGGCCGCGCCCCCGCAGATCGAGTGCGAGCACGCGACGGCCGAGAAACTGCGATAGATGCGGTGCGAGTTGTTCGAAATCTCGACAGTTGCGCGTGAGACCTGGCAGACACAACACCGGAGTCCGCTCTACCGCACCCAAATAATCGCGCCAATGCAGGCGCAAGCCTGCACCCACCTCGAGGTAGCGATCTACGAAGTCGGCAGTCACGGGAGCCCTTTCACTTGGCGAACAAACATGTCGGGTCGCGGAAGGCCTTGAACTCGAGCGCATTGCCCGAGAAGTCATACAGAAAGAAGGTTGCCTGCTCACCCACTTCGCCCGCGAAGCGTATGCCCGGCTCGATCGCAAAAGCCACACCAGCCGCACGCAGACGCGCAGCGAGTTGCTGCCATTGCTGCCACTCTAGCACGACCCCGAAGTGGGGAACCGGCACGTCCGTACCATCGACTTTGTTGGTACGTACCGGCGCATCGACAGCCTTGCACGATGAATCGACATGCGCAACCAGCTGATGACCAAAGAAATCAAAGTCTACCCATTCATGGGCGGACCGTCCCTCGGGACAACCGAACAGCTCGCCATAGAATTTGCGCGCTGAGGGTAGATCATGCACGGGGATGGCCAGATGGAAGGGTGCGAGCATAGTCGAGATCACCTTTTTTTACGGGACCGGACGAGGCGCGGTAAAAGCTTCTGAAAATATTGTGGCGTGAGACGCTTGAGACGCCAGTAGGTTCGATATGCCCGCGGATAAATGAAATGACTTTTGCCGCGACCCGCCGCGGCCAGCATCTGCTCGGCGACATCTTCAGCCGAGACCCCGGAATTTTCTATCAAACGCCCTGCAGCCTTTAGCATTTTGTCATCACCACGCGCCGACTCGATCAGACGAGTCTTGAAAAACCCGGGCATGGCGACCATCACCTGCACTCCATAGTCGGCATATTCCTGCATCAACGACTCGCTGAAGGCGACCACCGCCGCTTTAGAGGCGTTGTAAGCGGACATATCCGCGCTGGTGGTCACGGCCGCGATACTCGCGATGTTGATGATCACGCCACCCTTACCCCTACCCATGTGCCGGATTATCGGGCGACAGCTGTTGGCGACACCGTGAACGTTGATGTCGAGGATCCACTGCCACTCTTCAGCGGTGCTGTGATGGAAAGCGCCGGCCAAAGCAACCCCCGCACAGTTGATCGCGAGATCGACGCCACCCAGGGTGGCTACGGCCGAGTCGACCAACTGCGTCATGGCTGCGGCATCGCGCACATCGCGGGCGACCGCGGCGACACAAGCGCCATCGCGGGAGAAGCTGCTCGCTACGAGACTGAGCCGCGAGGCATCGACATCGGTCAGCACTAGTTGCCAACCCTCGCGGGCGAGAATTTCGGCGCATGCCAGCCCCAAGCCACTGGCAGCACCGGTAATGAATGCGCGTCTTCCGGCGAGGCGCTGCGAAAGATTGGTGACGGCGGAAGTCACGACTGAAGCGTACTACGACGGCGATGTCGTTCTCAGGCCAGCGCGGAAGTTTTTAGCCTGTACGCGGATGGCCTTACGCTCTGCTGCAGAAAGCCGATCGAGATTACGCACTTGCAGGCCCATACGCGGATTGGCGCGTAGGCTACGCTCATGGCGCTGCAAAAAATCCCAGTATAGCGTGGTGAACGGACAAGCCTGGTCACCGACCGCCTTGCTCGGATCGTAGCGGCAATTCCCACAATAATTACTCATGCGCTCGATGTAACGGCCGGTCGCCACATAAGGCTTGGAAGCCATAACACCGCCATCGGCGTACTGCGACATGCCGAGCGTATTCGGCAGCTCCACCCATTCGACGGCGTCAACATATACCGCGAGATACCAGCGATGGACCTCGCGCGGGTCGACGCCGAGCATGAGACAGAACAGCCCCGTGACCATCAGTCTTTGAATGTGATGCGCATAACCGTAGCGCAATGTTTGACCCACGCAGTCGGCAAGACAGCGCATAGGTGTCTCAGCCGTCCAGAAAAACTGCGGTAGAGGTTCACTCGCAGCAAGTGCATTACGCTCCACGTACCCCGGCATGTGCAGCCAATACACACCGCGTACATATTCGCGCCAACCGAGAATCTGGCGAATGAATCCCTCAACTGCGGCGAGCGGCGCTCGTCCGGCTCGGTATTCACGCTCGGCGGCCTCGATGGCCTCGAGTGGTCGCAGCAACTTCAGATTCATGGCTGCAGCAATGCGGGAATGGAAAAGCCAAGGTTCACCGCTCCACATCGCGTCTTGATGATCACCGAACGCCGCGAGGCGGTGCTCAATGAAATCTCTCAGAGCTGCGAGAGCCTGTTTTCGTGTCACCGGCCAATCAAAGTCGGCGAGCGCTCCGGGATGATCGGCAAATTCTGTGTTAACTTCCGCGATCACTTTTCGCGTTACGGCATCCGGCCGAAACGACCGTGGTGCGCGCATCGTTAGTTTTGACG
>VGTW01000110.1 GCA_016874555.1 Gammaproteobacteria bacterium | reverse complement strand
CGAGCACACCGCCGGTGTAGTTGATGTCGAGACCGCGCCAAAGTACGAACGCCTCATTGAAATCCATGCCCTCGGGCCACCACTGATTTTGACATTTCGGCAAGTCCGGGCAGGCGACCGCGGCGTAGTTGCTGCTGGTCCAGCCGCCGAGCATGATCTGGCAAGCGACGATTGCGGTGGCCGCGACCGCCGCGTCGCGCGCGCCATCGAGCGCCGAAATTTTTGTTGTGCCCGCTGCCGCCACGATCACACGACTGACGCGGCGCATGCTGAGCCACAGCCAAGTCAGCAGACTCAAGGTGGTCAGACCCCCGACCAGGTGCAGCACCACAACCAAAGGTTTCACCAACCACCAGACCGTGAACGCCCCGAGTGCCCCTTGTAGTAAAACCACGCTCAGTAAAGATAAAGCGAAGGGCAGACTGACGGGTCGCTCACGACGATACGCAATGGCGGTAGCAGCAATCAGTACGATCACGAAACCGAGCGTTATCGCTGCATAGCGGTGGACCATTTCACGCCAGGCCTTGCCGGAGTCATATTCCCACCCCGGCGAATACGATTCGATTTTACCCTCGGTGCGCTCTGCGCCGGCCGGTGTGACATGACCGTAGCAGCCCGGCCAGTCGGGGCAGCCAAGTCCCGCATCGGTCAAACGCACCCATGCACCGAGCACTACCACCACGAGGCAGAGCAGCATGCCGATGAGCGCGAGGCGGCGCAGGGCCACGGCCCCGGAAGGAACGGTCGACTGTGCCATGAGGAATCAGCCTATGTGTGAGAGCTTGAGCAGCTTTTCTAGATCCTGCAGCAAGCCCTTTGGATTTTTTGTGACATCGAAGCGCATCATTAGGTTACCGAGCGGATCGACCACGAAAATGAATTCTTTGGCGGACGTGGTTTGCGGGAACTCCGCGAGCCAGGTAAGCGCCGAATCGTCGGCGGGGGTGATGGCAGCAAGTCCAGGATGTTCCTTGGCAAGGAAGTCACGATCGCAGCAGTTGTTCTGCGCAACGAATACGCGCTGGACACGGTCCATGTCTTCGACTAGCAGCAACCGCGTTTGACGCATGGTCCACAACGCCTTACGGCAGGACTCATCGCAACGTCCATCGCCGATATAAACGAGCGTCCACTTACCACGCAGCAAGTCGGCTGAGGCGGCACTGCCGTCGGTTAATGAAAACGCGGCGACCGGCAGCGGTCTTGCCGGGGTGATCAGCTCGCCGTGGTTGGTACTGCCCGCGGGGCGCCAACCGCCAGCGTAATAAAGCCAGAAGGCGCCCATCAGCGGAATGAAGAAAAGGGCCGCGAGACCGATCAAGGCGCCTCGTCCCTGTATCTGGGTGGGCTTGTCGTTTGCAGCCGTCGTCATGCGTCACCCCGCTTCTTCAAGTTCATCACTACGTACAGCACCAGCAGCAGAACCGCGAAACTCCACCACTGGATTGCGTAGGACCAGTTTTGCTCCGGGCCGTTGACGAAGGGTTTCCAGCCACGCTGATACCCTGCAACAGCTTGATCATCGAGCAGCAGCACTCGCGATTCGAGGCGCCTCGAGTCGACCGACAGCGCTTTCGCAAGTTCCGCGAGCCCCGGATAAGCCGTCACCCGCGGCCAACTGCCCGAGGCCGAGGGCGCCGCGCGACCGCCTGCCAAACCCGCCTGCGGCAGATCGTCGAGCAGACCACGAATCGTGACCTCAGCAGCGGCGAGACGCACCTCCGGCAGGCGATCTCGATAGCCGCCGAAAGGCACCCAACCCCGATTCACTAGCAGCCAGCGGCCATCGGCAAGCCGCAGCGGTGTCAGCACCTCGTAACCGGCGCGACCGCCGCGCGTGCGATTGTCGAGTAAAAACTGTCGTGCACCATCCCATTCGCCGCTGACCTCGACCTTTGCGAATCGCGGCAATTCGATCGTGCGCCGCGAACCGAGCTCGCTCACCCCCGCCGAATTACGCACAAAGTCATCGGCAAGTTGCTGCTTAAATTCGGCCCGACCCCACTGCCAGTGACCCAAACTGATGAAGAGCACGAGCAGCACCGCGGTGATGCCGGTCATCAGCCACGATGGGCAAAAAACCCTGCGACCTAAGGTGATTTGAAGCGGCACGGCTCTATACTTGCGGCTGTGGAAATCTTCAGAATCATTGTCGGCCTGGTGATGCTTGGCATCGTCTTTAGCCTCGGATCAGCCCTGTTCCATCTCATGACGGACAAAGGCGACTCGAAGAAAATGGTCCGTGCGCTGACGTTACGCGTCGCGCTTTCCGTAGGCCTTTTTCTTGCGTTGATGGGGGCCTGGGCCGCCGGCCTCATTCAGCCGCTCGGCGCAGGTCGCTGAAAAAGTAGTCGCTTAAAAAGTCTCAGACCCAGTAGACGAAGACGAAGAGTCCGAGCCACACCACGTCGACGAAGTGCCAGTACCAGGCGACGGCTTCGAAACCGAAGTGGCGTTGCGGCGTGAAATGGCCTTTCATGGTCCGGAACCAGATCACGACCAGCATTATCGCACCCAGCGTCACGTGTACTCCATGGAAGCCGGTCAACATGAAAAACGTCGAGCCGTAGATGCCGGTCGAGAGCGTGAGGCCGAGTTCGGTATAGGCGTGGATGTATTCCTCAGCCTGCAGACCGACGAACAGGAAGCCGAGCAGGAAGGTCGCTGCAAGGAAAATATTGAGGATGCGGCGGTTACCTTCTTTAAGCGCGTGGTGCGCGATGGTAACGGTCACGCCGGAGAGCAGCAGGATTGCGGTGTTGATCGCCGGTAAGCCGAAGGCCGGAATAACTTCGAAGCTGCCATCCTCGCGTGGGCCGAGTGCCGCCGGTCCGTTGGTGGGCCAGGTCGCATTGTATTCCGGGAACAGCAGCAATTTATTGAAGATCTTCACGCCTTCGCCACCGCTCCAGGGCACCGACAGTTGTCGTGCGTAAAAGAGCGCACCAAAAAAAGCGGCGAAGAACATCACTTCCGAGAAGATGAACCACATCATTCCCATGCGGAACGACTGGTCTACCTGCATGTTGTAGATGCCGCGCTGGTGTTCGCCGATGACTACCGTGAACCAACCGATGAACAGACCGACCAGCATCAGCACGCCGATCGAGAACACCCAAGGCCCGTACCATTCGTTGAGCCAGCCGCAGAGGCCGATCATGAACACGAACAGGGTGATCGAACCGTAGATTGGCCACGGGCTCGAGTGCGGAATGTAGTATTTGTCGGCGGCGTGTTCGGAGGCGTTGGCCATGATCCTAGTCCTTCAGCGCGGCGACCCGCATCGAGTTGTCGTAGAAAACGTAGGAAAGGGTGAGTCGATCGATGCTCTTCGGCAGGTTCGGATCGACTACGAAACGTACCGGCATTACGCGCTGTTCGCCCTTGGTGAACTTTTGCGGCACGAAGCAGAAACACTCGGTCTTGCGAAAGTAGCCCGTCGCTTTGCTCGGGGCGATATTTGGCACTGCCTGCGCCACTGTATCGCGATCCGTTAGGTTGCGCGCGAAGTAATCGACTTCGTACAGCCGACCCGGATGCACCTTCATTTCGGTGACGACAGGGCGAAATTCCCAGTTACCCACCGACGGTAGATCGGCTAAGAATTCGACAGTCACGAGACGCGAATCATCGTATTCGACGGCCTGCACGTTCGCAGCCCGCAGCAAATCTTTTGGGTTACCGACGCCGGTGACGTCGCAAAGCACATCGTAGAGCGGCACTAAGGCAAAGCCGAAAGCGAACGCGCCCGCGGCGAAGCCGAGCAGCCGCAGCGTCAGACGTCGATTACAGGCTGTGCGATCGTTCACTATCGTAATCCGAGCACTGACATCAAAATAAATGCCGCATAAAACGCGAAGGCCACGAGACCGAGCACGATTGCCGAGCGTTTGACACGGCGCACGCGCTCAGCATCGTTGGCGTTCGGATCCATGCGTGTGGCTTCCGCGACTCGACGCTCAGCGCATCGAGCCTTTGGCGATCACCCCCTGCGAGGGCGGCGTTTCCCAGCTGTGGTATGGCGCCGGGGTCGGCAGCTCCCACTCAAGACCCCGCGCGCTTTCCCAAGGACGGGCTGCTGCCTTTTCACCCGAGCGTACGGCGCTCCAGATGACGTACACAAATAGCAACTGTGAGAAGCCAAAGATGAAAGCACCGACTGAAGACACTGAATTCCAGTCGGCGAACTGCGTGGAGTAGTCAGGAATACGGCGCGGCATACCGGCGAGGCCTAGGAAGTGCTGTGGAAAGAAGAGTACGTTTACGCCGATGGCCGACAACCAGAAGTGGAGCTTGCCGACATTCTCGTTGTACATACGACCTGTCCACTTCGGCAACCAGTAGTACACGCCAGCCATGATCGCGAATACAGAACCCGGTACGAGCACATAGTGAAAGTGCGCAACGACGAAATAGCTATCATGATATTGGAAGTCTGCTGGCACAATTGCGAGCATCAGGCCGGAAAGACCGCCCATGGTGAACAAGAATAGGAAAGCGATCGCGAACAGCATCGGCGTTTCGAAGCTAATTGAGCCTTTCCACATCGTGGCGCACCAGTTGAAAACCTTTACGCCTGTAGGTACCGCGATCAGCATTGTTGACAGCATAAAGAACAACTGGCCCGCAAGCGGCATACCCACAGTGAACATGTGATGCGCCCAGACAATGAACGATAGGAAGGCGATGGACGCTGTGGCGTAGACCATCGACTGATAACCGAACAGCGGCTTGCGCGAGAAGGTCGGGATGATTTCCGAGATCACGCCGAACGCAGGCAGTATAAGGATGTAGACTTCGGGATGTCCAAAGAACCAGAAAATATGTTGAAACATTACCGGGTCCCCCCCACCCGATGCCGTGAAGAATGCGGTACCAAAGAAATGGTCAGTGAGCAGCATGGTCACGGCGCCAGCGAGCACCGGCATCACAGCGATAAGCAAGTAGGCCGTAATCAGCCAGGTCCAGCAGAAGAGCGGCATGTTGAGTAGGCCGAGACCCGGCGCGCGCATGTTGAGGATGGTCACGACTACATTGATGGCGCCGAGTATCGAAGAAATACCCATTAGGTGGATTGCGAAGATGGTGAGCGGAAAGCTGTCACCGGCCTGCAGCGAAAGTGGGGGGTATAAAGTCCAGCCGCCGGCGGGAGCTCCGCCTGGAACAAACAGAGTCAGTAACAGCAACGTGAACGCGAAT
Organism: Gammaproteobacteria bacterium; assembly: GCA_016874555.1. Classification (GTDB taxonomy): domain Bacteria; phylum Pseudomonadota; class Gammaproteobacteria; order Steroidobacterales; family Steroidobacteraceae; genus UBA964. The sequence goes on along the minus strand of VGTW01000110.1, from coordinate 1,822 downwards.
GGCAGCAACCAGAAGCTGAAATTATTGAGGCGGGGCAGAGCCATATCAGGCGCGCCGACTTGCATCGGCACCATCCAATTAGCGAGACCGGTCCAAGCGGGCATGACAGCGCCAAAGATCATCAGCAGCGCATGCATTGTCGTCATTGAGTTATAGAAGCCCGGGTCGACGAACTGCAAGCCGGGCTGAAAGAGTTCGGCTCGAATCACGAGAGCCATGGCACCACCTAAAAAGAACAACACGCAGGCGAAGACTAAGTACATCGTGCCGATGTCTTTATGGTTGGTAGCGTAAAACCATCGCTTTAGGCCGTGCGTCTTGTGGTCTTGATCGTCGTGCACATGCTTGTGCGTTACGGTGTTGGTCATGATCTCTATTCTCTTCTCTCTAGCTGATTTTTTAACATTAGGAGGGCAAGACGCGGATTCACCCTGCTGGCTTAGCCCTGGGGTGCCGCCGGTAAGGCAGCAATCGTAGACACGGCATCGACGGCGGGCTCGGCCGTCGGCTCAGCGGCGGCAGCATTGGCAGCGGTCTTTTGTTGAGCGAGCCATGCCTTGTACTCGTCTTTGGTGACCACCTTGACGACTACGGGCATAAAGCCGTGATCACGGCCGCAAAGCTCAGCGCATTGACCGCGATAAGTGCCAGTCTTTCCTTTTTCGACCTTGAACCATAATTCATTGATGTTACCCGGGATGGCGTCTTTCTTCATACCGAAGGCTGGGACCCACCACGCATGAATGACATCATTAGCCGTGAGTAGCATGCGCACTTTGGTACCCTCGGGGACTACCAGTGGGTTATCGACGCTCAACAAATAATCGGGCACTGTCGTCGGATTGATGCCGGACTTGAGCTGTCGCGCTTCGTCGCTCGCGCGATCGAGTTGCGAAAAAAAGCTTACGTTCTCGCCGAGGTATTCGTATTGCCACTTCCACTGATGGCCGGTGGCTTTGATGCTGATCTCGGTGTTGCGTGTGTCCTCGATGGCGATCAGAGTACGCGCTGCCGGGACCGCCATGATGACGAGGATTACAACCGGAATCACCGTCCAGATGATCTCCGCTTTGGCGCTGTGGACCATGGTGGTATCGGGTTTCGCGCCCTGCGATTTGCGGAACGCCACCAGTGACCAGATCATCCAACCGAATACGAATACACCGATCGCTACGCACCACCAAAAAATGGTCATGTGCAGCGAGTGAATTTCTTTCGAAAGCTCGGTGACGCCCACGGGCATGTTGAGGTTGCCCCACTCGGCGTGCGCAGCAAGGGGAGCGAGGCTGCCCATGATCGCCAAAGTGGTGGTTAAAGCGTGGCTTGGATATCTCTTCATGGGCTGTCCGGTTATTCGAGAGTTTGAAACACGATGGTGTCGACGGGTCAGTGGTCCGCTTCACGCGGCACCAGTCTGCTTCGGCAACGGTGGGGATTCGTCCACACGGCCGATCAGTCGCCTTAGGCGGGCAGCGAGACCCAGCCTTTCCTGTTCATTGAGGAAGAACCCGATTTCGTGCCGGCGCCCATGCGACTCGACCGTCAGTCGACTCGGATGCAGCGGCGAACCCCCACCGCGTATTCTAACTTGCGCCCAGTGTCGCGGAAACTCGACACAGCGGGTTTGCGGCGGCATCACGTCTTCGATCACGACCACTGTTTCCGAGATCGTGATCGTCTGCCGTTGGTGCCGTCGAGCCATGCTGGTGCGCAACGCCCAGGCCAGCAGGGCGATCTCGAGCCCGGCAAACGGCAGCACCAGCCAGAAACCCAGCAAGGAGATGGGCAGGGCTATCGACAATGAGGCGATGCAGACACTGAC
>VGTW01000109.1 GCA_016874555.1 Gammaproteobacteria bacterium | reverse complement strand
GTCAAAGCGGGCGGTAATCTGCCGCGGCTTCGCACGGATCTCGCTGCAGCACTCGAGCGCCTGCCCGAAGTCGAGGGCAGGCCGGGCGAAATCCACATCTCCAATGATTTGCAGCGTCTGCTCAATTTCACCGATAAGCTCGCGCAGAACCGAGGTGATCAATATATTTCCAGCGAGCTCTACGTGCTCGCAGCCTTTGACGACAAGACACTGCTCGCGCGACTGTTAAAGGACGCCGGATTTTCCAAGGCCGCCATCGACAAAGCGATCGAGGAGATTCGCGGTGGTGAGCGCGTACAGGATGCGAGCGCCGAAGAAGGGCGTCAGGCGCTCGAAAAATTCACGGTCGATCTCACGCGCCGCGCCGCCGATGGCAAGCTCGATCCGGTGATCGGTCGCGACGACGAAATCCGTCGTACCATTCAGGTGCTTCAGCGTCGCACCAAAAATAATCCCGTGCTGATCGGTGAGCCTGGGGTCGGCAAGACCGCCATAGTCGAGGGTCTCGCGCAGCGCATCATCAACGGCGAGGTGCCCGAGAGCCTGCGCAATAAGCGGATTCTCGCTCTCGACATGGGCGCGTTGATCGCCGGTGCTAAATTCCGTGGTGAATTCGAAGAGCGGCTGAAGGGCGTGCTCAATGATCTGGCCAAACAGGAGGGCCAGGTCATCCTGTTTATCGACGAGCTGCACACCATGGTCGGCGCCGGCAAGGCCGAAGGTGCGATGGATGCGGGCAATATGCTGAAGCCGGCGCTTGCGCGCGGTGAGCTTCACTGCGTTGGCGCCACCACGCTCGATGAGTATCGCAAATACATCGAAAAAGACGCTGCGCTCGAACGCCGGTTCCAGAAAGTGCTGGTCGATGAGCCCTCAGTTGAGGACACCATTGCCATCCTGCGCGGTCTGCAGGAGCGTTACGAGGTGCATCATGGTGTCGACATCACCGACCCGGCGATCGTCGCCGCAGCGACCCTCTCGCATCGTTATATCGCCGATCGGCAGCTGCCCGACAAGGCCATCGATCTCATCGATGAAGCCGGCGCGCGCATCCGCATGGAGATCGATTCCAAGCCTGAGGCGCTCGATAAGCTCGAGCGGCGCATCATCCAGCTGAAGATCGAACAGGTCGCCCTACAAAAAGAAAAAGACGAGGCCACGCGCAAACGACTTGCCGCGCTCGAAGAAAATCTGGAGCAGCTCGAAAAAGAGTACGCCGATCTCGAGGAAATCTGGAAGGGCGAGAAGGCGTCGTTACAGGGGGCCTCGGGTATCAAGGAAGAGCTGGAAAAGGTCAAGAACGAGCTCGATGTCGCGCGTCGCAAGAGTGACCTCTCGCGCATGGCTGAGTTGCAGTACGGCCGCATTCCCGAGCTTGAAAAGAAGCTCGCGGCAGCGCAGGCGGCCGAGGGTCGCGCCACGCAGCTCGTGCGCAACAAGGTCACCGACGAAGAAATCGCCGAAGTGGTTTCCAAGTGGACCGGCATTCCGGTCAGCAAGATGCTCGAGGGCGAAAAAGAAAAACTGCTACGCACGGAGGAGGCGCTGTCGCGTCGCGTGGTGGGTCAGGAGGAGGGGGTGCGTATCGTCGCTAACGCCATTCGTCGCTCGCGCGCCGGACTCGCTGATCCGCGTCGTCCAAACGGTTCGTTTTTGTTCCTCGGCCCGACGGGTGTCGGCAAGACCGAGCTCTGTAAGGCACTCGCCGAGTTTCTCTTTGATACTGAAGAGTCGATGGTGCGCATCGATATGTCCGAGTTCATGGAAAAACACTCGGTGGCACGACTCATCGGCGCGCCTCCAGGCTACGTCGGTTACGAGGAGGGTGGCTTCCTGACCGAGGCCGTGCGACGCCGACCCTATGCCGTCATCCTGCTCGATGAAGTCGAGAAGGCGCATCCCGATGTGTTCAATGTGCTGCTGCAGGTGCTCGATGACGGTCGCCTGACTGACGGTCAAGGGCGCACGGTCGATTTTCGCAACACCGTCGTGATCATGACCTCAAACCTCGGCTCGCAGGTCATTCAGGATCATGCCGGCGAGAAGAACTACGGGCGTATGAAGAGTGCGGTGCTCGAGATCGTGCAGCAGAGCTTTCGCCCGGAGTTCATCAATCGCATCGACGATATCGTCGTCTTCCATCCGCTCGGCACGGAACAGATTCGCGCCATCGTCGATATCCAGCTTGGCCAACTGCGCAAGCGGCTGCTCGAGCGCAACCTCGATCTCGTGCTTGATGATGTGGCGCGCGATCTGCTCGGCGAGGCCGGCTTCGATCCGGTGTATGGCGCGCGGCCGCTCAAGCGGGCGATTCAACAACAGATCGAAAATCCGCTCGCGCAGCAGCTATTGCAGGGGCGTTATGCACCGGGCGAGAGAATTCGGGTCGGGGTCGGTGAAGACGGTCGGCTGAGCTTCAGCAAGGCGGTATAATTCGGTCGCATGCCGTTCTACGAATACGAGTGCAAGGCCTGCGGCTCGCAGACTGAGGTCCTGCAAAAAATTACCGACAAACCGCTGCGCAAGTGCGCCGAGTGCGGCAAGAACACGCTCATCAAGCTCGTGTCCGCGCCGATTTTCCGGCTCAAGGGTGGCGGGTGGTACGAGACCGACTTCAAAACCGAGCAGGACAACAAGCGTAATCTTGCCGGCGCCGAGGGAAAAGAAGACAAGGCTGAGAGCAAAGGCGAGTCCAGCGCCGACGCCAAAGCCGATTCAAAAGCGGATACGAAAACCGAAGCCAAAGCGGACACGAAGGCCGACTCCAAAACCGAGGCCAAGGCCGAAACCAAAACCGAAGCCAAAGGCGGAAAAAAACCGCCTGCCAAAAGCGTGCGTAGCATCAAGGCACGCAAGGGCAAATGATTTCGGCGCCGCCGGCGTCGACCTGGTCACGGCTCGTCGAGCGCGAGCGTCAGCAATTCATTGACCGCCGGACGCGCTCCCGTCAGCTCGCCGAACGCGCGCAAGCGCACTGGCTCCTCGGTGTGCCCATGCATTGGATGGCCGATTGGGGGACGCCTTTTCCGCTGTCCTTCTCGGCGGCCGAGGGTACGTCGCTGCGCGATGTCGATGGCATCGTATACGTCGATTTTTGTCTCGGTGACACGGGCGCCTTGTTTGGGCACTCGCCGCCCGCGATCGCGGCGGCGATCACTCGGCAGGCTGCGCGCGGGCTTACTTGCATGCTGCCCGATGAGCGCGTTGCCGCGGTCGGCGAAGCGCTGGCCTCGCGCTTCGGTCTGCCGTTCTGGCAGGTGACACAAACCGCAACCGAGGCCAACCGTGCGGTATTGCGGTGGGCGCGAGCACTCACCGGACGACCCAAAGTATTGGTGTTTCAAGGCTGCTATCACGGCACCGTCGACGAGACGATGGTCCGGCTGCGTGCAGGTCGCACCGTGGCGCGCGAAGGCGCCATCGGTCCGCCCTTCGATAATGCAGCCGCAGCGAAAGTCATCGAGTTCAATGATTTCGATGCCCTGGAGCCCGCGCTTGCGGTGGGTGACGTAGCGGCGGTGATCACCGAGCCGGTGATGACTAACATCGGAATGGTGCTGCCAGCGCCGGGTTTTTTGGCAACGCTGCGTGAACTCACGCGGCGCTATGACGTGCCGCTGGTAATCGACGAAACCCACACCATTTCTTCGGGCCCCGCGGGCTACGGGCTTGGCGCCGGCCATGCGGGTACCGCCGGCGATGCGGGAGCGCAGGGCCTTGCGCCTGATTTCTGGGTCTGTGGCAAGGCCATCGCGGGCGGTCTGCCCTGCGCCGTATTCGGCTTCACCGCCGAGATCGAGTCGCGGATGCGCCGACTACTGCGAAACCGCGAGACGGGTCACTCCGGCATGGGGACCACGCTCGCGGCCAATCCGCTTGTCTTCGCTGCACTCGAGGCGGCGCTCGCGCATTTGCATACCGAGGCGACGCACGCGGCGATAGACGAGCGGGCGCGGTATCTGGAGCAGAGCCTGCGCAAAATCCTTGACGTGCGCGGGCTGGATTGGCATGTGTCGCGTGTCGGTGCGCGCCTCGAATTCGGCTTCGGTCCGGCGCCCCGCAACGGCAGCGAGGCCGAAGCGGCGATGCGGCCCGAGTATGAGCACGCACTGCACCTCTGGCTGCTCAATCGCGGCTTGCTGGTGACGCCGTTCCACAACATGATGCTGACCGCGCCGATGCTGCCGACAGCCGCGATCGATACGCTTTGCGACGAGATCGGAGCCTTTATCGATGCCACCTAGCGAAACTTCAGCATCATTCCTCAAAGAAAACAGTGATCTCGAGGCGGTACAGCTGTTCATCACCGACCCCTCGGGCGTGCCGCGTGGCAAAACCGCGAGCATCGGCGAACTGGCGCGGCTGTTCGCACATGGGCGACCGGTGGCCGGATCCATTCTGGGTCTCGATATCACGGGTACGGACGTCGATAGCAGCGGGCTCGTTTGGGATACCGGCGATGCCGATTTCATCTGCAGACCGGTGCCCGGCACCCTGTCACGGGCGCCATGGCTTGCGCGACCCACGGCGCAACTCATGCTCTCGATGTATGCCCTCGACGGCACACCGGCGCCCGCCGATCCGCGCCACGTGCTTGCGCGCGCCATCGAGCGACTGCGCGCGCGAGGTCTGCGTCCCGTGCTTGCCGTGGAGCTCGAGTTTTACCTGCTGCGCGACGGGCAGCCTGCGGGCTCGATTACGCGTGGCGATGGGCGCATCGAGGCTTACGGACTTGCGCGGCTCGAGGAGCTCGCGCCCGTGTTCGACGAGGTGTACGCCGCGGCACGTCCGCAAGGTATTCCCGCCGAAACTTTGATGTCCGAGTATGCGCCCGGGCAGTTCGAGATCACCCTCGCGCACCGCGACGACGCATTACGGGCCGTTGATGAGGCGATCCTGCTCAAAAGATTGCTGCGTGGCGTGGCGGCCAAGCACGGTCTCGTGGCCACGTTCATGGCCAAGCCGTTCGTCGATCTCGCCGGTAGCGGCATGCATTTGCATGTCAGCCTCGCGGCGGATGGTACTGACGCGGGCGCCTCAGGCGATTTGGCATCGCGTAATTCGGAAGCCGGTAATATTTTTGCCGCCGACGATCCATCAGGTACCCCGCTAATGCGTCAGGCCATCGCGGGTCTGAGAGCGACGATGGCCGAGAGCCTGCTGATGTTCGCACCGAATGGCAATTCCTATCGGCGTTTCCGTAGTCAAAGTTATGCGCCGGTCGCCGCAAGTTGGGGCATCAACAACCGCTCGGTGTCCATTCGGGTGCCGTTAGGACCGCCGTCGTCGCGTCACCTCGAGCATCGAATCGCTGGTGCTGATGCCAATCCCTATCTCGCGGCGGCAACCGTGCTGGCCGGTATCGAGTACGGCATTGCCCATGAGCTCGACCCCGGGCCACCCGCCACCGGCAACGGTTACCGCGATCCTGTGGTCAAGCGTGAATTGCCGCAGACTTGGCAGGAGGCCATCGACCGCGCCGCCGCTTCGCAATTTTTGCAGGCGGCACTCGGTGTGGAGTTCCTCAAAATATTTCTTGCCATCAAGCGTCAGGAGTGCGATCGATTCTCGGCCGAGGTTACGGATCTCGACCGATCGTGGTATCTACGCAGCACATGAGCAGCGATGACCTAGAACACACTTCCACAGCCGCCCGTGCCGACGCGCGAGCGCGATTACTGAGTCACATCGATCTGCACGATTCGCCACAGGGCGAGGTTCAGGGCGGCCCCGGCGGCTACAGCGAAGAGGCCTTCGCCGAGCTCGGTCGATTGGTCGAGGCGCTCAAACCGCTCACGCCGATTGCCGCGCCCATGAACGCTCAAGAGCGCGTCGAGGGGCGCTGGGAAACTCTCTTTGCGCACTTTGGCGCTCGGAACTCGGCCTTCAAGGCGAAAGCACACGAGTCCAACCTCAAGATTCAGAGCTTCAATTTGTTGCCGCCAATACCGGTGCGCATCGAGCGGATCTGCCAAGAAATCTCCCGTACCGGGGCGTCCTACAATAACGTCATCGACTTCGTGGCGACGGATGGTCGGACTCGCGGGCTGATCATCATGCATGGCCGCTACCGCGAGGAGGCCGACAATCGGCAGCGGTTTGCGGTCGATTTTTTCCGTGTCGAACTGCGCCCGGCTCCCGGGGTTACCGAAGCCGACTTGCGGACGGCCCTGGAGCTGCCCGCCGACATATCCCTGATCCACGAACTCACGCCGCCCCGGCTGCACTCGGACGTCGTTTATCTCGATGACGATCTGCGCATCAATGTCGGCAGTTTTGGCGGCTTGTACGTGCTGCGGCGCTCGACCGACAGGCCGGCGACTATCTGACACCGCACGAGAGTGGCGGCGGGACGGCCGAGTTTGTAACATCCCGGCCCCTTATGCGCACACATTACTGCGGACAGGTCAACGAGACCCTCATCGGCAGCACCGTCACGGTTGCAGGCTGGGTTCATAGGCGTCGTGATCACGGCGGCGTCATCTTCGTGGACCTGCGCGATCGCGAGGGGCTGCTGCAGGTGGTCTGTGACCCCGACGTCCCCGAAGTCTTCGCTGAGGCCGAGAAACTGCGCAACGAATACGTCGTCAGCATCACCGGTTCGGTGCGTCCGCGCCCCGACGGCACGACCAATGCGAACCTCGCCTCGGGCAAAGTCGAGATGCTTGCGCGGCGCATCGAACTTTTGAACCGCTCGGAGTCCTTGCCGTTCCAACTCGACGAGAATGTGTCTGAGGAAGTGCGATTGAAGTATCGCTACCTCGATCTGCGTCGCGACGTCATGAGTCAGCGCCTGCGGCAGCGTCACCAAATTACGCGCGCGATGCGCAATTACCTCGATGACGCGGGCTTCGTCGACATCGAAACGCCTATGCTGACTAAGGCCACGCCCGAAGGCGCGCGCGACTATCTCGTACCATCTCGTACGCATGTCGGTAAATTCTTTGCCTTGCCGCAGTCGCCGCAGATCTTCAAGCAGTTGCTGATGGTCTCTGGCTTCGATCGGTATTACCAGATCGTGCGCTGTTTCCGCGACGAGGATCTGCGT
>VGTW01000108.1 GCA_016874555.1 Gammaproteobacteria bacterium | reverse complement strand
CCGTACGGGATATACAGCCATCTCGATTGGGTATCGAACGTGGCGTATCAGTATTTACACTTCCACTACAACCCTGCTCACATGGTGGCAGTGACATTCTTTTTCACAACGACTCTCGCGCTCGCTTTACATGGTTCGCTTGTGCTGTCGGCGCTGAATCCAGCGAAGGGCGAAGTGGTCAAGGGTGCGGAACACGAGAACACGTTCTTCCGCGACAATATTGGTTACTCGATCGGTACGCTCGGCATTCACCGCTTTGGGCTTCTGCTTGCGATCAATGCGGGCGTATGGAGCGCGATCTGCATCGTGGTGAGCGGTCCGTTCTGGACGCGTAGCTGGACAGACTGGTGGGCGTGGTGGCTCAACCTGCCCATCTGGAATTGAGGGAAGCACACATGGCTGAATATCAAAACCTCTTTACGCGTGTGCAGGTCGCTGCACCGCACTATCCCGGCGTCCCCCACGACCCGCGTGGCGTCTGGGTGCGTGGCGTCAAGGCGAGTGCAAAGTACTGGCTTGGCAAGATCGGTGATGCGCAAGTAGGACCATTCTATCTTGGCAGCACAGGCTTCGCGTCGATCCTCTGTTTCATCATCGCCTTCGAGATCGTGGGCCTCAACATGCTCGCTTCGGTGAACTGGAATCCGTTGCAGTTTATCCGGCAGTTGTTCTGGCTCGCACTCGAACCGCCCGCTCCGCAGTACGGTTTGCGTATCCCGCCGCTCAATGATGGTGGCTGGCACCTGATGGCCGGGTTCTTCCTGACCATGTCTGTGCTGCTGTGGTGGGTGCGCACCTACAACCTCGCGCGCAAGCTCAAGATGGGCACACACACGGCCTGGGCGTTCGCGTCAGCGATCTTCCTATTCCTCGTGCTCGGCTTCATTCGCCCGGTGCTGATGGGAAGCTGGTCTGAAGGGGTTCCGCTCGGCATCTTCGCGCATCTCGACTGGACTGCAGCTTTCTCGCTGCGTTACGGTAACCTGCTTTACAACCCGTTCCACGCGTTGTCGATCGTGTTCTTGTATGGCTCGGTACTGCTATTCGCCATGCACGCCGGCACGATCATGGCAGTGAGCCGATTCGGTGGCGAGCGCGAGGTCGAGCAGGTACTCGATCGCGGCACAGCCTCGGAGCGCGCTGCGCTCTTTTGGCGCTGGACGATGGGATTTAACGCGTCTATGGAGTCAATTCACCGTTGGGCTTGGTGGTTTGCGGTGCTGTGCACGCTCACGGGCGGCATCGGTATCCTGCTGACCGGCACAGTCGTCGATAACTGGTATTTATGGGCGGTCAAGCACGGCGTCGCGCCGGTCTACCCGACCACCTTCGAACCATTGCCTGATCCGGCACTGAGTTCAGGAGCCGTACGATGAAAATCCTTATTCGTTCAATGGCGACTATCGTGATGCTCGGGGCTCTGCTCGCAGGCTGTGGCGAGCGACCGCCAATCGAGACTAAACAAATCGGCTATCGCGGCACGGGCATGGAGCAGAATGTCAATCCGCGTCGGGAAGTAATGTTGAAGGCGATGAATCAGATCGGTGATATCCAGCCCCCCGCTGATCCGACCGGTCCACTGGCGAGAGATATTTACCAAAATGTGCAAGTGCTCTCCGATTTGTCGGTCGGCGAATTTACACGCGTGATGCTTTCAATGACCGAGTGGGTAGCACCCGCGAACCAAAAGAACTGTACGTATTGTCATAACGGCGAAAACTACGCTGATGAAAGTATGTATACCTACCAGGTCGCGCGCAGCATGCTAAGAATGACTCGTGACATCAATACCAACTGGAAGTCGCATGTCAAAGATACCGGTGTGACTTGTCACACCTGTCATCGTGGTGGGCCGGTACCGAGTTACGTTTGGTTCGCTGATCCAGGCTCGGGACGCGAGAACGCTTTTGTCGGCACGCGCGCGGGTCAAAACTCCGCGATCACGGGGCTGGGCGTGACGACCATCGGGCACTCAAGTTTACCTTACGATCCGTATTCGCCGTTTTTGTTGGGTGATCTCAACATCCGAGTAAACGGACCGACCGCGCTGCCCACTGGGAATCGCCAGTCGACTAAGCAGGCTGAGTGGACGTACGCATTGATGGTGCACATGTCAAACTCGCTCGGCGTCAATTGCACGTACTGTCACAACAGTCGTGCATGGGCTGACTGGGCGCAAAGCACCCCGCAGCGTACCGTTGCTTGGCACGGTATCCGAATGGCGCGGGGTCTCAACAACGAATACCTTGTACCGCTCACAAATGTGTTCCCCGAAAATCGTAAGGGGCCGCAAGGCGACGTCGCCAAGATCAATTGTCAGACGTGCCATCAGGGCGTATACAAGCCGTATTTCGGCGAGAGCATGGCTAAGGCCTATCCTGAACTACAGGGTATGAAGCCGGCTCCGATCGACCCGGCGGCGACGCCCGCCGACGGTACGGCCGTAGAGGGTGAAGCCGCGGCCGCCGCGCCTGCCGCAGCGCCGATGGCCAAGGCTCCCGTGAAAGACGCACCTGAGCCGACGCCGAGATCGGGTAACACCGCGATCGCTGCTTTGACGCCGACGAGCGTCGATCCCGGCCGGCTCTGACTCTGAACGCGAACGTGGATATTCTGCTCGCGCAACCTCGCGGTTTTTGTGCCGGGGTTGCGCGAGCAATCGATATCGCCGAACGCACGCTCGCGATGCACGGTGCGCCCGTGTATATCTTTCACGAGATCGTCCACAACGGGAACGTGGTAGGTGATCTCGCCGCGCGCGGCGCGATCTTTGTCGAAAACATCGACGATATTCCAGAGGGCGCCCTTACCGTGTTCAGTGCGCACGGGGTTGCAACCGCGGTCGTCGATGCCGCGGCGCGTCGCAAGCTGCAAGTGATCGATGCCACCTGTCCACTCGTCACCAAGGTGCATCTGCAGGCGCAGCGTTACTCGCAACGTGGCTTTACCGTCGTGGTGGTGGGGCACGCCGGCCACGAAGAGGTCGAGGGCACTCGCGGTTCGGTCAATGGTCCGGTGCATGTCGTAGGCACGATCGAAGAAATCGCGGCGCTGCCGATGGCGAAATACGACCCGGTCGCCTACGTCACGCAGACGACGCTGTCGATGGATGACACCTGGGAACTCATCAATGCCCTCGAGCAGCGCTATCCCGATATCGTCGGGCCTGGGCTCGACGATATTTGTTACGCCACGCTAAATCGGCAGCGCGCCGTTCAGCAGTTGGCGCGTCGAGTTGATATGGTCATCGTAGTGGGCGCCCAGAACAGTTCGAATTCGAATCGGCTTCAAGAAGTGGCGGCCGACCAAGGCGTACCGGCATGGCTCGTTCAGGACGAGAGCGACGTGCAGCCCTTCTGGTTACAGGGCGTCGGCATTGTCGGTGTTACTGCCGGCGCCTCGACTCCTGAATATTTGGTTCGCAGGGTCTGCGAGCGACTGCGCGAATATGGCGCGCAATCTGTGCGTGAACTGCCTGGCCTCGCCGAAACCGTGCGTTTCAGGTTACCCGAAGCACTGCTGCAGATTGCCTGATCGCTTGACTCGAGACTTGACGGTCCGTGTTAGCCGAGTTGACTGCGCGTCAGCAGTCGCAATACCCCGTTGAACATGGCGTTGTCGCGCATGCGGAGGGGCTTATTGCCGCGACTGCGGCGGGCAGCGACGACTGCGCAGTAGCGCGCTACGGCATCAAAGATTCCGGGGACATCGAGCCCGGCCTCTTGCAGGCATTGCTCGCGAGTGCCGTGTTCTATCGGTCGATCTGGTAGACCAAGACGGAGCACTGGAATCTCGATGCCGTGTGCGGCAAATAATTCGCAGACTGCAGACCCTGCACCGCCCGCGATCGCACTCTCTTCAATGGTCACTAAAATATCGTGCTGCTCGGCGAGTTCGAGCAGCAGACTCTCATCGAGCGGCTTGACAAAGCGCATATTGGCGACACTGGCATCAATGATTTCGGCGACGTCATGCGCTGTTTCGAGCAGGGTACCAAAGGCGAGCAGCGCGATACCTGAGCCGCGTCGAACGAGCTCCCCGCGTCCGATGGGGAGCGGACGCGGTAACGGTTGATCGGCGGCCGCAACGCCGATTGCGGCGGTGCGCGGATAGCGAACGGCGCAAGGCATGCTGCTCTCGACGCCCGTGCGCAGCATGGCGCGAAGTTCGAGGCCGCTTGCGGGCGTCATCACCACGAGGCCCGGGACACATCGCAAAAAACTGTGATCGAGACTGCCGTTATGCGTCGCCCCATCCGGACCGACGAGGCCGGCACGATCAATGGCAAATGTAACGGGCAGTCGCTGAAGACACACGTCGTGGATCAGCTGATCGTAGGCGCGTTGCAAGAAGGTCGAGTAGATCGCGACGACGGGTCGCAGGCCGCGGGTCGCGAGTCCGGCGGCAAAGGTCACCGCGTGTTGCTCGGCGATCCCGACATCGTAATAACGGTCGGGAAAGCGCTTGGCATAGGCAACCAGTCCCGAACCTTCACGCATCGCCGGTGTAATCGCTATTACGCGCGGATCGGCGGCCGCTATTTCGCCAAGCGCATCGCCGAACACCTGCGTATAGGTAACTACGCTCGTCTTGCCACCGACGATACCGACTTCGCTATCGAACGGTGTGACCCCGTGATATTTGATCGGCTCCGCTTCGGCCGCTGCATAGCCTTTGCCCTTGCGCGTAATCACATGCAGCAGCTTCGGGCCTGGTGCATCGCGCAATTCATTGCACGCGTTCACTAGGGCGTCGACATCGTGGCCATCGATGGGTCCGTGGTAGCTAAACCCAAAAGCTTTGAAAAACCCCTGCGCGTCCGTGACTGGACTGCGACCTTGTGTAGTCAAATGCTGCGAGAGAGCTCCGACATTCTCGGAGATCGACATCCCGTTGTCGTTGAGGACCACGAGCAGATCAGCGGCGATCCCGCCGGCGTGATCGAGTGCCTCGAAGGCGAGACCGGCCGTAAGTGCGCCATCACCAATGATTGCGACACTGCGCGAGCGCCGACCTTGCTGCTTGGCCGCGGCGGCCATACCGAGTGCCGCGCTAATCGAGGTGCTCGAGTGGCCGGCCCCGAAGCTATCGTGACGGTTCTCGTCGCGTTTCAGAAAACCGGAAATCCCCGGTCGTTTGCGGATGTTACGCAACGCCTCGCGACGACCTGTCAGGACCTTATGGGGATAGCACTGGTGGCCGACATCCCACACCAAAGAATCCTGTGGGGTATCGAAGCAGTAATGCAGGGCGAGCGTGAGTTCGACCGTACCGAGCCCTGCAGCCAGATGACCGCCACTCGCCGACACCGACTGCACCAGATAGTCACGCAGTTCCCCAGCGAGTTGCTCGAGGCTGCTGCGCGGCAAGGCGCGCAGAGTGGCCGGATCGTCAATGCTCTCGAGTAGACGGTGGGTGATGGGTGATCTCATGATGATCCGACTCCTGCGCGGGTAACGACCGCCTTCACGGCGCAGCCCGACGATTTGCAAGACTCCAACGCCACAGCGTCTCGGCCGGCAGTGGCAGCACCATCAGCAGGTGCTCGAAAACGGCGAGCGCAGCGAGCGTCGAGAGGATGGTCGAGGCCGTGGCCTCGTAAGCACTGGCGGCACTCAACGAGGCCACACCGAAGTGCCAGGCGATTGCCGTACCGGCGAGCAAAGATATCGGCATCAGGGCGTTCATGGCACGATGGCGCATGAAATCGAGCAGATGTCGCAGGTGCGGCGGAAAAAAACCTTCGCCGAGATTGCGGACGCCGAGAAAAAGATTGAGCTTAGCGCTGCTGCGCATCAACCAGAGCAGCAGCAGCACCAGCAGCGCGAGATCATTTTCGCGGCCGAGCAGAAACACTGCAGCGACGGCAACGGTCAGCGCGATCAGGATCTCATGCCAAAGAATTGCCGTAAATGCACGACCTGCACGCCAAAACAGGCCCTCATCGTCAGCGCTGTGGCCGGGCGGGGGTCCGGTGACTTTGCCGGTCAGAAAGGTGACTTCTATCCAGCCCCATACGGCGATCGCGCCAATGAGTGCGCCGACGGCGGCGGCACCGCTAGTGGTATCGCGCAGACCCACCAGTAACAACAGGCCAGCAAAGCCGAACAGCGTGGCCAGCAGCAAAAGTCGCGGATACGTGTGCGGCGTGTGGCCAATCAGTCGGGCGATTACCGCCGTCGAACCCCACCAGAGCGCCAGCGTGAGTATCAGGGGTGCACCGTGTGTCGCCCAGCTCACGTTACCCCCAGTGTGTCGGCGCTCAGGGCGCCGAATCAGTCAGGTACGATTTGCCCGCGGCACGGGCTTCGCCCTGTTCCCAGAGTTTCGCGAAGGTGCGCGCATTGTCGCGCCCGAATACATCGAGATCGATTTCGGTGCCGGTCGCCGTGTCGGTGAGTAGCAAACGTCCATCGCGCATCCGCGATAATCGATACGGAGCGTCGGCATCACTGCCCGAAAGTTTGCGACCACGCGACAGGCCGCGAACTACGCCGCTCACGAAGCCTGCCTGCTCGGCGCGAATGACCGGAAGGCGAGTGCCGTCGACGAGCACCGGAACGATCGCGCCATCCTCGAGACTGCGTAATCGCAACTCGTGACTCGACACAACGGCGTTCGGTGTCGTCGGCGTTGCTTGGGGCAGGTCATCGCCCACGATCACCAGCAGGATCGCTGCAAGCACGAGCGCGCCCGCCGAGAGCAGCAATGGTTTTGGCAGATCGTGCGCGTGCTCTGCGGTCACGCCGAGGCACCGATGGCTGTATGCGGGCCTGTCGCGGGGGTTTCTGCGCCAGTCCTGCCGTTAGTATCAAGCGTTGTCCCCGGCATGAAATCAGCAAAAGCACGCCCGAGAATATCGCCTGCGCGCTGCGGATTGGCGAGACTGCGCAGCGCCGGCTGCGGACGTGTGATACGCCAAGGGCGCACATGCGGCCACATCCAAAGATATGAGACGCGCTGCTCACGATCGAGCGTGAGCGCGATGTCGCCGCTGCCGTCATTACGTATGAGAATTTGCGCCGACTCGATCGCCTTGAAGGGCAAATTGATCGTGCTTGCGAGTGC
>VGTW01000107.1 GCA_016874555.1 Gammaproteobacteria bacterium | reverse complement strand
GGCGTCAGCCTCTATGCTCAGCGACCGCACGAGCTCGAAGTGCTGCTCGCGAAGCGCCTGCGAGGCTTCGACGTGCTGTCCAAGCGGGGCCAAGGTCAGCAGTTTTTCCAGTCGATCGGTGACGCCACTTAGCGCCGAGTGGACGATCAGGATACGCGCGCCGCGGTCAAGCCGCTCACGCGCAGTGGCCGCAATACTGCGCCAGTTGGATTCGGAGGAGACGCTGGTACCGCCGAACTTTAGAACGATCCAACTCACCCCTGGAGAGGCCATCGCTGTGCCCTAGCAGTCAGATTTCGTCGTCGTAAATATCGCGCAGGTCTTTAGCGAGTTTTTTGTCCGCGAGCACCTCTTCGAGCTTGCTCCACGCTGCCTTGCCCCGCTTGCCGGGAACGGGCCGCGCACGCCGATCGACACGATCGAAAAAACGGTCGTAGTCGTTGTCTTCTTCGTTGCTGGCCGCCTCGCTCAGCATTTCTTCGTCAAGCTCGAAGCCCTCAGAATCTCGTTCTGACATTATGAAACCTTTATAAAATCAACGGGTTACGTTCAACCCGCAAAAGATGAGGCGTAACTATAACGAAAACGCGCCCGCACGCAAGTTCAGACGCGGCGCACGCCGTCTCGAACCGTAATCGGGGCGCCCCGGGATAGGCCCAGAACGTCGCCCGCTCGGCGCTCGGCGACCGCGATCTCGATGACACCGAAAGAGTTGACCAGCGCGACCGGCTCGCCGGGCGTGACATCGCCGTAGGTGCTGCGGAGCGGCAACGCGAGTTTGCCCGCGTGCACGACGGGGTCGACGAATCTCGCACAGGCGGCCCGCGCGACATTGGTAATCAAATTGCCGAAGTGATCAATGGTGATAATCACCCCGCTCACTCGATCGCGGCTCGTCGTGGCTTCGTCAACCCAACCTGGAACCAGAGAATCAACACGAGCACCGAGTTGCTCTACAGACAAATGACCTGCAGCCAACGCGGCAGCAGCGGGCGCAAAGATATCGCGACCATGAAACGTCGCGCTGGGTTTGCTGATACCTAACGAGGCAAGACCGCGCGCATCGAGATGCCAAAGCTGTGCGTTCGAGCTTTGTTCGACGACATCTGCTAGGAGGCCGTTGTCCGGCGCCAGAAACAAATGCCCCGCCGCTAAAACCATCGCGATGTCACGAGCGGTGCCGACGCCCGGATCGACCACTGCAACGTGTACCGTTCCCGCGGGGAAATAACGGTAGGAACGCGCCAGCCAAAACCCTGCCTCGGCCGGCCAATGTGCGAGAATTTCGTGAGTCAGGTCTATCACGCGGACTGCGGGGGCTGCGATGAGAATCCGCCCTTTCATCACTCCTACGAAAGGATCACGCAGACCAAAGTCGGAGGTCAGGGTGATGACGCCGCTTGATCTAAAGGTTGCAGTCGCGGGCGGGTTGTTCGGGTCAGTCATACCCGTACGTTATCATTCCTCATCCGATGTCAACTCTACCCATGAACGACGCCACTACGGCGCGCGGTGATTCATTCCGGCTAGACGGTCGAGTAGCTTTTGTCACTGGCGCTTCGAGCGGCATCGGTCAGGCGCTTGCGCTCGCTTTTGCACGCGCCGGTGCGCGTGTCGCGCTCACAGCACGACGTGTGGATCGACTTGCCGAGCTCGCTGAGGTCATCACTGCCGAGGGTGGCCAAGCGCAGGCCATTGCGCTCGACGTGACCGATCGCGCCGCAATCACCCGCGCCTTCGACGACGTCACAGCACAACTCGGCATACCCGACCTGATCCTCAACAATGCGGGTGTCGCCAAGCCCGCACTATTCCTTAAGACTGACGCAAAGACACTTGAATCCACCATGGCGACCAACTTCACGGCGGCATGGAATGTCTCGCAGGAGGCCGCACGCCGTCTGGTTACGGTCAAACGCGGCGGCAGCATCATCAACATAACCTCGGTGCTTGGCATCGGTGTCGGCGCAGGTCACGCCGCCTACTCCGCGTCCAAAGCGGCACTCGCCCATGCGACGCGCGGCATGGCCCTCGAGTTCGTTCGCTATGGCATTCGCGTCAACGGGATCGCGCCCGGGTGGTTCGTCACCGAAATGAATACCGATTTCTTTGCAACTGAAGAAGGTGTTGCCTACCTCAAAAAAACTCCACCCGGCCGCGCGGGTCGACTTGCAGAATTGGTGGGGCCCGCGTTGCTGCTAGCAAGCGACGCGGGCTCGTTCGTCAACGGCGTGATTTTGCCGGTGGATGGCGGACACCACTCGGCACTCGTCTAGATACGAGGAATCGGGCGTACCCGGCCGACGCCGCCTGAATCCGAGGCGGGTGGCGCCGTCACTACCCTCGAGCTCTGCGGCGTCAATTCGAGTCCAATCATTACCGGCATACCGGTCGCTTCGCGCAGCGTGTCGATCGCGATATCCCAGTTGATGGCCACCTCAGTCTCGCCGAGTAAGGTGTGGAGTCGCTGCTCGAAGTCGGTCAATTTCACTTGCGCAAGCTGACCTTGCTCATCAATCGGCGGGTGAACCTCGATCCAGATCTCACCGTCGACCCGCGTCATTTTCAGCGGCTCGTTGATCAACTGTACCTTGGTCCCCACTTTGACGGCGTCAAAAAGCACCGCCACATCCTCCGGATACATGCGCAAGCAACCATGGGTCACGGCCATGCCGACCGCGTCCGGGTTGTTGGTGCCGTGGATGAGATAGGAGCCACCGGGGATATTTAGGCGCAGTGCATGGGCTCCGAGCGGATTATTGGGACCCGGCGCGACCACTTTCGGTAGCGGGTCGCCGCGCGCAGCATGCTCTTTGAGGACCGACTCGGGTGGGTACCACGAGGGATCCTTTTGCTTGGAGACGACTTTGGTGACGCCAATCGGCGTCCGCCAGTCCATCTTGCCGACGCTGACCGGAAAGGTCATGACCTTGGCCGGCTCGTCCTTTTTGGCGGGCGGAAAGAAGTACATGCGATGCTCGGGTAGATTGACTACGATCCCTTCGCGCGCGGAAGGAGGTAACAATCTTTGACCGGGAACAACCACCTGGGTGCCCTCGCCCGGGAGCCACGGATCGACCCCCTTGTTCACCCGCGCCAATTCTTCGTAACCGAGGCTGTAGCGTCTCGCGAGCTCGATCAGCGTATCCTGATAGCGGGTGCGTACGCGCTCTATCTTGCCAAAGATTTCACCGCCATCTGGACGCAGTTCGTATTCGACTGCGCCCGCCCGATCGACATCGAATACCGCTACTACGATGACGATCAGCGCAAACACCGCAAATTTTCTCTGCGGAACCCACATCAGCTGAGTGTCTTCGTACTGCGTCTTAGCGACGGCGTACCTTTTTTTTATGTTTATGCTCGACCGCGCCATCACCGTGGTGGTGCGGCATGTCGCCATGGGCGTGACCATGATCGTACTCGAAGTCGACCGGATGGTTGTGCCCATGAGTATTGATCCATTTATAAAGATCGGGCTTCCACTGCAGCATACGATTGGCCGCGCGATCGCGATTTTCTTCGATGTTGGTCCACGGGTTGAAGTGGAAGTGGTTATATAGCTGGGTATCGGTACGCCCAATGGCCAAGATGCCGAGCTTCGAGGCAAAGGCACCGTGGTTGATGTACGGCGGGCGCCAAAAATAGCCGCCGGTCGGAAGATCGCCGAACTGCATCATCCAGGACGTTCCCCAGATGTGGTAAGCCTCTTCGCAACAATCATGATAGGAAATGTTATCTTGCCAGAAGTTCGGCGTCATGCAATAAAGAAAGGTGAAGCCTTGGGTACGCGGATCGAAGCGCAAAACTTTGACCATGCAGCCCGGCGCCGTCGCCGGGAAGAAATTGGTCGACGTCCATTGCATGTCGTCGTATGAGTTGACCGCTGCGAAACGATCGCGCTCCGCCTGCTTGTGATCGCTGGTCGACTCGACGAACGAGGGTTCCCCATAGTTATAAAAAATGAGGCCGGTCGCGCCCCGAGGCGACGTCAGCTCTTCGATCGCGACGCCCGCCGGGACGAAGAAATAACTGCCTGGGCCCCAGACTTTTTCACCAACCTTGATGTAGCCCGACATAATGAAGAGCTCGTATTCGGTGTAGCTCATGCCCGGCGGCTGGCGGTAACCCGGCTCGAAGAGACAGGTCATGGTGCAGGCGCCGTCGTCGGTGTCGAGCGACAGCATCTTGTACTGCATCCCCCTCGGGAAGCCCGGCAGCGTCATTTTTTTGAACGGGACGTCGCGGTCGACGAAGGGTTCGATGTGCGGTCTTGCCATGGTGTTTAACTCCCGGGACGTCGATCAGAACACAACCTTGAACTTGCGCTTGGGCTTCACCGGGATTTCCTCCGACGCCACTTTGCGCATCTGGTTGTAGTGAACGTGGACTCCCCGCGTCTGGATGCGATGCAAAAAGTCAGCGATCCATTTGTCGCGCTTGGGCGTCAGAGCGTCTTGCTCAGCGACGATCTTGCGATAGCGCCGCTTTTGCTCCGAATCCTCCTGACGTAGCCACTTCTCGACCTCTTTGCTGCGCTTGTGCTGGATGAACTTCATCAGACTTCCTCCACGGAGGCCCAAGCGGACCCCTACCGTTAGGACTATACGCCTGCGGCGTGATTTGGGTGCACAGCCCAACCCCGCATCATCGGCGACTGTCCACCCTGTGATTTTTTCGCCCACCTTGCGTGAGCTGGCTACGCCCGAACAAAGCCTCGCGAGCCTTGGCATCGGGGTTTCCGATTTTTTCCTCCTGGGCAAGTACTGCGAGCCCCCGCTGCACGGCCGGACGCGCCTCGATTTGCCGATACCAACGCTCGACGTGCGGAAATTGGCCAAGCTCAATCCGATGCAGCCAGCGCACCCTCACCCACGGCCAGGTGGCGATATCGGCGATCGAATATCGTCCCGCCAGAAACTCCTGCTTGGCGAGTTGCCGATCCATCACCCCGTAGAGCCGCAGGGTCTCATTGCGATAGCGATCGATGGCGTAGCGAATCTTCCGCGGCGCGTAGCCCAGAAAATGCCCGCACTGTCCGAACATCGGCCCGACGTTGGCTACCTGAAAAGTGAGCCACTGAATGACGTGGTAATGCGCCCGGCGCGAGCGCGGCATCAACTTCCCGCTCTTGTCGGCGAGGTACTGCAGGATCGCCCCTGACTCGAACAGGGCCATGGATTCCCCACCTGGGCCAGCGTGATCGACGATGGCAGGAATCTTATTGTTTGGATTGATCCGCAGAAACGCTGGTCGAAACTGCTCACCGCGTAGCATGTTGACGGCCTTGACCCGGTACTCGAGCGCACACTCCTCGAGCATTATGGGAATCTTGTGGCCATTGGGTGTCGGCCAAAAATAGAGATCGATCACCGTCTTCTCCCGTTGTGCAGCAACCGTGCGTACACTGCCGAATTCCATTGTGAAAGGGAATGACTCGATGCTGACCGCCATCCTGATGGTCACCCTTGTGGTGCCAAATCTCGCCGATGCCGAACGGGCGTATGCCGAGTGGCTCGGGTTTCGCGTGACCGAGCGCGGCTCGATCTCATCGAAGCTCGCCGCGAGCTGGGGTACGCCGCTCGTCGCGGGCAGCTCGTATTTGCTGCTCAAAAGCGCGAGTGATTCGGAAGTGTATCTGCGCGTCATCCAAAGACCGCCCACCGCAGGCTACGCCGCCATGCGCACTCACGGCTGGAACTCCAATGAAATATTGGTCGAGGATCCGGCCGCCCTTGAAAGACGCTTTCGCGCTGCCGACTCGCCCTTCCGCGTGATTGGGCCCACCGCTCCACTCGGCTCCAACGCGCAGGTGATCGCTATGCAGGCGCTCGGACCGGCAGAGGAGCTAAACTATTTCACGCGTATTCCGCCCGAGGGTGGCACGTTCATCAAAACCCCGGCCAAGGCTTTCGTGGATCGGACGTTCATCGTCGTACTTGGCGGGCCGTCGATGGATACTATGAGGGACTTCTACCGCGACACACTCAAACAGAACGTCACCGAACCCTATTACTCGACCGTCAGCGTTCTGCAAGTCGCCCTTAATCTGCCCGCCGAGGGAAAAATCCGGATTGCTCTTGCCACGCTCGCCCCCGGATTTTTGATTGAACTCGATGAGTATCCAGCCGTCACCGTGCCTCGCCCGCAGCGAGAGGGTGACCTGCCGCCCGGCATGGCCATGGTGAGTTTCACGGCCAACAACCCATTGGCTAAGAATACTTTAGAGTCCGCAAGCCCACGCCCCGAAGCGCCCTACTTCGGTCGCAAGGTCGCGCTGCTGCGCGGCGCGGCGGGCGAATGGCTGGAGATCGTCGAGGACCAAGTACCCGTCAGCGAATAGACAGGTAGCGATTGAGGTGCAGGCCGCGCGGGTTATCCACCCAGCCAGTGACGCGCGGTGACACCAGACGTCGGCTGACATAAACGTGAATCGGAGCCAACGGTTGTTCGCGCATCGCGAGCACCTCAGCCTCTTGCAGAAACTCGGCGCGGGCCACGAGATCTGGCGTATTGTCAGCCTGATCGAGTAGCCTCTGGTATTCGGCGTTATCGAATCCCGAAATGTTGAGCGCCGGTGCGCGGCCATCGAGCAGCCTGAGGAAAGACAGCGCATCGCGATCTTCGCCGTACCACGCGCCACGCGCGACATCGAAGTCTCCCTGCGCCAACGCTTGCTGGTGTGCCTTCATTTCACTTCCGATGAGTTCGACCCGGACGCCTAGCGGCTGCCACATCGAACTGACCGCGAGCGCAATCTTGCGCTGCGTATCAGAATTGTTGACCCTAAAGCGTAAAGTAAGTGGCTTCGCAGGACCGTAACCGGCCGCTGCCAGCAGGCGTTGGGCCTCGGCCAAGCGTTGCGCCTTGGACATTTTTTTAAAGTCGGCGCAACCGCGTACCGGATAATTGAGTACACCGACAGGGACTACGCAGTAGGCGGGTGGTTCGCCGGCCCGCGTGATGCGTGCGACGATGAGTTCGCGATCGATGACCATCGAGAGCGCACGGCGCACCCGAGTGTCGGCCGTCGCTCCACGCCGTGTGTTGAAGGCGAGATATTCGAGCCCAAGCTGCGTCACCAAGCGCAATTGCGAGCCGTAGTTG
>VGTW01000106.1 GCA_016874555.1 Gammaproteobacteria bacterium | reverse complement strand
GCCCATGCCGCCCATGCCGCCTGGTGCCGGGTGCACATGATCGCTTTCATCCTTCGGGGCTTCGGCGACCATCACTTCGGTCGTAAGTAAAAGCCCTGCGACCGACGCTGCGTTTTGCAGTGCTAGCCGCGTGACCTTCGCAGGATCGAGTATGCCGAAATCGAGCATGTCGCCATACTCGCCGTTGGCCGCGTTGTAACCGTACGCTCCCTTACCAGCCTTGACCTGATTGAGGATCACCGCGGCATCCTCACCGGCGTTCTCGACGATCTGCCGAAGTGGCTCTTCTATCGAGCGAGCAAGGATGCGCATGCCGACCGTCTGGTCTTCGTTTGCACCTTCGAGCTTCTCCAGCGCCTTGATCGCGCGGATCAGCGCGACGCCACCGCCCGGAACTACGCCTTCTTCGACGGCCGCACGCGTAGCGTGTAGAGCGTCTTCGACGCGCGCCTTCTTTTCCTTCATCTCGATCTCGGTGGCAGCGCCCACCTTGATGACCGCGACACCGCCAGAGAGCTTGGCAACACGCTCTTGCAGCTTTTCTTTGTCGTAGTCGCTGGTCGCTTCTTCGACCTGTTGGCGGATCGACTCGATGCGTGCCTTGATGTCGCTCGCCTTACCGGCACCGTCGATGATGGTGCTGTTTTCCTTCTCTACGACAATCTTCTTGGCTTCGCCCAAATCATTGAGCGTGGCCTTCTCGAGCTGCAGACCGACTTCGTCGGAGATCACCGTACCACCCGTCAGGATTGCGATGTCCTGTAACATGGCCTTGCGGCGATCACCGAAGCCAGGCGCCTTGACAGCGGACACCTTAAGGATGCCACGAATATTGTTGACCACGAGGGTAGCGAGCGCCTCGCCCTCGACGTCCTCGGCGATCACGAGTAGCGGACGTCCCGACTTGGCCACGCCCTCGAGCACCGGGAGCATCTCGCGAATATTCGAAATCTTTTTGTCGACGAGCAGGATGAACGGCTTCTCGAGCTCCACCGTTTGGTTAGCCTGCTGATTGATGAAGTACGGCGAGAGGTAACCACGGTCGAACTGCATGCCCTCCACCACATCGAGTTCATTTTGCAGGCCCGAGCCCTCTTCGACCGTGATCACGCCTTCCTTGCCGACCTTTTCCATCGCCTGAGCAATGGTCTTCCCGATCGACTCGTCGCTGTTGGCGCTGATCGTGCCCACTTGCGCAATAGCCTTATTGTCCTTACAGGGCTTGGCGAGCCTTTTGATTTCTTCGGAGGCCGTAATGACCGCCTTATCGATGCCGCGCTTGATGTCCATCGGGTTTCGGCCCGAGGCTACAGCCTTGAGACCTTCGCGGATGATCGCCTGCGCGAGCACGGTCGCGGTGGTGGTGCCGTCACCGGCCTCGTCGGAGGTGTTGGAAGCCACTTCCTTCACCATCTGCGCGCCCATATTCTCGAACTTGTCCTTTAACTCGATTTCCTTCGCGACGGAAACGCCGTCCTTAGTGACCGTAGGGGCGCCGAAGCTCTTCTCGAGCACGGCATTACGACCCTTCGGACCGAGCGTCGCCTTGACCGCATTGGCCAAGATATTGACGCCGCGCACCATGCGGTGGCGGGCATCGTCACTGAAACGTACTTCTTTAGCAGCCATTTGATTGTTCCTTGGGTGAAATAATTCGGCTTACTTGCCTTCGATGATGGCCATGATGTCTTCCTCGCGCATCACGAGGAGATCATCGCCATCGACCTTCACTTCGGTACCGCTGTACTTGCCGAAGAGGATCTTGTCGCCGACCTTGACGTCGAGCGCACGGACCTTGCCGTCCTCGAGAATCTTGCCCTTGCCGATGGCAACGACTTTTCCCTGCGAGGGCTTTTCGGTGGCTGAATCGGGGATAACGATACCGCCCGGGGAGGTGCGTTCCTCCTCCAGGCGCTTCACGATCACGCGGTCATGAAGCGGACGAATTTTCATGTTTCGCTCCTGAGAACTAACGGTTGACTGGAAGGTGGCAGGGCGGGGGTTAGCACTCTCCCTGGCCAGGTGCTAATAATAACGTCGGAAAGTTTCATTTCAAGGGCAGGCCCGGCTATGCTGCTTGGCCATCTCACCCCCATGCGTCTAAGCACATGAAATTGAAGCAGTTCCTGCTGACCTGCCTCGGCCTCTATTTTGCGCTAGCGGCCCGGCCCAGCCAGGCTCAGTTCGGCGAGTCGGAGTTTTTACCACCGGATCAGGCCTTTAAGGTCGAGGTCTTCGCCGAAGCCGCAGATCGGGCGCGAGTCGATTTTCTGGTCACTCCGGGCTATTACCTTTACCGTCATCGCCTGAGCTTCAAGATCGATGCGGTCGCCAGCGCACCGCCCGCGACGCTCGGCACGCCAGACATCCCCGCCGGCGAATGGAAAGAAGACGAATTCTTCGGTCGTCAGCAGGTCTATCACGAGTCGGTCAGCGTCACGCTCCCGGTGTCGCGCGCACCGGGCGCCGCGCTTAAGGTGCCGCTTGTCGTCGGACTGCAGGGCTGCGCCGACAAAGGCCTGTGCTATCCGCCCGAAAAGCGGCGGCTGAGGATCATGCTTCCGGCAACGAGCGGCGCCGATTTTTTAGCCGCTTCGCCAGAAGCGGGCCGCAGCGCAGCAAGCAGCAACAATTCACGCAGTAGCGATTCGATGTATGATTCTTTGACACCTTTTATTTCGGAGCAAGATCGGCTCGCGGGTCTCATCAAGTCGCGCAGCCTGCCCTTGGTGATCGCCACATTCTTTGGACTCGGCTTGCTGCTGGCCTTCACGCCGTGCGTGCTGCCGATGGTGCCGATCCTCTCCGGAATCATCGCCGGTCAAGGCAGCCAGGTGACGACTGGTCGAGCCTTTGCGCTCTCACTGACTTATGTCATGGGCATGGCGGTAATGAATACGCTCGCCGGCGTCGCCGCGGCAGCGGCAGGTCAACAAACTCAAGCGCTCTTCCAGCAACCGTGGATCATCATCCTGTTCGCGTTGTTGTTCGTGGTATTCGCGATTTCGATGTTTGGACTGTTCAATATTCAGCTGCCAGCGGCATTGCAGACGCGTTTGGCGAAGGCCAGTAACCGTCAGCAGGCGGGTACCTTTGGAGGCGTGGCCGTGATGGGTGCGCTCTCGGCGCTGATCGTCACTGCCTGCGTCGCGCCGCCGCTTTTTGCAGCACTCGCCGTGATCGCGCAAACGGGCGACGTGGTGCGCGGCGGCAGCGCGCTCTTTGCCATGTCCCTCGGGATGGGTACTCCGTTGCTCATCATCGGCGCCTCAGCCGGTCGCTTACTGCCGAAGGCTGGCGCCTGGATGGACACGGTCAAAAAATTCTTTGGGGTACTGATGCTTGCGGTTGCCGCATGGATGTTGGCACGCCTCGTCCCTGAGCGCTTGGCACTGCTGCTTTGGGCTGTACCGGCACTCACCGGCGCCGCGCTGCTGTGGCGCGAGGTCAAGGTGAAATCTTTGGCAGGCTGGGCGGTGCGAGCCGGAGGAGCAGTGCTCGGCGCCTATGGCCTCGCCCTGCTCGCCGGGATCGTGCTGGGCGGCAGAGACCCGTTGTCGCCAATCCCGCAATTTGCCACCGCAAGTAAGCAACTCGAGTTTCGATTGGTCAAGACGGTCGACGATCTCGATCGCGAGATCGCCGCAGCTGCAGCAGCCGACCGACCGGCGATGCTCGATTTCTATGCAGACTGGTGCGTCTCTTGTAAAGAAATGGAGCGTTACACCTTCACAGATGTCAAAGTGCAACGCGTACTAGCCAACGCCGTGCTGCTGAAGGCTGACGTCACCGCGAACGACGCGGCTGATCAAGACCTGCTGCGACGCTTCAAAATCTTTGGACCGCCGACAATTGCCTTCTGGGATCGTAACGGCGTCGAGAACAAGGCCACGCGGGTGGTTGGCTTCATGAAGGCCGAAGAATTCGCCCGCGTGGCGTCGCTTGGAACCGGCGGAAGCCCCGGATCCGTACCATGAAAAAATCCACTCAGCTGGTCATCCTCGTCGCCACCCTCGCGGGCGTCATAGCTTTCGTTGCGATCCGCAGCTTCTTGGGCCCCAAGACTTCCGTGGCGGCAACCGCTCCTACCACCCTAAACCCCATTGGCGCCGCCAACTCGACGCCAACGAGAGCGATTCCGGAGATTCTGCCAGACTTCATGCTCGCCACACTCGAGGGCCCGCCGCGGGCACTATCGAGCTTCGATCATCCCTCCCTGATCGTGAACTTTTGGGCGACCTGGTGCGCACCGTGCCGACGCGAGATCCCGCTGCTGCGCCAGCTGCGCACCGAGCGCGGCGCTCGGGGGGTCGAAGTTGTCGGCGTCGCCGTCGACTTCCGCGAGGACGTGGTCAAGTATGCGAAAGACATCGGTCTCGACTATCCACTGCTCATCGGCGAGGAGGACGGCGTCGCTGCCGCGGATCTTTTCGGCATCAGCATGGCCTTCCCCTTCACCATTTTTGCCGATGCCCAGCGACGAATCGTCGCGGTCAAAATTGGCGAACTTCATGCCGATGAAGCGGCCTTCATCCTCGATCATGTCGAGACGTTGAATTCAGGAGCCCTGACGATCGAGGCTGTCCGACCGCTCATCCGCGATGAGATCAAGCGGCTCGATGGGCTACGCGCGAGCGCCGAAAAGTCGTGATTTTTCAGAATTTTATCCCGATCTGGAGCGAATATCACCCATTCCGCTGTAAATACAAGGTACAGTTTCTGGCCCTTTAGCCCTGAAGGGAGGGCTCATGGATATTCGCAAGGTCAAAAAACTCATCGAACTGCTCGAAGAGTCGGGGATCGCCGAAATCGAGATAAAAGAGGGTGAGGAGTCCGTGCGCATCAGCCGCATGGCAACCGGTGCAGCAGCCACCCAGACCCTTTACGCCGCACCCCCGCTGATGGCGCCCCCAGTCGCCGCTGCAGTGGCGGCAGCGCCGGCCGCAGGCCTCGCCCCGGCAGCTTCGCCACCGTCGGTGGATCATCTCGTGCATGCACCGATGGTCGGCACCTACTACTCGGCGCCCGCGCCGGGCGCGAATGCCTTCGTGCAAATGGGTGACGAAGTGAAGGTCGGTCAGGTGCTGTGCATCATCGAAGCGATGAAGATGATGAACCAGATCGAGAGCGATCGCGCCGGCAAGGTCACTTCGATACTGGTGCAGAACGGTAGTCCAGTCGAGTTCGGTCAACCGCTGTTCGCAATCTCGTGAGCACCCGTAGTGGTGACGGCTTGCGCTGCGTGACCCACGCATGATCGACAAGGTCATCATCGCCAATCGCGGCGAGATCGCGTTGCGTGTGCTGCGCGCCTGCCGCGAACTTGGCATCAAGACGGTCGCCGTGCACTCGACGGCCGATGCCAACCTCAAGCATGTGTTGCTCGCCGACGAGTCGGTATGCATCGGCCCACCGGCCTCGGCCAAAAGTTATCTCAACATGCCCTCGATCATCGCTGCGGCGGAGCTCACGGACGCCGCCGCCATCCACCCGGGCTACGGCTTTCTCTCGGAAAACGCTGACTTTGCCGAACGCGTGGAGCAAAGCGGTTTCGTTTTCATCGGTCCCAAGGCCGAGACCATCCGCATGATGGGTGACAAGGTGTCGGCCATCAAAGTCATGAAGCAGCACGGCGTGCCCTGCGTGCCGGGCTCGGGCGAACCGCTGGGCGCCGACGCCGACGAAAATCTGCGCATCGCCAAAGAAATCGGCTACCCGGTGATCATCAAGGCCTCGGGCGGCGGCGGCGGTCGCGGCATGCGCGTGGTGCATAACCCGGCTTCGCTCATTCACTCCATCAACGTGACCCGCTCCGAGGCTCAAGCCGCCTTCGGCAACGATCAGGTCTACATGGAGAAGTTCCTCGAGAAGCCGCGGCACATCGAATTTCAGGTGCTTGCCGATCCTCACGGCAACGTGATCCATCTCGGCGAACGCGACTGCTCCATGCAGCGCCGCCATCAAAAAGTGATCGAAGAAGCGCCGGCTCCGGGAATCACCGTCGCGCAGCGCCAAAAGATGGGCGAGCGGGTCGTCGAAGCCTGCCGCGCGGTCGGCTACCGAAGCGCGGGGACGCTCGAGTTTCTGTATCAGGATGGCGAGTTCTATTTCATTGAAATGAACACGCGTATCCAGGTCGAGCACCCGGTGACCGAGCTGATCACCGGCATCGATCTCGTCAAGGCGCAGCTGATGATCGCCTCGGGCGAAAAACTGCCGTGGCAGCAGTCGGACATCGTGCTGCGCGGTCACGCCCTCGAGTGCCGCATCAACGCGGAAGATGCCAAGACTTTCCTGCCCTCGCCGGGCCCGGTGCGTCTTTGGCATGCGCCGGGCGGCCCTGGCATCCGCGTCGACAGCCACCTGTACTCGGGCTACGCCGTACCGCCGCACTACGATTCTTTGGTTGCCAAGTTGATCGCCTACGGCGACAGCCGCGACACCGCCATCGCCCGCATGCGCAATGCGCTCGCCGAGATGGTGATCGAGGGCATCAAGACCAATGCGGCGCTGCATCAGGAAATCCTGGCGCATGCAGCCTTCCAGCAAGGCGGACTGGATATCCACTACCTCGAGCGTCGGCTCGGCCTGAAGTGACGCGCGCCCCGATGCGCGCCCCGATACGTGCGGTGAACCTGGACCTCGACGGGCTCGACGCGGATGCGGTCGAGGCCGCTTTCTTTGAGGCTGGTGCGTACTCCGTGGTGCTCACCGATCGTCGCGACGATGCCATCCTCGAACCCAAACCCGGCGAAATCCGGCTGTGGCCGGCGACCCGACTGCAAGCCATTTTCCGCGCCGATGGCGTGACCGAAGACATGCTCGCCTCGCTGGCGGCCGCCATAGGCTGCAGCCGTTCGGTCTTGCAGATCGAGGACATTGCCGATCGCGAGTGGGAGCGCGAGTGGCTCAAGGATTTCAAGCCGATGCGTTTTGGGCAAAATCTTTGGATCTGCCCCGCGCATGCCACCGTCGATGAGCAGGACGCGATCGTGGTCGCGCTCGATCCGGGGCTGGCGTTCGGCACCGGTACTCATCCCACCACCCGACTCTGTCTCGAATTTCTCGATGCGCGTCACACGAACAACCGTGCTGCAGCTGCTCGCAA
>VGTW01000105.1 GCA_016874555.1 Gammaproteobacteria bacterium | reverse complement strand
GCGAGACGCGTGATCGAGTCGAGCAGAATGACAACGTCTTTCTTGTGCTCGACGAGTCGCTTCGCCTTCTCGATCACCATTTCGGCCACTTGCACGTGACGCGCTGCGGGTTCGTCGAAGGTGGACGAGACAACCTCGCCCTTCACCGTGCGCTGCATCTCGGTGACTTCTTCGGGCCGCTCGTCGATGAGCAGCACGATCAAATACACCTCGGGATGGTTCGCCGTAATGGACGTAGCAAGGTTCTGCAGCAGCATGGTCTTGCCGGCCTTCGGCGGCGAGACGATGAGACCACGCTGCCCCTTGCCTATCTGCGCCACGAGATCGATCGCACGAGCGGTCAAATCTTCGGTAGAGCCATTGCCGCGCTCTAGCTTTAGACGCCGCGTCGGATGCAGCGGCGTGAGATTTTCGAACAGCACCTTGCTGCGCGCGTTCTCGGGCGAGTCGAAGTTGATCTCACCCACCTTGAGCAAGGCAAAGTAGCGCTCACCATCTTTGGGCGGACGGATCAGCCCCGAGATGGTGTCGCCGGTACGAAGATTGAAACGTCGAATCTGCGCCGGGCTGATGAAGATATCGTCCGGGCCGGAAAGATAGGAACCGTCGGCCGAGCGCAGAAAGCCGAAGCCGTCCTGCAGAATCTCGAGCACGCCGTCGCCATAGATATCTTCGCCCTTGCGAGCATGGGCCTTAAGCAAGCTGAAGATGATGTCCTGCTTTCGCGAGCGCGCCATGTTCTCGACACCGAGCGCACTCGCCATATCAACCAGCCGGGCGATGGGCATCGCCTTCAGCGTAGTGAGATTCATCAAGTTGCGCGAAGCCGCGAGCTCTTCTTTGCTGATGATCTCGGCGTCATCACCGGAATCGATGAAGGGTGCGTGATCCATCGGCATGTCGTCGTGCATCGGGCCACCGACGTTGCCGTTACGCATGCCGCGATTTTGGTCGCGGTTACCGTGCCGGGGTCCCCTGCCCTGCCGTCGCGGGCCGCCTTGGCCGCCGCCTAGGTAGCCGCCTCTCACAGATGACTGTCCAGAAAGGCCGCCAGCTGCGAGCGCGATACCGCACCCACTTTCTGCGCTTCGATCGTGCCGTTTTTGAAAAGGATCAGCGTAGGGATACCGCGAATTCCGAACTTGGGCGGCGTCTGCGGGTTTTCGTCGATGTTGAGTTTGGCGATGCGCACACGATCGGCGTATACGCCCGAAAGCTCATCGAGGATCGGAGCGATCATCTTGCAGGGACCACACCACTCGGCCCAGAAGTCGAGCAGCACAGGCTTCTCGGATTTGAGCACGTCGTTGGCAAAAGTGGCATCTGAGGTAGTGATGATGTGAGGGCTGCTCACGCGGGTGGACCTCCGGCTGGAGTGGTTGTTGGCTGTGGAAAAACGTTGGAAAGATGGGGTTTGCGGGCCCGCGGCTGAACGCCATGTCTGGGGGCCGTCAAACGGTTACACTAGTCCGCCTCTGAAATTTGGTTTTTGCCTCTGGATCTACCAGGAATGCTCGATGGATTGGGAGGGGGGAGTGCCGCAGGATAGTGGGCAGAGCGCCCTTATGTTTGTCCGTTTTAGCCAATTCCCCAGATGTTTGCAAGCAGTGTCAAGGGAATCCAGCAACATACGACCTAATGACTGACACCCATCTTTCCGACCTGACCTTCTCCGCGCTAGAACTCGCTGCTCCCCTGATGCAAGGCATCGACGAAGCCGGCTTCACCCGCTGTACGCCAATTCAGGCGCAAACCCTGCCCGCCGCCCTCACGGGCCGCGACATCGCCGGGCAAGCGCAGACTGGCACCGGCAAAACCGCCGCATTTCTGGTCGCGCTGTTTCAGAACCTGCTGGTCAAGCCGGCGCTCGCCACTCGCAGGGCCACCTCGATCCGCGCCCTCGTGATTGCGCCAACCCGTGAACTCGCCGTCCAGATCCACAAAGACGCCGTACTCATCGGTCAACACACCGGCTTGCGCCTCGCCGTCGTCTATGGCGGTGTCGACTATGAAAAGCAGCGGCGCGAACTCGAAAGCGGTATCGATGTATTGATCGGTACACCAGGTCGTATCATCGACTACTATAAGCAGCACGTTTTCGAACTGCGCGAAGCGCAAGCGGTCGTGCTCGATGAAGCCGATCGCATGTTCGATCTCGGTTTCATCGCCGACATCCGTTATTTGCTGCGTCGACTGCTGCCGCCCGAACAACGGCAGTCGATGTTGTTCTCGGCGACACTGTCACAGCGCGTGCTCGAGCTCGCCTACGAGCACATGAACGAGCCGGTGCTGGTGCGCATCGAACCCGAAAAAATCACGGCCGATCGTGTTCGCCAGGTCATTTATTACCCGGCGATGGAAGAAAAAATTCCGCTGCTCGTCGGCCTGCTGCGCACGATGGATCCGCATCGCACCATGGTATTCGTCAACACTAAGCGTATGGCCGAACGACTCGAAGATGCGCTGCGGGCTAATGGCATCGATGCGCAGGCACTCTCGGGCGATGTGCCGCAAAAAAAGCGTCTGCGCTTTTTGCAGGATTTTCACTCGGGTAACCTTGCCGTACTGATCGCTACTGATGTCGCCTCACGCGGGCTGCACATCCCTGACGTCAGTCACGTGTTCAATTTCGATCTGCCGCAGGACTCGGCCGACTATGTACACCGCATCGGCCGCACCGCCCGCGCGGGCGCCGAGGGTGATGCGATCAGCTTCGCCTGCGAGGAGTACGCGGTCGGGCTGCCTGACATCGAAACATTCATCGGTCGCAAGATTCCTTACGAGCCGATTTCGGCCGATATGCTTCCCGAGCTCACCTGGCCGCCGCGGCGGAAATACGAGGATCGTGCCGGTTTTCGGGGTGGGTCTCGCTCGGGCGGCGGCGGTGGGCGGGCCGGCGGTGGCACTCGGCCGGGTGGTCGCGGCAGACCGCGCAGCGGCGGACGCTCGCGAAGCGGTCGCTCCTGACCGAGATCGTCCGCTAGCCGAGATCGGCTACGTGGTCGATCGCGGCAAATTCTTCGTGGTGATGTGGCTCGCGCGAACTGTCGGGCCGCTTCACGCCATAAACCCAGCGGATGCCGTGCTCGATCGCCGCGTGCAAAACGGCCTTGCTGTCATCGACGAACATGGTACGTGCCGGATCAAAAGTTTCGGTCGCACGTGCGGCCTGCCAAAAACGCTGGTCTTCTTTGGGCGCGCCAAAACTATGCGAGGTGTAGGCAGCATCGAGGTAAGCGAGCACGCCCGTGCGTTCATTTTTGATCTCGAGAATGGTGGGGTGCGAGTTGGTCATCAGTACCAGGCGCTTGCCGCGCTCGCGTACCCGCTCGAGAAAGCCGCGAGCGCCCGGCAACCAGGCCACGCGGTGCGCCTCTTCACGATGCACACGCGCGATGTCGATGCCGAGATGTGCGCTCCAATACTCGATGGAATACCACTCGAGGGTACCTTGTACCCGCTGAAAGCGCGGTACGAGTTCAGCATGCGTCTCGGCGAGCGAGAGCCCCTGTTTCTCGGCATAGATTTCGGCAACCCTCGCGAGCCAAATGAAGTTGTCGAAGGCGAGATCGAGCAAGGTGCCGTCGAGGTCGAGAAGCACGGTATCGATCTGCCCCCAGGAGGGCGCCTGATGGGCGGCAAGTGACATGGGTTTATCATACCGATGATGAGTGCGCCCCTTGTCGCCGACCTGCACATGCACAGCCATCATTCCGATGGCGTGCTGTCGCCGGCAGCAGTGATCGAACTTTGCGCGCGCGGCGGCGTGACGCACGCGGCATTGACCGATCACGACACCCTGCAAGGCTGTCTCGAGGCGCGTGCCGCCTGCGTCGACCTGGGCTTGAAGCATGTGGCGGGCGTCGAAGTTTCTTGCGGCTGGAACGATCAGACATTGCACGTGATCGGGCTCGAGTTCGAGCTCGAGGATGTCGCACTCGCTCGACATCTGGCCGATATTCGCGCCCGACGTGTTGCACGTATCGTCGAAATCGGTGAGCGTCTCGAGCGCAAAGCGCGGCTGCCGGGCAAGGCCATGGCAGCAAAGATTCTCGCTCGTAATGCCGTGCCGACGCGCATGCACCTCGCCCGCGAACTCGTCGCCGCAGGCCAGGCCAAAGACATCGGCGATGCCTTTGCAACTTGGCTGAAACGGGGTCGCCCGGGTCACATGCCGATCGAGTGGCCGACGCTCGCCGAGACCGTCGTCCGACTACGCGACGCCGGCGCGCGCGTCGTGCTCGCGCATCCGCATCAGTACGAGTTCTCTGCCGGGGTCCTGCGTCGCCTGCTCGGTGAGTTTCGTGCCGCAGGCGGCGAGGCCATCGAGGTGGCGGTCGCGGGTATCGGCACGAGTGATCTCGACCGCCTCGCCACCCTCGCAAGAAATCACGGTTTCGCAGCCTCGACCGGATCGGATTTCCATGATCCCGCCGTGCCGTGGAATCGGCCAGGCCGCTTCGCTAAGCTACCTGTGGACCTCGAACCGTTGGCAGCGCGGCTCGCATGACCGACAAGGAGGAACAAGACAAAGTCGACCGCGAGCTCCTCCGCAACGTCGAAAAGTTGCGCCAGCTGCACATCGAGCACCGCGATCTCGATGAAGTCATCAGCCGCCTCTCGATGGATATCTATGTCGATGAGATCGAACTGAAGCGATTAAAAAAACGTAAACTGGCGCTGCGCGATCAAATCGAGCGCTGCAGCAGTCAGCTGATTCCAGACCTGCACGCCTGATCGACTCCGCCCCGTCGCTCGTGCACCCTACGCCCGGAGAAACCTGCTCATGAATAACTACGGCGGTTCTGCAGAAGCGCTGCTGAACGAGCTGCTGAGCGGCGACGGCATCAATGAATTGACTGCGATTTTTGTCGCGGTGGTAGTTTCGTTAATCGTCAATCGGCTGATGCGCAGCCCCTTGCAGCGTATCCGTGCGGCGCGCAGCGGCAGTCTGTCCGAGGGCGCCATCATCATAGCGCCATTTTTGGTGGCCATGGCGCTCACGGCTTTCGCCCTTGGCGTCACGCGTATCGCCGGGGTCGCCGACGGTATCCTGATGCTTGCTTTCCGTCTGGTCGTGGCGCTCGGTGCTGTGCGCTTCGCCGTGTTCCTGCTGCGCATGTTTCTCGGCGCCACGAGCTGGGTCGCGCGCTGGGAGGGTCGACTGACGCTACTCGTGTGGATCGTGCTCGGTCTGCAATTATTTGGTGGCTTCGACTGGCTCGAACAAACGCTCGATGGCATCGACCTAATCCCGGGAAAATCAGTATTCAGTCTTTGGGCGCTACTGCGCGGTATCGTCGTGGTCGGCGGCTTCGTCATCGCGACCACACTAGCCGCGAAGGCCATCGAGTCCCGCGTCATGGCGATCGAGGACCTTGCGCCTTCCACCCGAGTTGGCATCGTCAAGGGGGCCTACTCGCTACTCATCACCATCGGTATTTTGCTTGGCGTCAATTCGGCGGGTGTCGATCTCACCTCGCTAACCGTACTCACCGGCGCAGTGGTGTTCGCGATCGGCTTCGGCATCCGCGATATCACCAGCAACTTTGTCAGCGGTTTCGTGTTGTTGGTCGATAAATCGATCAAACCGGGCGATGTCATCAGCTTCCATCAGCACACCGGGACCACATCCGATAATTTCGGTTGGGTGCAGGAACTGCGCGGTCGCTACGTCGTGGTGCGCGATCGCGACGGGGTCGAGTCGCTGGTGCCAAATCAAAATTTGATTACTAACTCCGTCATCAACTGGAGCTACTCCGATCAACGTGTCCGGCTACGTCTACCCGTGATGATCAGTTACGACGACGACCCGGAGCTCGCCTTGGAATTGCTGGTTCGAGCGACCAGCGATCATCCACGCATTCTCGTGGACCCGGCGCCGGTATCGCGACTGATGTCCTTCGAAAATTACGGCATGAAGCTTGAGGCACGATTCTGGATTCGCGATCCCATGAATGGCGTCAATAACGTGCGCTCCGACGTCAATCGCAAAGTCTGGAAACTCTTCAAGGAACAAGGCATCAAGATTCCGGTCACGCAACAAGAAGTTCGTGTGCTCGATCCGGGCGTCGACATGCCGCGCAACGTCTTCCCCTACGATGCCGATTCGCGTCGGTAGAGTACTGATTCCGGATAGCGACCTCTCGGTCGTGCTCACCCGCGCGGGTGGCCCTGGCGGCCAGAACGTCAATAAAGTGGCCTCGGCAGTGCAGTTGCGTTTTGACCTTGCCGGTACGCATGCACTCGGCGAAGCGGCTAAGACGCGTTTGCGGACGCTCGCGGGTCGACGGCTCACCGCCGAAGACGCTGTGCTCTTCATCGCCCGCGAACATCGCAGTCAAGAGGAAAACCGCAACGCCGCCGAGGCGAGGCTGGCCATGCTGGTGCGCGCCGCGCTCACCGAACCGCGTCCACGCCACGCCACCAAACCGACGCGCGCCTCAACAATTCGCCGTCTCGAAGGCAAGACTCGGCGCGGTTCAATCAAGCGCCAACGCGGCCGCATTCAAGGCGACGACTAAGTTTGTGTATAGCCGATCTCAGGCCGCATGCGTAACCTGCAAGATGCTGTGACGAATTTGCTCCGAGAGTACGAACTCGGCATCTGCCGCGACCCGCATCAAGACCTCATCAAAGACCAACCGGCCAGAGTCGTCGTTGCGGATCACCCGTCGCCGCAGTAACAAGGCGACAAACTGCTCGAACATGGCCCGGTCAGAGAACTCCGGTGAATTGAAGCCGTACAGCATGGTGATACGCTGGGCCGCAAGCTGGCAGCGCTCGGCAAGGGCTTTCGCGGTCAGCGCGCCCGAGCCCGCATGCAGCAGGGTCGCTATGGTGAGATAATAGCGCTCGATGGTCTGCACTGAAGCCTGCGCTAGCAGCGACAACTGCACGGCCTGCGGCGAACTCGGCGACGGTCGACGCCAGCCATCTTCGCTCTCGAGGCGTTCGAGTACGCCCAAGACTGCGAGCGTCTGCAAATTCTTGACCACCGCACCCGCGAGCTCTGCTTCGCTCCATTTCAGGAACAGTTCGGCTGCGACATACGGATAGACGCGCCACGCGAGACGCTGGATGTCTTCGGTACGTACCACGGCATTGGCGATGAAC
>VGTW01000104.1 GCA_016874555.1 Gammaproteobacteria bacterium | reverse complement strand
GATGACCCGTACCGGAAGCTTTTGCGCGCGGGCCGCCGACTGCTCCATCTGTAGTGTGGCCAACTGCCGCTCCCGATAACGCTTGAAGTTCGGCGGTTCGCCGTCCTCGCAGGGAAAGCGCTCGATAAAGTGGTTCGCTCCGGTAATGCCCGCGCTTTGCGCTGCTTGGGCGTTCGCAAGCCCCAGGAAAATTACTGTCGAAGCAGCAACGAGTGAAGCCAGGCGGTAAATCATTGGGCGCTATCCCAGCAAAACTCAAAGTTGATCGAAACGAATTGGGCCGCCGTTCAAAGGGACGGTGACCAGCATGCCATCGCGGCCGAGTCTGACGCCTTGTGCGCGAATTTTGCTGACACCCCGCAGCCAGGGAATCTCCAAGAGTCTGGCGACGATGGGCGGCG
Organism: Gammaproteobacteria bacterium; assembly: GCA_016874555.1. Classification (GTDB taxonomy): domain Bacteria; phylum Pseudomonadota; class Gammaproteobacteria; order Steroidobacterales; family Steroidobacteraceae; genus UBA964. Next base: position 6,715 of record VGTW01000104.1, on the reverse strand, counting down.
CGATATGGGTATAGACGAGTTCGCGGACCCCGGCCTCGTTCGCGAGTCGCGCCGCTTGCACGGGGTCGATGTGATAGTCGGTGGTATCGCGTAGCACCGTCGCCAGATTCGTTGCCCCCATGACGACTACCTGGTCAGCAACGAGATTTTGCAGATGGTGAGATTCTGCTGCGCTCACCAAAACGTCGGCGCCGCGTATCGCCGCGATGAGTGGTGCATAAAATACGGTGTCGCCCGTGATCACGACCGAGCGGCCGCGATAGTCGAAGCGGTAGGCGAGCGCCGGTGTCACTGGCCGATGGTCAACTTCGATAGCGGTTATAACCACGCCGCTGCGGTCATATACCACCGTGCGACGCCCCTGTGGTGTTTCCCCCACTTTGAGATCGGTAATTCGCTGTGCCGTCATCGCGCCCGCATCTAATGGCAGCAAGCCACGGCTCCGATCGTGGTGCGCATTTCGATAGGTACGATCAAGGGCGTACGCCTCGTTGAATCCAGCAACGACTCGCTCGACGCCATCCGGGCCGTGAACCCGCAGCGGCACACGCCGTCCCTGAACCCAGCCCTGCATGTTGAATTCGCCAAGCTCGCCGATGTGATCGGAGTGAAAGTGCGTGAGAAAAACATGTTCGATATCGGCGAGCGGAATACGCCACAGCGTCAGGTTCTCAGTGGACTCTGGACCAATATCGATCAAAAACATTTTGTCGCCTGCAGCGACGAGCGTGCAGGCTTTGGCCGAGGCGCGCAATGGCATCGGGCTCGAGGTTCCGCAGAGCAATACCCGCAGCGCGCTATTATCGAGAGGCAACTGATCTGTACGCGACATGTGCGCGCGAACGGCGCGGGCGACGACGGCGTCTTGTACTGCAGGTGAAAATCGAAACGCTGCGTAAGCGAGGGCCATCAGCAGAGCGACCAAAAAACCCAGCGTGATCAAAAGTCGCTTCATTGTTGACGCTTATCAGGAGTCGGCAATCAAGCGACGGAGGTCAGTCGCAAGTTGCTCGATGGGTATGTCAGCTTGGGCGATCAGCCGCATGCGGGTGTTTTGATCATATACATAGATCGTCGAGGAATGATCGATGGTGTAGTCAGCGCCGTTCGCCGTCGGTACCTTAACCGCAATCGCACGGAACGCCTTGACGACGGATTCAAGCGCGGCTGGTTCGGGTCGCAGACTAATGAATGTTGGATCAAATTTTTTGACATACGCGTCAAGTCGTGAGGCGGTATCTCGCTCAGGATCAACCGTCACGAGTATTACCTGAACTGCCGCACCGGCTGCTCCGAGACTCTTTCGCAGCTGTCCAAGACGCATCAGCGTGGACGGACAGACATCCGGGCAACTCGTAAAGCCAAAAAATACCACCGTGATCTTGCCGGAAAAATCAGCCAGCGACCGTGACTTGCCCTGTGCATCGGGAATCTGCAGTTGTGTGCCGTACGAAACGCCCGTGACCTCAGTGGCGTTGAAGGGCAGCGGAGGAGGTGCGCAAGCAGCGAGAATTACGCTGAGGACAATGATTATGACCCTCATGGCGGCTGTCCCACAGCTTCGACACGTAACGAGATTTTAACCGCACCGGCTTTCTCGAATTGCAGCAGTAGCGGTATCGAGCGTCCAGCTTCGAGCGGCGCCGCAATCTGCATGAGCATGAGATGCATGCCGCGGGGCTTAAGTTCGACGCGCGAATTAGCGGGTATGGGGACGCCGCCCGGTACTTCACGCATACGCATCACGCCGCCATCCATGCTCGTGTGGTGAATCTCGATCATGCCCGTCCACGATGCCGACACCGATAACAGACGATCAGCGGTCGGGCCATTATTGATGAGAGTCATATAGCCACTGCTGACGGTTTGCCCAGGGACCGTCGAACGCGCCCACGCATTTTCGATCTGAATACTGGGTGCGGCCGATGCTATACCGATATATATAAACATCGAGCACAGCAGACATCGTGAAATGAATCGGCGGCGAAACATACTGACCGTAATTTAACAAATCTTTCGGCAACTTTACCGGGTCGCCAGGGAATTTCGCATCGTCGCTGCGATCAAATCGCTGGCCAAGAAAACAAGCCCTTCATTCGCTTCAGGCGCCAACCAAGAAATGGCACACTAATCTGTTAGGCGCAGCGCTTGTAGCCGTTGGTCTGCTTGGTGGCGCCCGCATGGATCGGTCTCTGTTTCCTTCATCGTGATGACTCGTCCGATATAGATCAAGTCGGCGTCTGCAGCCGGTAACGCGCGAGCGCGGCAAGACTGAGTCCAAGAGCAGCCAGCGAACGCAAGAGGATGTCCAACCGCCCGAGATGAATAGTCATTCCGGGCTTCCTCAATGATCGCTGTGCAGCGTAAAATTTTGGGCATGAGAACACGCCTGAGCAGCGAAGTCGTCGTCGTGGGTAGTTCGAATACCGACATGGTCGTGCGCGCAGCGCATTTGCCGAAAACCGGCGAGACGATACTGGGTGGCGAGTTTCGTACGGTGCCAGGTGGCAAGGGCGCAAATCAGGCGGTCGCTGCCGCACGACTTGGTGCCCAAGTGACGTTCATCGCGCGTGTTGGGCGCGATGAACTGGGCGATCAAGCGCTCGCCAGCTTGCAACGCGAGCACATCAATGTCGATCACGTCAGCCGTGATCCACGGGCGCGTTCCGGCGTCGCTTTCATAACGGTCGCCGATAACGGTGAGAACAGCATCACGGTGGCGCCGGGCGCCAACGCGTCAATGAAGCCCGCGCATATCAAGCGGGCGGGTCGGGTATTTTCTGGGTGTGGGCCGTTACTGGTTCAACTCGAGACGCCGATCGACACGGTCACGACAGCCGTCGAGCTCGCACGGCGATCAGGCATGCCGGTGATTCTCAATCCGGCGCCAGCCCAGCGATTGCCTGAGTCGCTGCTGCGCAAGGTGTCCATCCTCACCCCCAACGAGACCGAGGCCGAGCTGCTGACCGGGATCCGTGTTACCGACGACGCGAGCGCGGCGAGAGCGGCCGAGGCCTTGCGGACGAGCAGTATCGCCACGGTCATCATTACCATGGGTGCGCGTGGCGCCTTCGTGGTCGCCGCCGACGGTACACGACTCGTCCCGGGGTTCAAAGTAAAGGCACTCGACACGACGGCAGCGGGGGATGTATTTAATGCGGCGCTCGCGACTGCGCTTGCCGAGGGTAAGCTGCTGCAAAACGCCGTGATATTTGCCAATGCCGCGGCTGCCCTATCGGTGACACGAGCGGGGGCTCAGCCCTCGGCGCCAAGACGGGCCGAGGTCGAGCGTCTGCTCGTATCCGCGTCGCGTCAAGGAGCGATGGCTGCCGCACCCGGTCGGCGTGGGTCGGGCGCGCCAAAGAAATAACCGTTCTCGAGCGCAATAGACTGCGCGCTGCCCATGGTATCGCTCCGTTTGATGCGATGACCTTTCTTGCGCAGCAACTCCAAGGTGTCGGGGTTGAAGTTCGGTTCTACTTCGAGCGGACCATCGCCTTGCGAAATCCTTGCCTGATGCGTTGCTTCATCGATATTGAGGCGGAAGTCGACGACATTCACGAGCACTTGCAGCACGGTATTGATGATGCGGCCGCCGCCCGGTGTGCCGAGCGCAAGCCAAGGCTTGCCGTCACGAAAAACCAGCGTCGGCATCATGGTCGACATCATGCGTTTGCCCGGGCGCATGGCGTTCACAGGCTCGGGGTCATTGCTTTCTGCCGCACGAAATTCCCGCTCATGACTGAAATTGTTCATCTGATTGTTGAGCAGAATGCCGGTGCCGTCGATCATCGCGCCCGAACCAAAATCCGATCCTAGCGTGTAGGTCACAGATACGACGTTGCCAAAGCGATCAGCCACCGAGTAGTGCGTTGTGCTTTGACTTTCATAGGCAAAAGGATCGCCGGCGCGAATGTCGTCGTCGTCATTAGCCTGGCGTGTATTGATGAGCTTAGAGCGTTCGGCAGCGTAGGCTTTGGAGGTGATACCCGTCAGCGGCACATCGGCGAAAGCGGTATCACCGAAATGACGGACGCGATCGCGATGACCGAGTCGCATGGTTTCGGCGAGCAGATGCAATGACTCGGCCGAACCTGCCGACATGCGGCTGAGATCAAAGTTTTCGAGAATATTGAGCATCAGCAGCAAGGCCGCACCGCCGCTGGCGGGCGGGGGTGTATAGACGGTGGTACCGCGATAAGTGCCCACCAACGGAGTGCGCTCGATGGCGCGATACGCCGCCAGATCTTCGCGCGTGATGAGACCGCCATTGCGCCGCATGTCAGCCTCGATGCGCGTGGCGACTTCGCCGCGGTAAAAAGCCTCCGCACCACCCTTAGCAACTTGCTCCAGCGTCCAAGCGAGCTGTGGTTGCTGCAAGCACTCGCCGGCTTTGAAGGCGCCACCGTCTGCTTTGAAGAACGCAGCCTTGGCTGTGGCACTTGCTTCGAGACGTTTGCGACCCCAATCGAAGACAAACGCTTCGTCTGTGCTCAGCACCAGCCCATCGCGAGCGAGCGCCGTCGCAGGGGCCACCAGTTTGCCCCAATGATTAAGCCCATATTTTTGGTGGGCCATCCAGAGTCCAGCCACGGTCCCGGGTACGGCCGCTGCGCGATAGCCGACCGAGGCTTCCGGACGCTCTTTACCGCGAGCATCGACGAACATGTCGAGTTTGGCGGTAAGCGGCGCCACGCTGCGAAAATCGATGACGGTGACTTTCTTTTCGTTGGCAAGATACGCCGTCATGAAACCGTCGCCGCCGATATTGCCGGCACGCGGCAGGGTGACCGCAAGGGCAAATCCCACGGCGACGGCTGCATCGATGGCATTACCGCCCTCGGCGAGCACCTTGGCGCCAATCGCACTCGCCGTCTCATTTTGGCTGACCACCATGCCCTGCAGCCCCACTCGTGGCGAATGAATGCTCGGGTATTCGAGCAGCGACTGTTGCTGGGCTTCGGCGAGCGGACCACCAGCCCAGAGGGTCAGGGACAGCGCAAGCGCTGCCCAAATTCGCGTGCCGAACCGGGCTTTGACGATGGCACAGCTGAAGTTCATTGCGCTCTCCGCGAGTCCTTATGGTATGGACAATATTAACGGGAACGGGGATATTTGGTTTCTCCCGTTGACCCCCTGAAAAAGACAAGGAGCTTGTCGATCATGCTCACGCAGTTCGTAGCATCCCGCGCCCAAATGATCCGCAGCCTCGTGTTTTCGGCGAGTCTGATCTGTACAGCCGCTGCCAGTGCACAACAAAGCGCTGCGCTGCAAGCAGGCACCGACGAAGAGCTGGTCGAGGTCGTCATCGTCGGCTCGCAGATTCGCGGCGCCAAGATCACCGAGGTTCTGCCGGTCACCGTCGTCGACAAAGAAGACATCATCGCGACTGCAGCGGTTTCGGGTGACGATCTTTACCGCTCGATTCCGCAGGCGGGTGATGTCGCTTTTCAGGAAGCGCGTACGACGGGCAACTTGAACGATGCGCGGGGCGACACTTCGTCCATCAACCTGCGCAGCCTCGGCACTGGCAATACTTTGATGTTGCTGAACGGTCGCCGCGTGGTCCCCGCCCCGGGGACGCAGACCGAAAATTTCGTACCGGTGCAGACCGCGAATACCAATGCTTTTCCAGTCGCGGGCGTAAAGCGCGTCGAGGTCCTACGTGACGGTGCTGCGGCCATTTACGGTACTGATGCCGTCGCGGGCGTCGTCAACACCGTGCTCGAGTCTGATTTCGAAGGCCTGCGTATGGAAGCGCAGTACGGTGGCTCCGAGGGCACCCCGCACCGTGAAACCACGGTGAACCTCAAGGCCGGAACTCGTTTCGAAAATGGAATGCGTCTTGCGGTCTATGCCGGGTACTACACGCGTAATCGGCTGCTGGCGACTGATCGTGACTACGCCGCGAGCGAAGATCATCGTTGGAAAGTTGCCGATACTCCTTGGGCGGGCGACACGGCATTCGACAACCGCAGCACCTCGTCGCCCTGGGGTTCTTTCACGGTCATTCCGAGCACGGTGGCAGTTCGTCAGGGGACGACGGCGCTCACCACGTCCGGCGTTTTTCGCGTCGAACCGATTTCCAACACGGCGGCAGGCTGCAGCAGCACCACTTACAACAGTAATCTTTGTCTGCGTGCCGGCACGATTACCGGTGCCGTCGATCGCGAACTGCGCTACAATGAAAATGCGGATCGCACCCTGAAAGGCGCCGTCGATCGATATAACGCCTTCGCCACGGTTAGTCGTGATCTTAATGGTCTCGAATTCTTTGGTGAGGCCGGTTACTACCGCGCGTTCTTCTCGGGACTTCGCGAGCAGTCGGCGCCACTGGCGAGCGCGGCGATCTCCATCCCGGCGTCGAACTATTACAATCCGCTCGGCGCCACCACCATCAACGGCGTCGCCAATCCGAACCGCTTGCCGAACCTCGCGAACGTGCCGGCGACGGGGTTGCCCCTGCGTCTCACGACTTATCGACCGGTGGATACCGGCCCGCGTGTCTACGAAGTCACCGACGACAGCTATCGCTTGCTTGCCGGTCTGCGTGGTCAGAAGTGGGGTTACGACTGGGAATCTGCGCTCGTCTATTCCTGGGCGAAGACCGACGATTTCACCACCAACGCGGTCAGCAATACGCTCTTCCAGCAGGCGCTCGCCAAGTCGACGCCTGATGCCTACAACCCCTTCAATGGCGGTAACCCGTTGCTGT
>VGTW01000103.1 GCA_016874555.1 Gammaproteobacteria bacterium | reverse complement strand
CCCTTACCGGAGTGTACAAGTTACGACCGCCTGAAGCCTAGAGAGCGCTCGCTGTATGGTTGGGGCGACCGGTGACATACCTGCCTCGGAAAGGGCTCGGACTACTCTTGTCGAGACGAGGCGCTGCAAAGCCGGAGGAGAACATCATGTCTGTCATTCCCTACGTCACCAAGATCGATTTCATGAGCCCACGCTGGAACCGCGATGCCTGGGCACGCATTCAGGCGGATATGGATAGCAGCAACCAGCGCATCATCCACTGCAGCGGCACCATCCTCGCAGTACGTCCCAGCGAAGCGCTTAAGCCCTTCCTCGGCTTTCAAACTTTTCTTTGTACCCGCTTGTTGCCATTACCCGATGGCAACATCCGTCGCGTCAACAAAGAAGTCATCTTCTACACCAATCTCACTCGCGGTGGTCAGCCTGCCGAGATCATCGATAGCTTCGTCAATCCGTTCACGAAAGAAACGGTACGCGTCGTCCATGCAATCAACGATCCTTTCAACTACACGATCAGCGAAACGCTCATTCTTGCGCCCGAGGATTTCGGTGGCGATCCGAGCAAGTTGATCAAGCTTCCATTGATATTCCCGTGGCAGGAGCTCGACAGCGAGACGCTGGTGCTCGCCACCGACATGCATTTGAACTACAAGAATCCGTTACAGCCCGACAAGTGGCCACGGGAATCTGCTGGCCCTAAGGCGCAGGTGTCGGAGATGATGCGATACTTCGTCAAAAGAAAAGATCTGGAGAATCCCGATCTTTCTGCGGTGCCCTACGTGGGTACCTGGCAGCGCGTGACACCGTGGCTGCCATGGCTGCTGATGGGCCAAGCACCGGGACACTGCATGTACATGTCGACGATGACCACAGTTGCCGATGCCTCCGGACTGCCCAAGCATGTTTGGCAGTACGCCGAGAAAAAATGTCCACACATGTTGTCGGCACCGACCGAGGACTATGGCCCGAGTCACTCGAGTCTCGAGCTCTACTCGCGACAGCAGACCCCCACGCCAACGGTCTGAGCCCGAAGCCTGGGCCAGAAGCCTGAAATGGCGACCCGGCCGCGGCGCAGCTAGCGTCGCGCGGGTCGACGCCACTCGATCTCGTGGCGCCGCAAACCCGTTGCGGTTTTCTCGACGGCCGCCAAGGTTAGCCGAGAGCCCTCGAGGCGTACCTCGCGCCACTGGCTGGTACCGACCAGACCCGGATTGAGCGCAACCGATACCTCATGCTCGATCCGCCCGCGACTCCGTTGCCAGCGACTCGCATAACTTAAGTACCCGGAAAACGCTTAGGCGCGCTCCGCCTCAGTCGTGTCGCGCAGATTTTTCGCCCGGAAAGACTTGCGACCCGCCGCCACGATGGTTGCCGACATGAAGCCGTCGGCGGCATAAAGAATGAACCCTTGCCGGCGCTATCCGAAGGGTCAAGTTGCCTGTCCGTCTGCGTGACGAATGCTCCAGCGGTGACATGTCCAGACACCAATAAGTGCTGCCGCGCGCTTTTTCTTTACTAATACTCGGGCGAAGTAGTCACGATTTTCGCTGATCCAGAAAATATTGCTGCAAAGTCTGAGCCAGACTTTGACCGCTCTCGGTCGTGCATCGCGTATGCGCGTACACGTGGGCAGGACGGATTCTTCGATCGAACCAGACCCACTCGCCAGCGGGCTGCGCCGGTCGATGGGCTACGAGCCAGATGATCGTGTCCACACCAGCCTCAGCATCGCGCAAAATCGATTTCAGCAATCTACGAAAGCGGGGTAACGAACGTTGTACACCTGCGGTATCCGCCCAGCCCGGATGCATCACGTAAAAGTCGATGCCGCGGTGATGATGGATGGTGTGCCAGTATTGGTTCAGGACCATCTGCGCCCGCTTGTGAAAACCGTAAGCGGCAACGCCACTGTAGCGAGCCGGGTCGGTAACATTCAGCATCGCTGCCAGTAAAGGAAAATGGTAGCCGCCACCGGACGTAACGTTGACGACCACGCTACGCGCGCGCAGCGAGTCTCGAGCGATCAGACCTTCGGTGAGTTGGTAATGAGAAAGCAAATTACTCACGAACGACGCTTCGAGTCCCTCACAAGTCACGAGCAACTCATCGTTGAGCACGCCAACATTATTGACGAGCACGTCGATCGGTTTACCTTGAGCAGCGAGACGAGCGAGTAGAGCGTCGGTATCGGCGACGAGCGTAAAGTCGCAGCATTCAGTATCAGCCCCTGTGAGCCCCGCCGCAGCAAGCTCGGCGCTCAGCACTGACAATTTTCGGGCACTGCGCGCGGCCACAGTGACCGTCGCACCGCCGCGCAGCGCCGCATAAACTACGGCCCTGCCCAAGCCCCCGGAGCCGCCCGTCACCAGCCAATGCTGACCGCGAAAGTCCGCCTTGAACGCGGGCCAAAACAGACGTCTCGCGACGAAGCCAATTTGCGTGAAGCTCAGCAGAAATCCCAGATAGAAATGAAGCGCTCCGACAATCTGCCGCAGCTGCGCCGACCGGATTTTCACTTCCGCACCCCGTCGTCAACCCATGCAGCAACACCCGCGGGAGGAAGTTCGCACGCACCCATAAGCAGAGCGTCAGTGCGCGGCAAGAGCGCAGCTACCGAGCGCGTCTCAGCGCAGTGATTGAATACGAAGCGCACATTGCCATAACAGCGCGTGCGTATTCCTTCAGGCAGCGAGCGAACACTGATACTGCCCTCGCTCGCCATCTGCCGGAATATTCTTTGCAGCGTTGCGCGATCGACCAAACCCGCAAGATAGCGGTGTCGCGCATGATGAAATAAAACGCCTCGGCCATCGTGCAGCCGAAGCTCGGGCTGCAAAGCGGACTCGACATGCTCGAGCCAGCCACTCACTGAAAAATCGGCTCCCGACTCGAGCAAACCTTCGCGCAGTGACTCCACGCGCACCACTTTGACCGGCATCAAGGACTGCAGCGCTCCCGGCGGCAGATTTTCAGGGATCGAAAAATGCATGGTCTTACTGCCGGTGCGTGGCCCATAAATGACGGAAGCTTCGACAGTACGCAGCTGGTCAACAAACGTCTGCGATAACACAGGCAGGCAGGGAATGACGACCATGCGGTATCCGGACAACTCTGCCGAGGGCGGCAGAATATCGATATCGAGGCCCAACTGGCGCAGCGCCGAATACCACTCGAAGCAGACTCGCAGCGCAGAGAACCCTGCGCCTTGCGGCTGAATCGCCGTCATCCACTCCGCCTGGTAGTCAAACATCAAGGCGACGTCAGCCTGTGCCGATGAGTGTCCATCGAGGCGGGCTAAAGCAGCGGCTGTCTCGCGCACTTCCTCTGCTGCGACGTCGTCCACGCGATCAGGGCGCAGCAAACCCGCATGCATCTGCTCTTGTGCAAATGGAGCCTGTCGCCAGCGAAAATATGAGACGACTTCAGCGCCGTGCGCAATGGCCTCAAGGCTCCACAAGCGTACCATGCCCGGCAGCGGCGCAGGGTTGTACCGAGCCCAATTCACCGGTCCCGGCTGCTGCTCCATCACCCACCAGCGCCCACGCCCCACACCGCGATAAAGATCATGATGAAAAGCCGACACGTCGGGATGACCCTGTCGCGCGTAACGAATTTTTTCGTCGGCACTGCACCAAAACTGCTCGAGGAAACCCAACGGGTAGCTGTCCCACGCGGCAACATCGAGATCTTGGGCGAGATCATGATGATCGAAGTCGGTGACGAACCCCATGAAATTGTGGGTGAGATCACGCCCCGGCGATAACTCGCGCAGAATAAGACACTGCTCGCGGTTGAATTCTTTGACTTGCTGCGACGAGAATCTCCGGAAGTCGAGCAGGTGTGCCGGATTGGCCTCGGTGACCGTGAGATTGGGCAAGTCAATCGCATCGAAAGACCGATACTCCATGCTCCAAAAAACATTCCCCCACGCGCTGTTCAACGCCTTGATATCCGCATAGCGTTCAGCCAGCCAGCGACGAAACGCTACGAGCGCCGTAGGCGACCAACTGAGAACGGTGTCGTGACAGCCATATTCGTTGTCGGTTTGCCAGGCGATGACCGCGGGATGGCGGCCATATCGCTCGGCTACTGCCCTTGTGATGCGCTGTGATTCTCGGCGATATCCCCCGTGCGAGAAACAATAGTGACGACGCGAACCAAATCGCCGCGGCTTGCCAGCGGAGTCGATTGCGATCATGTCCGGCATGCTATCGACCAGCCATTTGGGCGGTGTCGCGGTCGGCGTGCACATGACCACAGCGAGCCCTGCACGATGCAGCGTCTCGATCGCGTCATCGAGCCACGCCCAATCGAATTGGCCACGCTCGGGTTCGATACGGCTCCAGGCAAATTCACCGATGCGAACCTGCGCAAGCCCCATGGCGTTCATCCGCGCCGCATCGTCAGCCCACCACTCACGCGGCCAGTGCTCAGGGTAGTAGCAGACGCCGAGACGCGGTTTTTTCGAGGAGAGCGTCATTTAGTCTCCAGTGAGCTCCAGTGAGATAAGCCAAGCGGTCGCGGGATGTCGCAGCGGCAAACGCAGACCTTGGGTTGCAAGCGCCTCGCCAGAGAGCACCACGCCCTCGCGCCAACGCGCGGCGTCGAGCAGATAGCGTGCTGCCAAAGAAGGCCAAGGCTCCAGCAACTTCACGCGATAACATCGGCTCCGATCGAGCCCGCCAAGTTGCACCGGAGCTGTCTCGAAATAGCGCGTGAACTCTTGTTGAACGACGAGTGCCAAGGCGCGCGCGTGGGTCACACTCAGCCAGCCGAAGACACCGGTCTCATCGTGAACGATCTCGTACAATTCGCCCTCGTGCAGCACCGCACGCCACGATTTGTACAGCGCCACATGCGCGGCCAAAACACGCCGATCGTCATCACTCATGCGCGCAGGGTCAGCCTCAATCCCCATATGACCGAACAGCGCAATCTTTGCGCGATAGTCCATGGGCAAACTACGTCCCGTAATAGGGTTGGGATCAGGCCCCACATGGTTACCGCAACTGCCGAGCGGCAAAAACTGCCACCACGCACGATTGAGACGAACACGTTCGAGCGGATCGTTATTGTCACTCGCCCAGAAGCGCGCACAGCGGGCGAGCATCGAAAAATCAACTCGGCCACCCCCGCTCGCACAGGTCTCGATTTCCACCTGCGGGTGCCGGGCACGCAAGGCATCGAGCAGACGATAAAGCGTTCTCACTTGCGCCACTCGGCGCCCGCCAGTCGGAAATAACTCGCGATTATGGTCCCACTTCAAATAAGCGATGGCGTATTTGTTAAGTAAATCATCGAGCATTGCCAGCAGATACGCCTCAACCTCTGGCCGCGCGAGATCGAGCACCAACTGATGGCGCTGGGTAGGTTGCACCTGGCCGTCGACATGAATGCACCAGTCCGGGTGTGCTCGATACAGTTCAGAGTTGGGGCTCAACATTTCGGGCTCTACCCACAGACCAAAGTCCATGCCGAGCGCCTGGATTTTTTTGATCAGCGGGGCAAGACCTTGCGGAAAAATCTGTGGTGAAGGCCACCAATCTCCGAGGCTCGTGCGATCGTCGCGTCGACCCGAAAACCAACCGTCATCGAGTACGAAACGCTCTACACCGAGCGCTGCGGCATCAGCCGCGAGCTGCTCGAGTCGTGGCAGAGTCAGCGCAAAGCCGCAGGCCTCCCAAGTATTGAGGTGTACCTTACGCGGCTGTGTACGCGATGATCGTGGCAGTACCAGATCTCGCACATGCCGATGCCAAAGATTTCTCAATGAGGCTCTGCCTTGCGTGCCCAGGGCGATCAGGGCTCGCGGCGCGACAAAGCTCTCACCTTGGGCGAGCTCTATTTCACCGGGGCTCAAAGGGGTACCGATCGTGAGTACGGCATCACCGTTGGCATCGGTTTCGAGCTGCCACTCGTGATCGCCACTCCACTCGAGATGCACTGCGAAACAGCAACCATGGTACTCGCTGGTGTCGGCAGCTTCGAAGCTGAGCCACTGACCCGCCGTGAAGCCCGGCCGGCCTCCTGCAGAACTGCCGCCGATGCGCAGTGCAGAACGAAGGGCTGTGCGGGACTCGTGCATCTCCGCAGACCACCGACCGTCGTAGTGCACGACCGTCTTTGCCCAGCGGGGCAGCGGCAATACCAACGATGCACAACGCGCAACCTGAAGTGCCGCCGCTGCGGTGTTGGTTACCGTCGATTCAACCACGATCACACCACTCAAGAGCGTCCACCAATGACTCGCGATGGAAATCTGCCGGTGCTCGTCACGCAAACTGAAACGGACATCGGTTACTGCCGCCAACGCCGCATTGCTCACACACTCAAGCGGCGCTGCAACCGGCGGCAATTCCCGCCCAGCTCGGCAGAGCTCCACCGCCGATGTGCCGGCATAGCCGCTCCCGCACAGCGGCAGAACGGAATTGGGCACAATAAAGTCGGGCTCGGACTCATGCGGCGCCCGTCGAGCGGCGTCGCAGAGCGCCTCGCAATCTTCATTGGCTGGTAGCCGCGGGCCGAACGCCACCAACTCGGCATACCCTCGCCGCAGGTCGAACAGCAGCGTCGCAGCCCCGGCATCGAGACGGCGTATCGACGAAGTCGTTGCCACAGGTCCTCCTAGTCTCCGTATTATTTACCATCGCCGAGCAGCGTGCTCCGGGGAGAAAGTCATGCCGGCCAATCTGTTGACCGACGGCTTCATTCAAATCGCCATATTCGTCGCTCTCACCGTGCTGGTGGCCCTCACCACGTGGTGGAAAGTCCGCAGGTCGCGCCCGAGCCATGACGGTTCAGGGAAAGATGTCTTCCTGGCAGGTGGTGGTCTGTCCTGGCTGTTCGTCGCCGGCTCGATCACGCTCACCAACCTTTCGACCGATCAACTCGTCGGTATGAATGGCAATCAGATGCTGCTGCTGGCGTGGTGGGAAATCGCCGGATTTTTTGGCCTGCTGATTCTCGCGTATGTTTTTATACCGCTCTATTACCGATATCGCTGTACCACCGTCACCGAGCTGCTCGAGCGTCGATACGGTAGTACCAGTATCCGTACATTGATTTCCGGACTCTTTCTGTTCGGCAATGTGATGATTTATTTGCCGGCGTCGATCTACAGTGGCGGA
>VGTW01000102.1 GCA_016874555.1 Gammaproteobacteria bacterium | reverse complement strand
AACGCGGCATCGCTCGCGCCCCAACGCATGCGTTTCGGGATCGGCAGCGCATCGAGCGCCGCCTGCACGATGCCCGGCAGCAACGAGCCCGTCATTTCACCAGGTTTACTGCCTTCAAACCAAAGAAATTCGGTCTTGCCTTCGATCACTCGACCGAGCGCACTTACAACTACACCGCAACTTTCTGCGAAGGCGGTGGCTGCACGCGTCGCTTGCCCGGTTTCGTCAAAGGCGGCATTGACCGGCGGTCCGCGACGCTTGAGCACTCGCTCGGGTTGCATCTCGGCAAGCGCGTGTACGAGCACTGCCAAGCGCCGTGGCGCCGCGTAGGAGACGAGGTCGCCATGCTGTAATCCTGCCGCTTCCAAACCACTGCGGATCCCTGCAGCGAGCACACGCTCGAGCTCAGGCAAGGCAAGCGGTGGCAATTCTTCGGTGCCGAGCTCGAACAGGAAGTCGCGTGCGGCAGTCACCGCGTTTTCTGCTGCACGACAACGGGGGGCGTCGGTGCGACGGGTGCTGCGGTCTGCAACATCGGAAAGCCGAGCATTTCGCGAGCGTCGTAATAGGCCTGGGCGACGCCACGCGCCAGCGTGCGCACTCGCAGGATAAATCTTTGCCGCTCCGTCACCGAGACGGCGCGTCGTGCATCGAGCAAATTAAAGGTATGCGAGGCCTTAAGCATCTGCTCATAAGCTGGCAAGCCAAGCTTGGCCTCAAGCAATTTTCGACAGGCGGCCTCGTATTCATCGAAGTGTCTGAAGAGCACTGCGGTATCAGCATGCTCGAAGTTGTACTTCGAGTGCTCGACTTCGTTCTGGTGATAGACGTCGCGATAAGTGATCTTCCCGCGCGGCCCATCGGTCCAGACGATTTCGTACACGCTGTCGACGCCTTGCAGGTACATCGCCAGACGTTCGAGGCCGTAAGTAATTTCGCCGGTCACCGGCTTGCAGTCGATGCCGCCCACTTGCTGGAAGTAGGTTAACTGCGTGACTTCCATGCCGTTCAGCCACACTTCCCAGCCGAGTCCCCAAGCGCCCAGCGTCGGCGACTCCCAGTTGTCTTCGACGAAGCGGATGTCGTGTACCAATGGATCGAAGCCCAGCATTTTGAGTGAGCCGACGTACAGATCGAGGATCTCAAGTGGCGAGGGCTTCATCACCACCTGAAATTGGTAATAGCGCTGCAGCCGGAAGGGATTGTCGCCATAGCGGCCATCGGTGGGACGGCGCGAAGGTTGCACGTAAGCCGCATTCCAGGGTTCCGGCCCGACGGCACGCAGAAAGGTCGCGGTATGAAAAGTGCCCGCGCCGACTTCCATGTCATGGGGCTGCAGCACGATGCAACCCTGAGCGGACCAGTATTGCTGTAGTGAGAAAACCAGATCCTGAAACGTGCGGGCCATGATTCCGGCGCGCGGCTTTGACCGCGGTTAATCTAGGGGGTAGCCAGTATACCGACTGGCATATTCAAAGCGGCTGCAAAAGCCAAGCCACTACTAACCGGGGGGGCACGATGGAGACGACGGTAGCGCGTGATCGGGCAGAGCAGGGAATCAAAATCGGTATCTGGGAGCTCGCCCCCGGCATCGAACGCTCGAACTTCTATGCGTTGCTCGGTACCGCATTTTTTTCCATCGGCTTGTTGACGCTGGTCGGCAATCTGCGACCGTACCTATTCAACTCGATGCTCGGTGTTCCCGATGACATTCAGGGTCGAGTAAGTGCGTCCATGGATGTGGTGAGCGAGATCCCGGCGCTATTACTGTCCGGGCTCATTGGCGCCGCGTCCGACCGACTCGGTCGCCGCATCATTTATGGCATGGGTTTCGCGATCCTGGCGATTGGCTATGCGCTGTTTCCGTTCGCGAGCTTCGACTGGACGCTCTACGCGATGATTTTCATCACCGCCTGCGGTGCATCGCTCATTGCCGCGATGCTGTCGGCCGTAATCGCCGACTATCCGCAGGAAACCTCGCGCGGCAAGTTGGTAGGTATCTGTTTCTTTCTCAACGGGCTCGGCGTGGCTTCTTTGGTTGGGCTCGCGTCGCAACTGCCAAAGATTTTTCTTGCTCAAGACATGACACCGCTTGAGGCGGGCCGCGCGGCCTACTGGTCGGTAGCAGTGCTTTGTCTCATCCCCATGGTGATCGTGTTGCGCGGACTCGCACGCCGTGCACCGGGGCAGCTGGAGCAGCGCGAGCCGCTGCTGGCCACGCTACGTGTCGGTATTGCCGCGGCCCGTGATCTGCGCGTGCGACTTGCTTATGCGTCGGCTACCGTGTCGCGCGCATCGTTATCGATCATCAGCGCTTTCTTTTTTCTTTGGATGGTGCAGGCCGGCAAGGAGCAGGGCATGTCACCCGCCGAAGCCATGCAGCGCAGTGGCGGTATTTTCGTCGTTATCCAGATTACGGCGACGTTTTGGGCGGTAACGGTCATTAGCTTCATTGACCGTCTCGATCGCGTGCTGTTCATGGCCGTTGCTTCCGCCCTCGCCTGTTTCGGTTATGTGTGGTTCGGTTTGCAGGACGATCCATTCCAGCCGGCGATGTACGTTGCGGCGGTGTTTCTTGGTGTTGGTGAAATGAGCGGCATCCTCGCCTCGCAGGCCTTGGTCGGACAGGTGGCGCCTGTGAGAGGCCGCGGCGCGGTGATCGGCGTGTTTACGTTGTTTGGGTCGCTAGGAATATTTCTGGCGGCCATCGTCGGCGGCACGCTGTTCGATATCTGGCGACCGTCGGCGCCCTACATTCTTACCGGCTGCCTAAGTGGGTTGCTGTGTCTGATGGCCGCCTACGTGTGGGTAAAGAACAGGGCGGCATCAATTTTTATAAAGCGCTAAAATAGCGCAAAACGAGATATGCACGCCCTTTTTTAGTGCATAAACGGTCTCAAGACGATCCTTTCAATTGCAAAAATCCTGGATTTTCCGGTTCTTCGGTGCACCGGCACGGCAGATGCATCATAATTAAGCGTCTTCTTCTTTACTCAACTTATTCGATTTCAGAACGGAGCGAATATGAGCACCGCCAGTGACGTCATCAAGATGATCAAGGACAAGGAAGTGAAGTGGGCCGACTTGCGCTTCACGGATACCCGTGGCAAAGAGCAGCACGTCACTATCCCCGCAAAGCTGGTGGATGAAGGTTTGTTCCGCGACGGCAAGATGTTCGACGGGTCCTCGATCGCCGGTTGGAAGGGCATCAACGAATCCGACATGATCCTGATGCCTGAGGCCGGCACCGCGACCCTCGATCCTTTCTTTGAAGAAGCTACCGTCAACATCCGCTGCGATGTAATCGAGCCCGCCACCATGCAGGGCTATGAGCGCGACCCGCGCTCCATCGGCAAGCGCGCCGAGGCTTATCTCAAGAGCACGGGTGTTGCCGACGGTGCGATGTTCGGTCCTGAGAACGAGTTCTTTATCTTCGACAGCGTACGCTGGAAGAACGAGATGCACGGCTCGGCCTATGAAATTGATTCCGTGCAGGGTGCATGGAACAGTTACACCGACATCGAGGGTGGTAACAAGGGTCATCGTCCTGGCGTGAAGGGCGGCTACTTCCCGGTGCCGCCGGTCGATGCTTATCAGGACATCCGCAATGCGATGTGCGGCGCGTGTGAGGAACTCGGCCTCTTGGTCGAAGTGCATCACCACGAAGTTGCGACCGGCGGTCAGTGCGAAATCGGTATAGGTGCTGGCGGTCTCGTCAAAAAAGCCGACGAAGTGCAAATTCTGAAGTACGCCGTGCACAACGTTGCGCACGCCTACGGCAAGACCGCGACCTTCATGCCGAAGCCGCTTGTCGGTGACAACGGTTCGGGTATGCACGTCCACCAGTCACTGCAAAAAGACGGTAAAGCGCTGTTCGCCGGCGATAAATACGGCGGATTGTCTGATATCGCGCTCTACTATATCGGCGGCATCATCAAGCATGCCAAGGCGCTCAATGCCTTCACCAACGCCGGCACCAACAGCTACAAGCGACTGGTGCCGGGCTTCGAGGCGCCGGTGATGCTCGCCTATTCGGCGCGTAATCGTTCAGCCTCGATCCGCATTCCCTTCGTCTCCAATCCGAAGGCACGTCGTATCGAAGTACGCTTCCCTGATTCTTCGGCGAATCCGTACTTCGCCTTTGCAGCCATGATGATGGCGGGTCTTGATGGTATCCAGAACAAGATCCACCCTGGCGATCCAGCAGACAAAGATTTATACGATCTTGAGCCCGAAGAGGCGACGCATATTCCGACGGTGTGCCACTCGCTCGATATGGCGCTCGAGCATCTCGACAAGGATCGCGAGTTCCTGACCCGCGGCGGCGTGTTCACCAACGATGTGATCGATGCCTACATCGGCCTCAAGATGCAGGAAGTCACGCGTTACCGCATGAGCACTCACCCGGTCGAACTCGACCTGTACTACAGCTGCTGAACCAAGGCGGCGTGATCCGCGGTGACGACCATGGCGGTTGAGCGACTCTTCCAGAGTTTCGCTGCGCATCACGACCCCGCAGATCTTCTCGATGCCCTGGCGACCGGCGTCGTCATGCTGGATGCCGCGTTGTTGGTCATGCATGCGAACGTTGCCGCACAGGGCCTGATGGCCGTGGGCCTCAACCAGGCCCGCGGTCGTCCCTTCTGCGAACTCTTCACGGACTGCACGGCGCTGCAGGTTTCATTGCTTCGGGTACGCGACACCGGTGAACCGATCACGGAAATCGAACAGGCCCTGCGACCGCTCGGTGCGCCGCGCGAAGCGCGCATCGTCGATTTCACCATCACCGCGATCGATGATGTTGGTGGGTCGCGTCGTCTGTTGCTGGAACTTGCCGACGCGGCACCCCGTGCACGTCTCAATCGCGATCATGCCTTGCGAGCCAGGCTCGAAGGCAACCGCATGATGACCCGGCAGCTGGCGCACGAGATCAAAAATCCGCTCGGCGGCGTACGCGGTGCAGCGCAGTTGCTCGCACGTCAATTGCCCGATCCGGAACTGCGTGAATACACCAGCGTAATCATCAACGAAGCCGATCGGCTGACGGCGCTGGTCGATATCATGATGAGCTCGGCGCGTCCGCCGCAGAAAATCGCGCTCAATATTCACGAGGTTTGCGAGCACGTGCACCGGTTGCTCGCTGCCGAAGCGCCCGCGGCCGTGGCGGTTGAGCGCGACTACGATCCCAGCATTCCCGAAGGTCGCTTCGATCGAAATCAACTCGTACAGGCGCTGCTCAACCTCGCCCGCAATGCGTTGCAGGCGGTAGGCGAGAAGGGTCGCGTTGTGCTGCGCACGCGCGTCGTCACGCAGGCACATATCGGTGCGGTACGGCATCGGCTCGCTGCGCGGATCGATGTACTTGACGATGGTCCAGGCGTGCCTGAAGAAATCCGTGGCACCCTCTTCTATCCGCTCGTGACAGCGCGTCCGAACGGTACTGGTCTTGGTTTGGCGGTGGCGCAAGAGCTCGCTAATCGTAACGGCGGCTTGATCGAGTTTCAGAGCGAACCCCGCCACACTGTATTTTCTTTGGTGCTGCCGCTTGCGATTCCCGAGGCTGTCCCATGAGCGCACGACCCTTGCGCGTCTGGTTGGTCGACGATGACGCGTCGATACGCTGGGTGCTCGAAAAGGCGCTAAAGAGTGGCGGCATGCTCCCCAAAGTATTTGATGCCGCTGAACCTGCCCTCGAAGCCCTGCGTGGCGATGCGCCTGACGTGCTGTTGACCGATATCCGGATGCCCGGAATCTCCGGACTCGAGCTGGTGCGCAAACTCCACGGTACACGACCACAGCTGCCGATCATCGTGATGACGGCCCATGCCGATCTCGACAATGCGGTATCGGCCTACGAAAGCGGGGCCTTCGAATATCTACCCAAGCCTTTCGACATCGACCAGGTGATCGAACTCGTCAAGCGGGCCGCGCAGAGCGTGCAGCGCAACGCGGCCGACCGTAGCGCCGATGGTCGCGTGCCGGAACTGCTCGGCAAAGCGCCGGCGATGCAGCAGGTGTTTCGCGCCATCGGCAGGTTGTCGCGCTCGGCGGTGACGGTGTTAATCACCGGCGAGTCCGGTACCGGTAAAGAATTGGTTGCTAGAGCGCTGCATGGCCACAGTCCGCGTGCAGCAAAACCGTTCATTGCGCTCAACACCTCGGCAATACCTTCCGAGCTGCTCGAGTCCGAGTTGTTCGGTCACGAAAAGGGCGCATTCACCGGCGCCGACGCTTTGCGGCGCGGCCGCTTCGAACAAGCGGACGGCGGCACGCTTTTTCTCGACGAGATTGGTGACATGTCGACGCCCTTGCAGACCCGACTGCTGCGCGTGCTCGCCGAGGGCGAGTTTTACCGGGTCGGTGGACAGACGCCGATCCGCGTCGATGTACGGGTGATCGCCGCCACGCATCAAAATCTCGAGGACCGTGTTGCTCGTGGCTTGTTCCGCGAAGATCTCTTTCACCGGCTCAATGTCATTCGCATGGAGCTGCCGCCGCTGCGCGCCCGCCGCGAAGATGTCGGTGATCTGCTCGATCACTATCTGCGCATCGCTGCGACCGAACTCGGCGTCGAACCGAAAACACTTGCCGCCGACGCACGCGCTGTACTCGAAGCCTATGGCTGGCCGGGCAATGTGCGTGAGCTCGTCAATCTTTGTCGGCGACTGAGCGTGCTGGCCGCCGGTAGCGAAGTGCACGTCGATGATCTACCCGCAGAAATCGCTGGTGCGACCTTGGCGCGCGCGGGCGGTGATGGTTGGACTGCGCTACTGGCGCGCTGGGCCGAATCCGAGTCGCAGCGCGGCGGCGGGGCACCGCTACTCGATGTCGCGCTGCCGGAATTCGAACGCGTTCTCATTCGTGTGGCCTTGGCTCACACCGGCGGTCATCGTCAGGATGCTGCAAAGCTGCTCGGCTGGGGGCGTAATACGTTGACCCGCAAGCTGAAGGAACTGGGTATGGAGGACGGTGACGTCAACGACGCGCCGAGTGACGCGGCAGCTTGAGGGTTCGAGGCTCGAAGCGTGCGGATTATTTTCGGGTCACGAAGATCGTCGCCAGCGGCGGGACGCGCAGCACGATCGAGAAACTTTTGCCGTGAGTCGCTTTTTTCTCGGCGCGCGCGAGCCCTAACGGCGTTCCTATGTTG
>VGTW01000101.1 GCA_016874555.1 Gammaproteobacteria bacterium | reverse complement strand
TTGTATTTGGTCGCGAAGCGGGTCGGTACGCTGCCTCGATCGTCAAGCCGGGCAGCTCGCACAAACCGCTCCCCAAGGATGCAGGCGATCTCGCGCTTACGCGTCTCGATAAATTCCGCAATGCCAAGGGTGATCGACCGACCGCCCACGTGCGTCTCGAGATGCAGAAGATCATGCAGACCGATGCCGCCGTGTTCCGTACCGGCAGCTCGCTGCAGGAAGGCTGTGAAAGATTGCAGGCGACGGTCGACTCGTTCGCCAACGTGCAGACCAGCGATCGCGGGCTGATTTGGAATACCGATCTCATTGAGACGCTCGAGCTCGACAACTTGCTCGGCCAGGCGGTGGCTACGATTCGCTCCGCCGACAATCGGAAGGAAAGCCGCGGTGCGCATGCTCGCGAAGATTTCAAGGATCGCGACGACGTCAAATGGATGAAGCACACGCTGTGCTGGGTCGATGACAAGGGGCACACCTGCATCGATTACCGCGGCGTGCACCTCAACACGCTGACGGCCGATGTCGAGCCGATTCCGCCCAAAGCGCGTACCTACTGACATTAGAGGATCAAGCCGATGGTCCAGCTGAGACTGCCCGAAAATTCGCGGATTAACCGCCACGGCAAGGTGCACAAGGCGCCCGCCGGCGCGACCCACGTGCGCACCTTCAAGGTGTATCGCTACGATCCTAGTGCGGCCGAGAACCCGCACGTCGACACCTTCGAGGTCGACATGGACCGGTGCGGACCGATGGTGCTCGATGCGCTGATCAAGATCAAAAACGAAATCGATCCGTCGCTGACGTTTCGTCGCTCCTGCCGTGAGGGTATCTGCGGCAGCTGTGCGATGAATATTGATGGTATCAACACGCTCGCTTGTACCAAAAGCTGCGGCGATGTGAAAGGAGAGGTCAAAATATATCCGCTGCCACACATGCCGGTGGTCAAGGATTTGGTGCCTGATCTCACCCAGTTCTATGCGCAGTACGCTTCGGTCAAGCCCTG
Organism: Gammaproteobacteria bacterium; assembly: GCA_016874555.1. Classification (GTDB taxonomy): domain Bacteria; phylum Pseudomonadota; class Gammaproteobacteria; order Steroidobacterales; family Steroidobacteraceae; genus UBA964. The sequence goes on along the minus strand of VGTW01000101.1, from coordinate 6,156 downwards.
GTTGCAGTCGCGTACGCCAGCGCCGCCCGATCGCGAGCGGCCGCAGGCCCCCGAGGAGCAAGAAAAGATCGATCGGCCCTCGGCCTGTATTCTTTGTGCCTGCTGCTCGACGTCCTGTCCGAGCTATTGGTGGAACGGCGATCGCTATCTCGGGCCGGCAGCGTTGCTTGCGGCCTATCGTTGGATCATCGATAGCCGTGACGATGCCACGGGCGAACGACTCGATGCGCTTGAAGATCCATTTCGGCTTTATCGGTGTCACACCATCATGAACTGCACTGAGGCCTGCCCCAAAGATCTCAACCCGGCCAAGGCCATCGCCGAAATAAAAAAAATGATGGCTGAGCGCGAACACACTTGAGCAGATTTCGGTGAGTGACGGGCGCCTGCGTTGGCGCTGTCGGCGCGGCATGAAAGAGCTCGACGCGTTGCTCGAGCGCTGGCTCGATCGGCGGCACGCGCAGGCGAGCGTGATAGAGCGGCGGGACTTCGAGACGCTGCTCGAGCTGCAGGACCCCGAACTCGCCCTCTACTTGCTTGCCGGGCAGCCGCATCCCGATCCGGCCTTGCGGGGCCTGATCGAGGGTATCCGACGGGGCTGATGGCGCTCCGCCATGCGGTTAGACTGGCCGCCTAATGAGAACCCCGCCGTGATCTGCCGCGTCACAATCTTCTCGGTTGCGAACTTTGGCAAAGGGCGCGGGTCAAAGGAAGCCAAATGCATGTTGCCAATGCGACTTTCCTTCGACACGTTCCCGCGGGCCCCGAGTGGTCTGCCGTGAGTAACGCAGAGCAAAGCGATCTCAGCCTCGTGCAACTTGCGCAACGTGGCGACGCCGGGGCCTTCGATGCGCTGGTGAGGCGTTATCAGCACAAGGTCGTCAAGCTCGTACTGCGCTACGTACGCGATCCGGCCGAGGCCGAGGACATCGCCCAAGAGTCCTTAATCAAGGCGTATCGCGCGTTGCCACGCTTCCGCGGCGACAGCGCGTTTTATACGTGGCTTTATCGCATCGCGATCAACACGGCCAAAAATGCCCTCGCCGCCCGTGGTCGCAGCCCGCTCAGCTTCGAGATCGACCTACCCGAGGGCGAAGAGTCGAGCCAGGTCTTGGCACGCATGAAAGACACGGCTACGCCCGAGGCTTTGGCGCTCACCGAGGAGATTCGCTCTATCGTGACCGCGGCTATCGATGCACTGCCCGAGGATTTGCGAACCGCCATACAGCTGCGTGAGCTGGAGGGCATGTCTTACGGGGAAATCGCCAACGCCATGGACTGTCCAGTGGGGACCGTACGCTCTCGAATCTTTCGTGCTCGCGAGGCCATCGATGCCCGTCTGCGCGAAGTGTTTGAGGGTGGTCTCGGGCGGGGGGAGGTAACGGGATGAACGGTAATACCATTCAGGGTGCCGCCGGCAGTGACGGCAGCGCCGATCTGCTCGTGCAACGCGAGAGCCAGTTGTCGGCCATGTTCGATGGCGAACTGCCAGAGGCCGAATGCGAGCTGCTCGCGCGGCGCCTCGCGCGCGATGAGAACCTGCGACGCAGTTGGGCAAACTATGCGCTGATCGGCAGCGTGCTGCGCAGCGAAACCGTAGCCGGTAATCGCTTGGCCGCAAAGGTTGCTGCCGAGATCGCCGAGGGTAACTGTGCGCAACGCGAGCGCGCGCCGCGCCTGCCGCGCTGGGCGGTGCCGGCGAGTGGGCTCGGGCTCGCGGCCGCTATTGCCGTGGTAGGCGTGTTCGGTCTTTTCTGGTTCCGCGCGGCGCCGCCCGAGAACGTAGTCACCAGTTCAATGCTGCCCAAGGTAGCCAAGAGCAAGGTCGAAGAGGTCATCATCCCGGCTATGCCGAGCGAATCTATGCTCGCGAAAACGTCGGTGCCGGCGGTGACTTCTGCTGAACCTGCTGGCAACGGCGAGCCGATGAGCTACGTCACGCCGCCGCTCAAGACGGGCGCTGAAAAGTCGGCTTTTCCGCTTGCGGGTTATGTCGGGGCGCACACTGCGGTGTCGGCGCCGATGTTGCGACATTCGTCGATGAGCGCCGTCATTGCGGTCGATGCGCCGGCCGGGGACGCTCGGTGAGTTTTGCGGCAAGCTTTGCGCCACGCGCCCTGCGGCGCTGGGCGTCGCTGCTTGCCGGGGTATCGGTGATGCTGCCGATTGCGGCTTTCGCCGATGACGCTCGCGATTGGCTGGAGCGCATGAATCGCGCGCTTGCTGAGGAAAGTTACGAAGGCACGTTTTTTCATGAGCGTGACGGACAGTCCGAATCGCTGCGGATTCACCATCGGGTCAAAAATGGCGAGGTCGCCGAACGGCTCGTGTCGCTCGACGGCTCGCGCCGCGAGTTCATTCGCTTGGGTGAAGAGCTCTCTTACGTATTACCTGATCAGCGTAAGGTAATCATCGAAAATCGGCCGCGGCGGGGTGGTCTGTTGCCGAATTTCCCGCGCTTTGATGAACGCACGGCGCGCTTATATCGACTCGACGCGGTGCAGCGCACGCGGCTCGTCGAGCGCGATGCGCGGCTGATTTCTTTGGTTCCGCTCGATCCCTACCGCTACGGCCATCGTATCTGGATCGACGCCCGGACGCGCTTGCCGCTGAAGTCCGAGGTCTACGATCGCAGCGGGCAGGTGCTCGAGCGTATCGCGTTTGCCAACTTGCAGCGGGTCGCCGATATTCCCGATGACGTGTTCCAGCCGGCGGTATCTACCGAGGGCTTTCGGCGCATCGAAAGTGACGCCGGCGTGCGCTTGCGCGCCGTCAATGATTCTGCTGCGGTGTGGAGTCTACGAACCGCACCGCGTGGATTTCAGGTGACGCAACGTGGCGAACAATCCTTGCCCGGAAGTGAAGATCCGGTCTCGCATATCGTGCTCTCTGATGGCCTTGCCTCGGTGTCGATATTCATCGGCGCGCGCCTGACGCCCCGCTCGGCCAAGGAAATAGCGCTTGAGCGACAGAGCGGTGCCTCCACCGCGTTTTCGACCTTTCTGCACGGGCATCACGTGGTGGTGATTGGCGAGATTCCGGTACAGACGGCGCGCGTGATCGCGGCCGAGCTCGCGCCGGGTGAACCCGGGGCACCGGCTCGTCGTCCCGCCGAGCCCGCGCGACCTGGTGTCCCTGGACGGTCACGAGAAGCCATAGGGGTCGTTCCGCCGCGTTCGGCGTTCGCACCGCAGGGTCCGTGACTGTCAATCCTGGCTGCCTCACGCTGCTGACTCGCGAGGGTTGCGGGCTCTGCAAGGAATTTGCCGACGAGTTGGCGCAGCTTGGCGGCACGCTGGCGCTGCCACCGCTGGAGACGCTCGATGTCGATTCCGATCCCGAAATGAGGCGTCGCTACAGTCATAAAATCCCGGTTTTGCTCTGGGACGGCGCGCCGATCGCCGTCACTCGACTCGATCCGGGCGAGATCGAGCGTTTGTTTCGCGTTCGTTGAGGGCGCTGGGCCCGTCAGTCGGTATAATTCCGCGCCTTTTCGCGAGCCCCGGAGTCTTTTGGCCGGGCGATCACCTGAGCCCGAATGCAGAACATCCGCAATTTTTCGATCATCGCTCACGTCGATCACGGAAAGTCCACGCTCGCCGATCGATTAATCCAGCTCTGTGGAGGCCTCGAGGCCCGCGAAATGCAGAGTCAGGTGCTCGACTCGATGGCGCTCGAACGTGAGCGCGGCATCACCATCAAGGCGCAGAGCGTCACGCTCTACTATAACGCGGCAGATGGCCAGCGCTATCAGCTCAATCTCATCGATACGCCGGGGCATGTCGACTTCTCCTACGAGGTGTCACGCTCGCTTGCGGCCTGCGACGGCGCACTGCTCGTGGTCGATGCCTCGCAAGGGGTCGAGGCGCAGAGCGTCGCCAATTGCTACACCGCGATCGAGCAGGGGCTCGAGGTGCTACCGGTCATCAACAAAATCGACCTGCCGTCGGCTGATCCGCCAAAAGTCATTCGCGAAGTCGAAGAAATTATCGGCATCGAGGCGCAGGATGCGGTCCGCGTCTCGGCTAAGACCGGCGAGAACGTGCCTGAGCTGCTCGAGGCCGTCGTCAAGCGTATCCCGGCACCCAAAGGAGATCGGAATGGGCCCTTGCAGGCGCTGATCATCGACTCTTGGTTCGATAACTACGTCGGTGTGGTTTCTTTGGTTCGGGTCGTCAACGGTACGCTCAAGACCGGCGATAAGATCCGCGTGATGTCGACGGGCCGTAACTGGCTGGTCGACAAGCTCGGGCGCTTCACCCCGAAGTCGATCGGTACGCCGCAGCTCGGCGCGGGCGAGGTCGGCTTCGTGATCGCTGGAATTAAAGAAATCGACGGCGCACCGGTGGGTGACACCATCACCCTCGAAAACAAGGCCTGCGCGGCGCCGCTACCCGGTTTCAAGCAGGTGCAACCGCGGGTATTTGCAGGGCTCTTCCCGGTGAATGCCGACGACTACGAGTCGTTCCGCGATGCACTTGCGAAGTTGCGTCTCAATGATTCTGCGCTGCACTACGAGCCCGAGGTATCTGGAGCGCTCGGCTTCGGCTTCCGCGTGGGTTTTCTCGGTCTCTTGCACATGGATATCGTGCAGGAGCGTCTCGAGCGCGAATATGACCTCGACCTGATTACGAGTGCGCCTACCGTGATTTATGAGGTTGGCTTGACCGACGGCACCAACGAATACGTCGATAACCCGGCGAAACTGCCGGCACCGAACAAGCTCGCGGAGATTCGTGAGCCCATCATCATCGCCAACATTCTGGTGCCGCCTGAGTATGTCGGCGGTGTGCTGCAGCTGTGCACCGAGAAGCGCGGCTCGCAGAAGAAGATGCAGTATCTCGCTAGCCAGGTGTCGCTGCAGTACGAGCTACCGCTTGCCGAAGTGGTACTCGATTTCTTCGACAGACTGAAGTCGGCGAGTCGCGGCTACGCCTCGTTCGACTATGAATTCAGTCGCTTTCAGACGGCGCCGCTCTCCAAGCTCGATATCCTCATCAACGGTGATCGGATCGATGCGCTCTCCATCATCGTGCACCGCGATACCGCCTATCAGCGCGGTCGCGAACTCGTCGATAAGATGCAAGAGCTCATTCCGCGGCAGATGTTTGAGGTGGCGGTGCAGGCGGCAATCGGCTCACACGTGATCGCGCGGGCCACGGTCAAGGCGCTGCGCAAAAACGTATTGGCCAAGTGCTACGGTGGCGACATCAGCCGCAAGCGCAAGCTGCTCGAGAAGCAAAAAGAAGGCAAAAAGCGCATGAAGCAGGTGGGTTCCGTGGAGATTCCGCAGGAAGCCTTCCTCGCGGTGCTCAAAGTCGGTAGGAGGTGACCCCGTGATCGATCTCATTATTTCGACGCTGGCCTTGCTTGCGCTGCCGGTCGCTTTCCTGTGCGTGATCGACGACTGGTTCGTGCGTCCCGGTCGTCAGCTCGTGGTCAAAGATGGCCAGCCGACGCCCGATCCGCTCGTGATGCGCGTGCTCTACGGTGTATTGCCGTTTTTGGTGATTGCCTGGTTCTTTCAGCTGATGTCGGCAGAGCGGGCGGATTTCAGTCTGCTGCTGATCCTCATCACCGTGGCCTCGGGGATCGTCTGGGCGCTCGATCATTGGCTGCTCGCGCCGCGTCGGCTGGCAGCGGCGCTTGCAGCGAAGCGCGAGCCCGAGTCGCTGCAGTTGCCGGGTACCGTCGATTACGCGCGCAGTTTCTTTCCGGTGATGGCGGTGCTGCTCGTTCTGCGGTCGTTTTTCTATGAGCCGTACCGAATCCCCTCGGACTCGATGATGCCGACGCTACTCGATGGTGATTTCATCTTGGTCAACAAATATGCGTACGGTGTGCGCTTGCCGGTGGTGCATCGCAAGATCGTCGAGGTCGGTAAGCCTGCGCGTGGCGATGTCGTCGTGTTTCGTTTTCCGGCCGATCCCGCCGTCAATTATATCAAGCGCGTGGTTGGCTTGCCCGGCGATCTCGTCGAAGTGCGCAACGATCAGCTGATCATCAACGGTAAGCCGGTGCCGCTCGTGCAGCAGAGTCGCTACGAGGACGGTTGCTACCAGAACATGCGGCTTGCCGAGGAAGACCTCGACGGGCGCAAGCACGCCGTGCTGCACTGCCTGAGCTCGGACATGCTGGCCGTGCCACCGCCGCCGT
>VGTW01000100.1 GCA_016874555.1 Gammaproteobacteria bacterium | reverse complement strand
GCTCACCGTCACCTTCACTGCACCCTACCTGTCGCCTGTAGTGGGCGGGTTTGTAGATCGGTGCGGCGCCCGTCGAACGATTTTGCTAGGATTTTAGGCAGATATTCCAATCTTATTTATTCCCGTCTCAGGGACCTGATCTTTGGGGCTTTTACCCCCGTACTTTTTGCGTGCCGTACTCACGTGCGGTGCCACCCACGCCGCCTTCGTACGCGTCATCGCCTTATGGTTCGAAAATCACCGCGGACTCGCGCGGGAGCTCGCGCTCCCCAGTGTGGGGCTTGATGGCTTGTACCGCCAATTTTTTAAAGACCGCCATCGAATCGTTCGGATGGCGCGAAAGCTATTTATTAATTTTCGGTGCAATAGCTGCGACTGCGATGCCCGCGATGTGCTCTGGCTGATCGACAAGCCGCAGGCAGCGACCGTCCCAACCGCAGCCGTATCAGCAGCAACTGCCGAACTTTTCTTTTGGTTGATGCTAACGATCTTTTTCCTGATCGGTATTGCCGTTCAAAGTATGACTTTCCTCATTGTGCCGTTACTCACACTGCGCAGTTTCTAGCCTATGGTGGCCACTGCTACCCAGTCGGCGTTGTTTATGGCCGTGACGGACGGTCGCCTGATTACGGGCTGGTTGGTGGATTGAGTCCTTGCGCCACGCGTCGCACTGAGATCTTTTCTTACGCTGATTACAGGGATTGCATTGTTCGGCTCGAGGGGTGATCTGCGACAAGCCGTGCTAGCTGCGGTGCTGGTGGGCCTTGCGGTCGGTGTCGAGATCAACGTGCTGGCCTATCTCCCCGGTCGATACTTTGGGCTTCGACGATTAAGCCGTATCTATAGTTCGTGCTACAGCATTCATTCTTTGAGCGGCGGAGTTGGGCCCGTGCTGGTATCGCTGGCGGCTGGTGTGGGGGCGGCTATCCCACGGCGCTCACGCTCGTTGCCTTCGTGCTAGCTCTCTGCTGCCTGCTCTTATTGCGCTTTGCGCAATTCCCTGCCGAGCTGCTTTGCACCTAGCCGGCATCGCGTACCAGCCACTCGTGCGTCAATCTGAACAATACGCGATCTGTGGTGCAGGGTGCTTAGTCTCTTTACGTCATTTTGGAAACCTGTTGCCAACGCGAAGTATTGCGACAGGGTTGAGTCAGACCCGGCGGGAGGCTTAAGAGGTGAAGACATGGTAAACGTTACCCGCAAAGATCGATCTGCGACGAGCACGATGATTGCGACGTACACCGGGTCCTCAGGTGGCGTAAAAATCGGCACAGTCACCAGCAACAACGCCGCAATTTGATTATCGGTGTGTATGCCGATGCGGTCGACGGTGGTGTGCGGCTCTGGGTACAGATCCGCCCTGGTCAGGGCGTGGATACTTTGCCGGGAGGCCCGCTGCACTAGATCGGCTACAATCCCGCACCATGGAGCCGACCGAAAGCCAGATCCTCGGCGTGTTTGCGACGCTCGTTTTGTTCGGGGTCGTCGAACTCGTACGCGGCGGTTTTTTCCCGCGCGAAGCGTCGACGCAGGATAATCGGCTCGACGTCGCCATCATGTTCATGTTCCCGCTGGTGTACGGCGGGGTGGGCATCGTTGCGGTTGTGCTTTGCGAGTGGCTTATCCCGGAGTATCGGGCGGGGCTTGCGCACTGGCCTTTGTGGGCCATGGTAGGCACACTGCTGATCGCCGATGATCTGACACAATATCTTTGGCATCGGCTCTCGCACACGAGTGCAATGTGGCCGCTGCATCGGGCGCATCATTCGGCCGCCTACATGAGTGTACGCATCGTTTACCGCAACAATGTGCTCTACTACGCACTGATGCCTGGCCTATGGCTATCCGGGCTATTGGGCTATCTCGGTTTTGGGTGGGTACTGGCCGGCTATGTGGTCGTCAAGCTTTCGGTGATCATCGGCGCGCACTGCAGCTGGCGCTGGGACGAAGCGCTCTATCGCGTCAAGGCGCTGCACCCGGTGATGTGGGTGCTGGAGCGTACCATTTCTACCCCTGCAACCCATCACGCCCACCACGCCCTGAGCGAAGCCGACGGCGTCGGTCATTATTCAGGTAACTTCGGCAATCTGCTTTTTCTTTGGGATGTGTTGTTCGGCACAGCGGTAATCACCCGCAAGTTTCCGCCCGCTTATGGCTTGACAGATGACCGTCGTCACGGTACCGAAAAGTGGTATGTGCAGCTGATGTACCCGTTCTTCCGCTCTCGTCGTGTCGAGTCTGCGCTCAGCATCCCGCCGGGGCGCCCACCTGCGTGATTCACGAGAGTTCCGGGTTGATCCTGCACGATTTCTGGCGAAGCTCGGCGGCGTATCGAGTACGCATTGCCCTCAATATCAAGGGTGTTGACTATCGCGCGGTCGCGCATAGCCTGCCGAAAGGCGAACAGCGCAGCGAAGATTTTCTCGCCCTCAATCCACAGGGTCTCGTACCCGCGCTGCAGGTCGAGCAGGGGGTGCTCGCCCAGTCGCTGGCGATCATCGAATATGTTGACGAGGTGCAGCCGCAGCCAACGCTCTTGCCGGCCGGCGTCTTCGAGCGTGCGACGGTGCGCGCCATGGCGCTTGGCGTGGCCTGCGATATCCACCCCCTCAATAATCTGCGGGTGCTCAATTATTTGCGCAGCGAGTTCAAGGCGGACGACAACGCCGTGAACAGCTGGGTTCGCCACTGGATAGTCGCGGGTTTTGTGGCGCTCGAGGCGCAGGCCAGCCGACACTCGACGAACGGCGAGTTCTGTTTTGCTGCACGCGTATCGATCGCCGATGTCTGCTTGGTGCCGCAGATGTATAACGCGCGCCGCTTCGGCTGTGACCTCAGCGCGTATCCGACGCTGGTGTCGATTGATGCGCACTGCCGCGGGCTAGACCCCTTTGCGAGCGCGCTGCCCGAGTCGCAGGCCGACGCGCCAGTCAGTTGACGAGCGACACCGTGACTTTGTTGTCGGCATCGATGTCCGACACGTTGATCTGCACGCCGAGAGCACCCGCGTAGCCGAGCAAGCGCGGTTTCAGCCAGAGTTCATGCAGCTCGCGATCGGTGAGATTGAACTGACCAATCCGCCGAGAAATCTCCGCCACTTTGCTATACGGAAAAGTGAAGGTCCGCTTGCCGGCTTCCACCTTCAGATCGAGACAGAGCTGATACAAGCAAGTGGTGCGATCGAAGATGCCGGCAAGGGCGATTTCTTTTTCGCCGGTTTTGTCGATCATGCCTTTGAGACGCTGCAGCATCGGCTGCATGGTCTTGATGTCGTGTTCGACGTAATCGACGACACAACCCTGATCTTTGGCGAACTGCACGGAGGTGAGATGCATCTTGACGAGCGCATCGTTTATATCGTGCTGATAAGGGGCGGTATCTTTCAGTGTGCGGATCGCCATGGCGACGGCATCGCCGAGCAGTTTCTCGCGACCCTCGAAGCCGCTCGAGGTGGCGAGCATCGCCGCCATACTTTGGGGACCACCGCCTGCCATCATAGCCTTGACCCAAGGCGGTGGACCGCCACCCGAGCCCGATGGACCACCCGTTCCAGCCATCATCTTTTTCATGGCCCAGGAGATGAGCTTGGCTTTCAAGGTTCTCTTGGGCTGTGGCTGTGCCGGCAGTCTTTCGGCGGTCACGGACATCGGTGCACCCTCCTCGCTGGAAGCATGGTTATACCGCTAGTTCCCGGCGTCGTACACCAGCACGAACTCTTCGATCCAAAAAGGCATATCCCGGCTGACCTCGAGCCCGAATGGGGCGAGGTGGGTGTTCCAGTAGACCGTATGCAGGGGCACCCAAACTGCCGGGTCCCGCACGGGCGAGCCGTCGATGACCGTGTGATGGGCTTCGACTTTGCCAAATACCGCGCTATCGACCCGAGTAACCCGCGTGAGCAGTATGGGGCGACCCGCCATGTCGACTAAAACGAGCAGGCTGCCGACCTTGGGTACGGGGCTGCCCGTGCGTTCGACAATCCAGGGTAGGGTGAAGGTGCCGCGTTTATCGCCGGTACGAATGAGCTCGAAGATTTGCTGCGTGCTGTCGGCGTCGAGGCCGATCCAGCGCGGCTCGAGGTCGGCGGGCCGCAGCCCAAGCTCGGGCAGGACGTGGTTGGCGGCAGCGCAGAAATCTTCGAGAGCTTTTTGAGTGGGCGTTTTGGCGGGTGCGGGCAGGTACATCAAAACTCCGCTGGGTGTATACCTGGCATGATCGTCGCCGCGCTAGCGTGCGGCCTCGGTACCATCTCTGGAATGATACGCAAAATCATACTTAAGTCTCAGGGATTACCCATGCACTCACGCTCGATCGGTCAACGCCCGCTCGCGACGCTCGCGGTAACGGTGTTCCCGCTGGCGACATTGCTGCCCGCCTCGCTTCGCGCGGGTCCCGCCTATGATCAAACACGGCCGGAGCTCGAGGCCGTGCTCGCCGATCTCATCGCGTGGTTGCCGGGCGGCTGGGACTCTTACCCGCAAGTGCATTTCGAGCGTCGATATCGTGTACCGGCCGAGGGTGAGCATGAACACTGGTATCGCGTTTTCGAGCGCGTTGACGCGCCGCAGATCGGCGACGTGGTCTTTTATGGACAAATCAACTTGGGCGGACGTGATGGACCACTTATGCATCGTACGCAGATCCTTTATAAAGTCTGGATTGACGAAAAACGCGGTGCGGTGGTCATTAATGGGCAGCCTCCTTTAAATGCAGAGAAATATACTGACCTGCATCTCCATCCTGAGCTTTGGGGTGAGGTTCAAATGCGTGACCCTGAGGCTATCAACTGCGATTTTCTTTTGCGACGTGACGGCGAGCAGATCTTTGGCGTACTCGACGGTAAGACGGATGATCGCCGTACCGAGGGACCAGGAACCTGCTCGTATATGGTGAACAAGACTGACATCCGCTTCGTCGCCGATGCCGAGTGGGTTTTCACACCCGAAAATCTTTGGGTCTACGATATTAATCTCATGGCGGGTCATCAGTTCGTAGGTCGTAAGGACCGCACGCACATCCGCATGTCTCGAGCTCGTAACTATGATTGCAAAGTCACAGATTCGAGCGGCGAGCGTAGTTGGAGTGCCTATGATCGTGGCGCAACCCTCGCGGTCAAAACTAAGGATGGTCGCGAACTGCAGCTGATGCTACTGCGCGCGCATCTGCCCAATGCGGCAGTCAAGGGCATGTTCGATCGTTTGCATTTCATGGTACAAAAACCGGGTGAGGACGCACCGATTCAAGATCTAGAGTTCGCGCCGCGATCTGCTGAGGCGAGCATAATCTATGCGGGTGTCGAGGCCCGCTGTACGCTCAACCCGGCGCGTTTCGTGGCTGGAAAAAAACCGTAGCCAGAATGACGACCACGCCCAGATAAAACAGCGGCGTGAGTTCCTGGTGCTCTTCAAAGATGAGCGCCGCGAGTACGATCGCATAGACCGGCTCGAGATTGAGCGAGAGCTGCGTGGCGAAGGCGCTGACGTGCTGCAAGGCACGCAGCCAAAGCAAGAGCGGCGCGATGGTACAGACGACCGCAAGCACTAATAGCCACGCAAGATCGCTCTGGCCGGGAGTCATGAGCACTGCCTCGCTGCCGAGCACGGGCAGTCCGATTGCCAACAAAAACAGGGTTCCGCAGCTGAGTTGTAACACCGTCACCGCAGCGGGCTCTGCGCTCGCGTTCCAGTAGCGCTTGTTGAGACTCGCATAGGTGGCGGTCAGTGCGGCCGCGACGATGCCGGCGGCAATCCCGCCGAGCATTGCTTTGGGGACGCCGTCGATCAACAACCACACACCGGGAATCGCCAGCACGCCGAGCAACAACTCGCGTAGTTCATGGCGTCGATTGGTCACGAGGGGTTCGATGATGGCGGCGAAGACGGAAGCGACGGCGAGGCAGGCGACGGCGACGGAGGCGTTCGCGAGTTTGATCGCGGCATAGAAGGCGAGCCAGTGCAGGGCGATCACGCTACCGGCGAAGGCGTGTCGATGCAGCGCGCGGCCATCCATTTGACGCAGCCCGCGCCAGGCTTTGGGTAGGCAGACGAGTAGCAACGCGGCCAGTGCCATTCGCCAAATGACGAGCGCGAGCGCGGGCAAGGTGATGAGTCGCCCGAGAATGGCGGTGAAGCCCCACAACACGACACAGCCTTGCAGCTGCCAAAAGGCGCTGCGTTGGGCAGTATTCATTTTTTGTGCAGGTCTTATTGTTGTAGTTGGCGGATTTCGGCGATATCACGCGGCGGCTGCAGCCAGAGTCTGGCCTCGCTCTCGAGGTAGGCGCGAATCGACGGCGGCAGATCGGAATATTGATCGACCCGCCACGACACCATGTGCAGCACACCCTTGCCCAAGCCCGCCGGCAGATCGCCGAAGCGCAGCCAGCTAATCTGATACGGGTGCTTGATACCTGGCGCCGACGCCTGATTGAAAAAATCGTAGTGTTCGAAGGCTTGCATCCGCGCACCTGAGGGCAACGGCAGATCGAGGAAAAGCGGCGCCGAGAACGAGACCGTATTACCGACTTGGCGCGCCGTTATATCGCTCCCTGGTCCGATGCGTTGCAGGCGCGTGCCTGCGCCTTGCTCGACCATCGTTTCGACGCTACGGCCGCGCAGGCTGTAGGTGATGTATTGATATGGATAAGCGATCGGCGGCAGCGGCTTGCCCTGCCATTCGCGCAGGATGGCGTTGGTCTCGATATCCCGATACACAAAGACCTTACGCGACACCTGATGCGCCTCGGTGGCAATCGACAGCTGGGTTTCGAGTCGGGCGGCGTCGATGCCCTCGAGCCGCATCACCGGTTTGCCTTCGGGGTAGGTGTACGCAACGCCGACGGCATACCAGTACACCGGCTGGCCTTGGCCCACGCGCATGTCGGCCCATTGTTTGAAAATTTCGGGCGTGAAACCGCGATCGGTGGCGGTGGCTCGCGGTGCCATGAGCGTGCTGGCAAACACCGTCAGCGCGATCCAGAAAAGCAGTTTGAGAAACCGATTGTGGAACGAAAACCGGCTGCGCACGGTCTGCATGGCGTTGCTCTCCGGGGGTGGCTACACTTGCGACCCTCGAATTCTACTGGATACACGAACCTTAGCGAGCTGCGGCTCGTAGAAAGCCCTATCGGACCAAACACTCGTGCTCAAGCTGCCATTTGCCCGCATTACTCGATTGCTGCTCTGTGGCCTTGCGGTCGCTGCGATGCTGTTGTCGCGCCCGGCGTTCGCTGACAGTGATACCGAGGGCCTGACCTCCAAAGCCTTACGTGAAGAAATGCTGGTCGCGGCGTCGAGTCAGGCGCTCGTGATGCAGGGGGTGGTAGAGCGCGCGCTTGACTATATCGGCGTGCCCTATCGTTTTGGGGGCAGTTCTCCGCGGGGCTTCGATTGCAGCGGTCTCGTTAATTATGCGTGCCGC
>VGTW01000099.1 GCA_016874555.1 Gammaproteobacteria bacterium | reverse complement strand
CGAACAGTTCAATGAGGGCATGTTCGACTCCTACGCGGGCTATCGACGCACCATCCGCGAGGAAATGGAAAAAGAAGACAAGGCGCGCGCACAGGCGACGACGCGCACCGTGCTCGGCGCTGCTGCGGTGTTGGCTAGCATTCTGGTGTCGAGTCAGTGCGGGTCCACTGACTATAATTGTAAGCGTATCGAAGACGCCGTACGTTACGGCGGCGGGGCCGGTGGTGTAGCGGCCGTGATGTCGGGGATAAAAAAATTCGCCGATGCGAAAACAGCGGCACAATCCGTCAGAGAACTTGCGCGCAGCTTCGAAAGCGAGGCCGGCACGCAGGTGGTCGAAGTGGAGGGTCGGACACTCAAACTCACGGGTACGGCCGAGGAACAGTATCGCGAATGGCGGCGTTTGCTCGCCAAAATCTATGCCGAAGAAACCGGTGGCGTAACGCCTGCAGTGGCGCTGCCGGCAGCAATACCGCCTGCTACTACTCCGAAAGCGCCACGCAGCTGAGATTCCGTGGCGGCATTCGCTAAAGGACAAAAGTTGCTTGATCGCTTCGTTCTGCTTGAGCCCCTAGGGCAAGGCGGACACGGCGAGGTGTGGCGTGCGCTCGACGAGCAGCGTTCTGCGCAGATCGCTGTCAAGATCTTGCCTGCTACCGAGATCGAAACCTTGCGTGCCCAGTATCTGCTTGCCCAGGCCGCGAAGGGTCGTGGCATACTCGAATACTTTGAACCGATTGTTGATGATGCGTTTGCGGTGCTGCCCATGGAGTTGGCCGCCGCGGACGCTCGCTCGCTTCGGGCGCGCTCCTGGACGCAGTCGCTGGGGTTGCTGCGCGAAGTAACCGACGCGCTCGCCGAGCTGCACGCGCGTGGTATCGTGCATCGTGATCTCAAGCCCTCGAACGTGCTCATCGGCTTCGATGGCTGTGCACGTTTGGCCGATTTCGGCAGTGCGGCTCGGGTCGGTGAGTATGCGAGCAATCGCGTGCTGTCGCCCTTCAGCGCGAGCCCCCAACAGCATGGCGGTGCCGCGGCCAGCGTAGCCGACGACTCGTTCGGGCTTGGCGCTCTTGCCTATGAACTGCTCGGTGGTTACCCACCCAATTTCCCAGATACCGCCCGGGCGCTCTCGGGCTTAGCGCCGCCACGGCTTGTCACCGCCGTGGCAACTCCCGCGCCCCTGATCGACCTCGTAATGTCTTTACTGGCCGGCAACCCGCAAGCTCGCCCGCATAACCAACGCGAAATCGCCAGCATGCTGCAGTCGCTGGAGTTACAGCGCCTCGCACCAGTGATCGCCGCCGCGGTCGTGCCCCTCGAGGTGGCCGCCGTGAGCAACAAGAGCGGGTCGACGGTACGCCCCACGATAGCCGCGTGGAGCGGACTTTCGGCGTTGATGGTGATTTTGGTTGCGGTATTTGTGCTACTACCGCGCTATGTGACGTCACCTGTCGTAGCGCCTGCAGCCAGCAGCGCGGCTGCGGGTACGAAGCCCGCTGCGACCTCTGCCGCAGCGACGGCGGCGAGCAAAGTCGAAGCCGATCGTGAACTGCAAGATCGCTTTGCTGAAGCCAGCGGTCGCTATCGCAGCTTGCTCGATGATCTCGAAACCCAGGGTGCAGGGGTTTGGGGTGGGGCGACCTTTGCTGCGGCGAAATCTTTGGGGGTACTCGCCGTCGAAGCCGAAGCTAGTCGCGATTATGCGCTCGCCCTCGATCGCATCGGCGTTGCTAATCAGCGTCTGACCCGCATCGTGGAGGAGCGTCCGCAGACCTTAGCCAAAAAATTACGTGACGGCGAGGCTGCGCTGGATGGCGGTCGTCTCGAACTCGCGCGTCAGGCTTTCGAACTTGCGCAACTGATCGAGCCGACCAATGCCGATGCGGGCCGCGGCATCGCCAGAGTCACGGCGCTCGGGCCCGCGTTACCCGCACTGGTCGCCGCAGAGACGGCCTCTTTGACCCTCGATCACCTGGTGGCGCTCACTCGTTATGAAGAAGTGCTACGCGCCGATCCGCTCAATAGGGTGGCTCGTGAAGGCGCTGCGCGTGCGCGGTCGCAGCTGGGATCCAATCGCTATGCGCGCGAAATTGGCGCAGCGCTGGTCGCTTTGCGCGCGGGGCGTACGGCGGACGCGCGGGCGGCAATATCGAGAGCGCGAACGCTGCGTCCGACAGGTACAGAGCTCGCACCATTGCTGGCACAAGTCGAGGCTGCTGGCGAAAAGCGTGACTTCGAGGAAATACAGGCCGAGATTCTACTGCTCGAAGCGGCAGAAAAATGGGGCGATGCTTTGCTGCGCTATGATGCGCAGCTGGCGCGTGATCCGAGTCTCGGCTTTGCTCGTAATGGTCGAATGCGTGTCGCGCCACGCGCCGATCTCGCGCGACGTCTGGATGTCCTGCTCGCTAACCCGGTGCGGTTGACCGCACCCGAGGTGAGGCGCGAGGCCGATCGGCTGTTGACCGACGCCGGCAAAGTGAGGGGTGCTGCACCCGCGCTGCTTAACCAGTCCGAACAATTACGGGCGGCGATCCGGCTGTACGATCAGCCGGTGCTTGCGGTGATCGAGTCTGATGGTGTGACCGTCGTCAGCGTGCAGCGCGTCGGCAGTTTCGGTTCATTCACACGCCGCGAGCTGCAACTCAAGCCCGGGCGCTATGTAGCCGTCGGTAGTCGTGCGGGTTTTCGCGATGTACGTCGTGAGTTCATGGTCGCGCCGGGAACGAGTGCTGTAGTCGTACAGGTTCGGTGCATAGAGGTGATCTCGTGATGTCTGCCACAATATGGCGGCTGACCCTGCGCGAGCCGGCGGGCTCTCGCGAGTTGAGTCTGCCCTGTCGAATTGGCGGCGTAGCGGGCGATGAAATCATTGTCCCGGGTACGACGGGTAGCGAATCTTTGCTACTGCATGTGCTCGATAGCGAACTTGGAGTCACGGCAGCGCCTGACACTACGGTATTGCTGAACGGCGTGCCGCTGGTAAGCAGCGTATTTGCACCACTGCAAAATGGCGACATTGTCGCTTTAGGTAGCGCGCGTTTGCTGTTGCAGGACCAGGCCGTACTTGAGGTCCGTCATCTGGTCGGTAACGACACCCTCGCGCCGATCACCGTCGACACTGCGCGCGAGTTCGCCGAGTCGGTGGGCGACGAGCGGATTTTCTTTGCTGACCTCGCCGCTGATACGACTACAGGAACTACGCAAGATCCACGCCATTTTTTGGTGTCCTTCGTGGCCAATCGTCGGCTTTTGGCAATCGCCGTCGCGCTGCTCGTGGTGTTCGGAATCTTTGCCCTATCGCTGTCGCGTCTTGAAACCGTCCGAGTTACCGTACTGCCCGCAAGTGCCGAGGTAACGGGTTCGGGTTTCGGTTGGCGTTCGGCCGATACGTTGCTGCTGTTGCCAGGCGAGCGACGGATTCGTGCCGAGGCCGACGGTTATCTGCCGATTGAGCGTGTAGTAGAGGTAAAAGCGGATGCACCTCTGTCGCTGCAGCTACAGCTCAAAGAAAAACCGGGTGTACTCGAGATCGACACCGGCGGCATCACAGCTCGCGTCTTTATCGACGGCGCAGAACTTGGTACCGTACCCGGCGACATTCCGATCCCCGGTGGCGAGCGTACGCTTACTCTGCGCGCTGAGCGTCATCTCGACCTCGTTCGAAAAATAAACATCGCGGGCCGCGGCACGCGTCAGCCCTTAAGCCTGCGCTTGCAGCCCTCGTGGGGCGCGCTAGAAGTCAACGCCAGCACGGCAGGGGCGAGTGTTTCGGTTAACGATGCAGCACCAGTCGCGTTACCGATGCGGGTCGATCTGCCCGCAGGTCTGCATAGACTCAAGATTTCGGCGCGCGGCGCACGCGATTGGCAGAGTGCCATATTTCTTAAAGCAGGCGAAACACAGCGGATTGGTCCCGTCGAGCTCGGCGCTCCTGACGCTCGTTTGCGAGTCACTTCGCGACCCGCCGGCGCCGATGTCACGGTAGGCGGGGTATTTAGTGGTCGTACGCCGGTCACTGTCGGACTGCCTGCGGGGTCCGAACATGACATCAGTGTGTCGTTACAGGGTTATCGATCAGTCGAGCGTCGGGTATATGCCGCAGCAGACAAAGATATCGCGCTGCCACTCGTGCTGCAGTCGGTACCGGTGCGCTTAACGGTACAAGGTGATCCGCTCGATGCCGAAGTGGTGATCGAGGGTGAGGTACGTGGCAAGACGCCACTGACATTCGAACTGTCTGCTCGTCGGCACATATTCGAGATACGCAAAGCAGGCATGCAGGCCGAGCGTATCGACGTTGATCTCTCGGCAGCGGTAGATCGTATGGTTGACTATAAGCTGGTACCGGTCGGTCGCGCCCGTGACTGGAGCCCACCGCCGCCTGCGCTACGTTCGCAAACTACCGGCACTTTGCTGCGGCTGATTGCCGGCGGCTCGTTCACGATGGGTAGCGAGCGTCGCGAACAGGGTCGTCGCGCCAACGAATTTCCGCGCAAGGTCGCCTTGGCTCGTCCCTATTATCTCGGCACGCGTGAAGTGACCAATGGCGAGTTTCGTCGCTACAAGGCGGATCACAATTCCGGCTTTGTCGGCAAGCGCACACTCGATCTGGATGGCCAACCGGTCAGTAACGTGACTTGGAGCGATGCGGTGCAGTACTGTAACTGGCTATCGACCCAAGAAGGACTGCCAGTCGCGTACGAACAAAAAGGTGGACGCTGGGTACTGATCGAACCGGTAAACACCGGCTATCGTTTGCCCACCGAGACCGAGTGGGAATATGCCGCGCGGCATGCAGGCTCGGGCGCGCGCACCCAGCGCTACGAGTGGGGCGATGCCTTGCCGCCGCCCGCCGGCATCGGCAATCTCGCCGGCAGCGAAGCCATCGATGAAATGACTCGTGTGCTCGACGGCTGGCAGGACGATTACCCGGCTATTGCCCCCCCCGGAAAATTCCGTGCGAATGGCTTCGGTATTTTTGATATGACTGGCAACCTTTCCGAGTGGACACACGATGCCTACGTGTCTTTTGATGCCAATGTAGGCGGCACTGACCCGCTAGGGCCTGCGACCGCCGCAAACATGCGGCGCGTGACTAAAGGCAGCCACTGGCGCACCACAACCTTCGCCGATCTGCGCGCAGCCTGGCGAGAAGGCTTTGATGGTGCCTCACAAGAGATCGGCTTTCGGGTTGCGCGTTATGCGGAGTAAATCCATGCAGAGCAAGTCCATAGAAAGAAATCGCATGACTTGGCGGATGATCATCTTCACGGTAATGGGTGCTCTCGTCTGTTGGGGTGCTTCGCTGGCGATGCTGCGGGCATTCGCACAAGACGCCACGCCCCCGGCAGCCGTGACCAACGAGGCCGAAGAAATCCAGCGCCGTAAGGCGCCCTTTAAGAATTCCGACGAGGAATCACCGGAATACCGTGATTCTGCCGATAACAACATCAGCCTACCCATCGACATTTGAATATGAAAAAAACCGCTCCTAACGAATTTATTTTCACCATCGTCGCGCTATTGCTATCGATCGTGATCGTTCACACGATTTACTCACTACACGTACGTCCAGTTGCCGCAGGTACACTGCAGGCAGATCGCGAGCGCATGCTGGTCGATCCCAACTATGTCGCCCAGCGTTCACTGGAGGTGGTACTCAAAGATTACGAGCAAGAGGCCGAGATCATCCTCATGCTGTGGGCACTTGCCATCATGGGCTACAAGGCGCAGGCACAGCGGCGCGAGCAGCAAGCGCTCGATGCCGATCTGCTACGTCTGCCGGACGGCATGAAGATCTTACCTGAAGACACTCGCGAGTATGCGAGACAGATCGAGAATTTACTGCCCGAGAGTCGCGAGCTGCTCGTGCCCCGTGCTTTGCTCGGCGCGCTGGTGCGCTTCGGCGCCACGCGCAGCGTGCAAGACGCCTCGACGGTGGCACACGGTTTATGTCAGTCTGAGGCAGACCGACTCGATTCCGATCTCGCGCTGCTGCGCTATATCGCCTGGGCCATTCCCGCGATCGGCTTCATTGGTACAGTGCGCGGCATCGGTGATGCCTTGTCACAAGCGCATAAGGCGGTCACCGGTGATATCTCGGGTGTGACCGAGGGGCTGGGTGTGGCCTTCAACTCGACGCTAATCGCCTTGCTGCTCTCGATTTTGCTGATGTTCCTCATGCAGCAGTTGCAGCGCGTGCAGGAGCGTCGTGTTCTCGATACTGAAACCTGGCTCGATCGAACAGTCATTCGTAATTTGCAGGCGCGTTAATGGGTGTGACCGGCCTGCACCTGCTTGACGCAGCGCTCGCCGTGGCGAGCGATGGCAGGCTTTTGACGTCGTCGCCTTCTATTGTCCACGCGGATCCTACGCGTATCGCCGTGATGGGTCGGTCGGCAAGCGATATCGCTCGTCTTACCCCGCGTCAGGTGAGCGGCGACCACTGGGCGATAATCGCGCGCGAGGGCGGGCGGGCGTCGGTAGCTGCCATTGCCGTAGCTCGAGCTGAATTACGCGCGCGTATTGATGACACGCAGTACGAGTCGTCTTTGCAGTGCGCTGTGTCCGCCGCATTCTCTAAAGAATCTTTGGGAGTTATTCTCGCCCTCGCGAGGCGCGAGGGTATCCGTATCGGCAATTTTCATGATGCGGCGGCGCTGGCGGCGGCGAGCGTCGGCTTGACTGGTACTACGCTGGTGCTCGAATTCGGCCTAGCGCACGTGGTGGTAACGCGAGTTGAGCATGTCGATGACCAACTGCGCAGCCGCGCGGCGGTGGTACGCCGCAGCGCCGGCTTACTCGCGCTGCGGCAGGCCTGGCTGCGGATGGTGAGCGAGGCGATGGTGCTGCGCACGCGCTTCGACCCTTTACACGAAGCTGCGAGCGAGCAACGTCTCTATGACTTGATCGATGACGCCGCCGCGCGTGCGGCAACCGCAGGATCGACTGATATCGAGCTGCCCACAGGTCGTGATCCAGTACGCGTGAGTATTAGTCGCGATCAGTTCACGGAAGCCGCCGATGATATTTATCGCGAGGTTCCCGCCGCACTGCACGAACTGCGTCCCGCAGGGTCTCGCGTCAATGTTTTGCTTGACGATACGGCGGCACGTTTGCCGGGACTTCTGCATCGACTTGCTGAGATGCGTGGTTGCCGATTTTATTCCTGTAGCTCGAGCTTGGTCGCGCGCGCCGCGTCGCTTGTCAGTGCGCAAGTCACGGACGACGGTTGTGTCACGCTGCAGCGCGGCTACCCTGCCGGCGCACCACTCGAGGTAGCGCTCGAACTCGATTTGTCGACGCTGGCAAATTTCGTCGATACCGCACCCACGCATGCGTTGTGGGAAGGTCGGGCCTTTGCGTTGCCGCAGAGCGGCGCCTTGGAGATCGGCCGCGACCCTGCGTTGAGCGGCATCCGCTTGGGTGAGGGCTATGCGGGTGTGTCGCGCCT
>VGTW01000098.1 GCA_016874555.1 Gammaproteobacteria bacterium | reverse complement strand
ACCGCTCTATTACCGATATCGTTGTACCACCGTCACCGAGCTGCTCGAGCGTCGATACGGTAGTACCAGTATCCGTACATTGATTTCCGGACTCTTTCTGTTCGGCAATGTGATGATTTATTTGCCGGCGTCGATCTACAGTGGCGGACTCTTCATGCAGTCACTGTTCGGCGGCAAGGTACCCATTTTGGTGTTTGCCACAGTACTCGCTATCATCGGTGCGGCGTACACCATGCTCGGTGGCTTGCGAGCCGTGGCAGTGATGGACACTTTTTCAGGCATCGGCGTGCTCGGACTCGCGCTGCTGATCGTAGTACTCGCGCTCGCTGCCGTCGATTTCGATATCGTCTCGGGCGTGCCGGTAGAGCGCCTGTCGATGATCGGCGGGGATGATTCGCCTATCCCCTGGCACACCTTGCTCACTGGCATGGTGTTCATCCAAATATTTTATTGGTCGACTAATCAGAACATTACACAAAAAGCGATGGCTGCGCCCTCGGTGGAAGAAGCTCGTAAAGGCGTACTCGTGGCAGCAATCATCCGTATCCTCATCGTGCCACCGATCGTCGTGATTCCGGGAGTCGTGGCCTACAAGCTGTTCGGCGACATCGGCGATGCGGCCTACGGCAGACTAGTCGCCGAAGTGTTGCCCGGTTGGCTGGCGGGTGCGTTTGCGGCGATGGTCGCTGCCGCAGTGATCACCACCTTCAGCGCCGTGCTCAATAGCACAGTCGCTCTCTACTCAGTCGATTTTCACGACAAGTTCATCGGCAACGTCGATAACCACTGGCGACTCGCCGCGATGGTCTCCGTGATCCTTACTACTATCGCTATTTTTTTGGTACCGGTTTTTGAGAACGCAGACAGCATCATCAATCTTCTGCAGCAACTGAACGGCTTGTTCTCAATGCCGATTCTATCGGCGTTCGTGGTAGGTCTGCTGTTCCGGAACGTCGGCGCATCAGCAGCAATATTTGGTGTACTTTGGGGTTTCATCATTTATGCGATCTATACTTTTGACTGGAATCCTGATGGAATTATTACCCTGCACTATATTCATTTTATGGTGTTCGTGCTGGCAAGCTCGGTGATCGCCGCGCTCGTATTCAACCGACTCGCACTGTCGCGCCGCGCCGAATACATTGGTCTTACCGCACTGCGTAGCGAAACTCAGGCACCATGACGCATTCTTTGGGTGATCCGACTTTGCATGCGCGCACCCATCGCCGTCGTAACCCTCTGACAGGTCGCTGGGTACTCGTCTCACCGCAGCGAAGTGACCGCCCGTGGCGCGGCGAAGTCCACCGCTCGAGCCCAACGCCGAAGCCGCGGCATGATCCTGCCTGCCATCTCTGCCCCGGTGCGCAGCGCGCCACCGGCGAGCGCAACCCTGCTTATACCTCGGTGCATGTATTCGATAACGATTTTCCTGCCGTGCGGGGTCAGCCGAGCGCCGGCGCTCCCGCGGAATCTGCCAACCCCAGTCTCTTCGCCGCGCAGCCGGTCAGCGGCACCTGCCGCGTTATCTGCTATTCACCAGATCATGATCGGCCGATGAGCCGTTTGACCGATTATGAAATCGCTCATGTCATCAATTGCTGGGCCGACGAAGCACGTGCGCTCGGTGCACGGCATCGCTGGGTGCAGGTGTTCGAAAACAAGGGCGAGATGATGGGCTGCTCGAACCCGCACCCCCACGGACAAATCTGGGCAACCGATCATCTACCCGATGAACTGCACATCGAAGATGAGCGGCAACGGACTCATTGGCGCACACGAGGCCGCGCCATGCTGCAAGAGATCGCTGATCACGAATTCGAGGGCCCGCGACAGGTGCTGGCTAACGAGCGTTGGCTGGTGATCGTGCCGTATTGGGCGACCTGGCCCTTCGAGACCCTGCTATTGCCGAGATTCCCCGTACAACGCCTCAATGAAATTCCGGTGTCGGCACGTCCGGCGCTCGCGAGTGCGCTCGGCGATCTCACGCGGTGCTATGACCAACTCTTCGATTGCGAATTTCCTTACTCAATGGGTTGGCACGGTGCTCCTTATGACGACGAGCACCAGGGCGGTGAACCTACTCTCCACTGGCAACTACACGCGCATTTCTACCCGCCTTTGTTGCGCTCTGCGACAGTGCGCAAATTCATGGTCGGCTATGAAATGCTCGCCGAACCGCAACGTGACCTTACCCCAGAGCAAGCGGCGGCGCGCCTTCGCGAACTCACGACCAGCGCTAGGTAGTCGATGAGCGACACACTGATCGCGCAAGCTCACGCGCTACTGAGTAATACCCACGGCTCGACCCAAGACGCGCAAAGTACAGCCGTTTTCGCGCCGGGTCGGGTTAATCTGATCGGTGAACACACTGACTATAACGATGGCTTCGTACTCCCCTGCGCACTCGCGATCGGTACAGCAGTCGCCATCAAACCGCGTAGCGACCATATAATCCATACCGTTAGTCGCCACGTCGCGGCGTCGGGACTGCTGCGCGATAAGTTCGCCATAGATCGATCCATCGATCGCCAGAGCAAATATTTTTGGGGTAATTATCTTCGAGGTGCGATCGTTGCTATGCAGCAATCCGGCCTCCGGTTTCCGGGTGCGGATATCGCGATTGTTGGAGATATTCCGCAAGGGGTGGGCCTTTCCTCCTCCGCCTCGCTCACGGTGGCTATTATCCGCGCAATGCTTGCTATGGGCCGCTCATCGCAGTCATCGCACATCACGGCGCAGCAGATCGCCCGATGGGCGCAATGGAGCGAGCATCATTTTGCAGATTGCCAGTGCGGCCTGATGGATCAGATGGCAGCCGCTGCAGCCTCACCCGGGGAGGCGATGCTGCTCGATTGCCGGTCACTCGAGTCTCGACAGATCCGAGTACCGCCAGCGATCACGATTCTCGTTGCACACTCGGGTGTGGAGCGGAAGCTTGCCACGAGTGAATACAACCTGCGCCGGCAGCAATGCACGATGGTGGCGCAAAGGCTCGGGAAGACATCCTTGCGCGACATCGATATCGCTCTGTTGTCAACGCGCGCAAACGATATGTCAGAGTTGGATCTTCGACGCGCACGTCATGTACTGACAGAGGGCACGCGCGTCGCTCGCGCAGTCAAAGCAATCGAAA
Source organism: Gammaproteobacteria bacterium (assembly GCA_016874555.1). GTDB lineage: Bacteria > Pseudomonadota > Gammaproteobacteria > Steroidobacterales > Steroidobacteraceae > UBA964. The sequence continues at coordinate 4,632 of VGTW01000098.1, read as the reverse complement.
ATGAGGATCCTTTCGAGCTTGGTCGCTGTCTACGCGAATCACACGACTCGCTACGATACGACTTCGAGGTCAGTGTTCCACAAGTCGACGCACTGGTGGAACACCTCAATCACACCATCGATCACGAGGCGAATGGCTGCGGTGGCGCACGGATGACCGGCGGTGGCTTTGGTGGCTGCGTGGTTGTCATCGTCAAAAGTAGCGCGGCAAGCGCCGTTGAGGCGGAGCTTCGGCGCTATCTTTCGAGTCGAGTCGCAAAGCCGCTTGTACTGACAACGGATCAGACACTCGTAGCAACGGCATAACCGCGCTCGACTTGTACGAACCGGTGATCGATATGCCCGGTGTACCCCACAGACAAACGAACGAGTCCCAGGCTACCGCCGGCAGCTACGAGCGATAACTCATCGAGTTCACTCGAAATACTCGAGACGCTGGCGGTTAGCAGCGTATCGCTGAAGCCGAAACTCACGGTCATGTAGTCGAAGTCGTAGATGTATAACAGGTGCTCCATGAAATGCGACGTCCGCTTCGCGGTTCCAAAACCGACGGTACGCAATCCGCCGGTACCGTAACCCGGATTACAGAGCCGAGCGCACAACTCGTGACCCGGATGGGAGTCCAGACCGCGATCGGCAACGCTCGCTCTTAAGGCGTTGAAATGCTGCGTAACCCCATGAAACGCGTGCCACCAAGAGTTGGTGGCCGTAGCGGTCTTGCTGGCGTTACAGCCATTACCGTCATATCAAATCCGGGAAAAGTTGCAGCAACGAGACCGTCGCCCGCCGCGTGTAAAAAACTACGACGCTTCATCGAAACTTCCTCACTGGATATCGGTAATTGCATTCTTTAAGAAAATCTTGACCTTGCGTACGCGAAGCTGTGTACTGCGATACAGATTCTCTAGGGAGACTCGCCATATGTTTTCGCACATCATGATCGGTACCAATGACCTTGAGCGTGCCAAGAAGTTTTATGACGCTTCGCTCGGCGCGCTCGGCATAAAACCCGCAGTCATCGACGGTCACCGCATATTTTACCGCTCGCCGACTGGACTTTTCTCAGTGACGCAGCCGATCGATGGGCAGCCCGCCAGCGCTGGTAACGGTGAGACCTTGGGCTTTGCGGCGAAGTCTCCCGAACAAGTTCAGGCTTGGCATGCGGCCGGTTTGGCAGCAGGCGGTGCGGCGATCGAAGATCCGCCGGGAATTCGCGAAGGCAAAGGCATGAAGCTGTACCTTGCTTATTTGCGTGATCCCGACGGTCATAAGATCTGCGCGCTGCATCGCATGTAAGCACACGGCATCTGGGCGCGTACCGCGCATCAACGCGCAGTGCGCGTCTTGTATTGCAGATACATGTTGGTGAACTCAGACCACGGCTCGGGCCGCGCAAACCAATGTGGATGCACGCGCCGAACCATCTCGATTTGTGCCGCAGCCGCCTCACCCAGGTCCAGCAGCTTCCTTCCCGCCTCGGCCCAAGAAACCATGCCCGGCGTCTGTCCCATCTTCATCCAAGGCAGCCAACTCGAAGTAGCTGAGTAAGCAAAGTCGCTGCGCACGGCGGTGACCTGGGGATCCTCGATATCGGCCAGCGACCCGCGCAGCGAAGAGTGGGTGGCGACAACTAATTCTTTGCCAGATGACTCTTGCGGAAATTCCTCTGGCGACAGCCAATGTGGTACACGGATGTAACTCGACTTTGTCATCCACAAATCGTTGTTGACGATGCGCCACGGATAAGAAAACGGCTTACCCGTGTTCGGCAGAATATCTCGTGAGCCCACGATACGCGGTTCACGGTCACTGAACCTGAAACGCACCGGTCCTTCGGTGTAGTGGTATGGCGTCACCTCGAGCCCCGTGTGCGGATTTCGCACGGTCTCACCTGGCTCGAGATAGCGCGACTCGCCGAGCGGGCGATAGAGAGCAGCCTCCCAGTCGGTGACGGTCCAGGAGAGTTCGCCCAGCCTTTCGGTACGCCGCAAAATCAGACTCTCGACATCGATGATGGGTTGCACGGACATCCCGGGGATGACGAGATCCAGTCGACCTGTAAACCACATCAACACATCACGCGTCTCAGTGCTTGCACGCAGTTTCAGATAGGCAGTGACATTACCTGCCGGAGATGAAAGATCGATCGGCTGTCGCTGACGACTCGTCGATTCCACAGCCGCGTAAGCGGACGTGGCAAGCAAGCCTGCAGCTGAGAGCCCGATGACTCCTCGTCGCGTGTGTCGCATGAGATTTTATCCGTTAATCAGGCCGGTTGCTGTGCTGAACTACGGGCTCGCCGTGCTGCAATCCATGCATAGATCGCGAGCGCCACCGCCACCGACATCATGCTGCTCCAGAACTGCGACTGCAAACTCGGCGTCAGCGCCATAGCCAACAGTACTCCAGTAATCGCTGCAGCCGTGAGATAGCTGAGCCAGGGGAAGAACCACATCTTCAAGGGCGTTTCGCGATTTTCGCGTAACGCCTGTTGACGGAGTCTGATCTGCGTAACCGCCATAGTAAGGTAGATCAAAAGGATGAGTGCTCCCGAGGCATTCACCAAAAATGCAAAGACGCCATTCGGCGAGATCGTCTGCGCCACTACTCCGAAAAGTCCGGCGACACTACCCAGAATGACCGAGCGTGAGGGCACTCGACGCGAATTGAGTTTGATCAACCAATTCGGTGCATCGCCTTTCTCGGCGAGTACGAACAGCACTCGCGAACAAATGTAGTAGCAAGAATTGAGGCAGGACAGCACCGCCGTAAGAATCACGAAGTTCATGATGGTGGTTGCAAGCGGAATACCCATCGTGTCGAGCGCGGCAGTGAAGGGCGACTGCCCGGGGACGATCGTGTTCCACGGCACGACCGCGACAATCATGATTAATGAACCCACATAAAAAAGTAGAATACGGCCAACAATCGAAGAGGTCATCCGCGCCACCGACTTCGCGGACTCGGTCGATTCTGCCGCCGCGATGGTGACGATCTCCGTGCCCATCATCGAGAAAATCACCGTCGTGACAGCCGCTACGATAACCAGCGCGCCGTTCGGTGCAAAGCCACCATGCGCAGTCAGATTGGCGAGTCCCTGCGAGGCCTCGCCGTGAAAGCCACCGACATACGCTACAGCCACCAAAATGAAAACGACGATAGCGCCCACCTTAATCGAAGAGAACCAGAATTCGAATTCACCGAAGGAGCGTGCCGAGGTCAGATTCACCAGCGTCATCGCGACCATCAGTAGCGTGCCCATCTGCCAACCTGGCGTGGTGAAGCCGAGCTCCTGCAAAATATTTACGGCGGCAATCACTTCGATCGGGATCACTACTACCCAAAAAAACCAATATAGCCAGCCGACCGAGAAGCCCGCCCAGTTGCCTAGCCCCAGCCGCGCGAACTCGGTGAACGATTTCGTGCCGGGATTAGCGACCGCCATCTCGCCGAGCATGCGCATGACGCACAGCAGCAGCGTCCCCGTCAAAATATAGGTCAAGACGATAGCGGGGCCCGCTGCGGCAACCGCCGCACTGCTGCCCACGAACAATCCAGCGCCGATGATGCCACCGACCGTGATCATGAACATATGCCGTGGTCGCAATGAGCGACTTAATTCGTTGGTCGATGACTCGGCCATGACCCCCTCCCCGAGTGACTCTACGGTCAGACGACTAAAGGTAACGCGAATCACCGAGTTCGCACAGTCACCACGGAACTTTATAGCCACGACAAGGTCTGGGATAAGATTTTTCGACCCCGTCATCACCCTCGGGAGACGTTCATGGACTCTTCAACGCAACGCGCGATTCTCAATGTGATGATCCACGCCGCCCTTGTGGACGGTCAGAAGTCAGAAAGCGAACGTAACGCCATCCGTGACGTTGCTGAATCCCTCGTTGGTCAAGCCGGTGGCGCCGCGATCGCCGGCGTATACCAAGATGTCTTGCTCAAACGCATTCCGCTCCAACAAGCGATCAGTAGCCTGAAGGTACTCGAGCACCGCCAGCTAGCCTACGAAATGGCCGTTTGCGTCTGCGATGCCGATGGCGTGCAAAGCGCCGCAGAGCGTGAATTCCTCGCCTCACTGCGTAACGTGCTGGGGCTCGCGGGCGACGATCCGGCAATGCGCAACGCTGCAGAGGCGGACTCGATCGCTGCCGCAGCAGCAGCCGCGGGGGCGGCGACGATCACCGCTACGCCCGCGGTCCCTGCACCAAACATCCGCGATACCGAACTCGATAAAAGTATTCTCAACTACTCCATCCTGAACGGTGCTCTTGAACTACTGCCGCAATCCTGGGCGTCGATGGCGATCATCCCCTTGCAGGTGCGCATGGTGTACAAGATCGGGAAGACGCACGGTATCGCAATGGATCAGGGTCATATCAAAGAATTCATCGCAACCATCGGTGTCGGCCTGACCTCACAATATGTCGAGCAGATCGGCCGTAAACTCGTCGGCGGACTCATCGGTGCTGCGGCAGGGCGTCTGCTGGGTGGTCTTTCAGGCGCCGCGACCGGCATAGCGTTTTCGTTCGCAACGACCTACGCACTCGGGCAGGTGGCCAAGCGCTACTACGCGGGCGGTAGAGTGATGAGCACCGAACTGCTGCGCAGCACCTTCCAG
>VGTW01000097.1 GCA_016874555.1 Gammaproteobacteria bacterium | reverse complement strand
ACCCTGCACGCGCGCGATGCAGCTGCATCGCCGCTTTCAATTCGCGATAGGCGAGGTACTGAATGCGCATGTCGATCGACAGCTGCATGTTGCGACCGGCGCGCATCGGCTTGATGCTCTCGACCGTCTGCACGGTACGTCCGAGATTGTCCTGAATCACGCGCTTGGCGCCGTTGTCGCCGGCGAGCCAATGATCGAATGCGAGCTCGAGTCCTTCCTGCCCCGCATCGTCCACGTCGGTGAATCCGATCACGTGACCGGTCACCTCGGCAGCCGGATAGTAACGACGATATTCGCGCGTCAGATGCACGCCCGGGATGTCGAGCGCGCGCACCTTGGCGGCATCGGCGGGCTGCAGATGGCGCGCAACGTACAAAAATTTCCGCTCCAGTTTGGTGGTGACGAAGCGGGCCAATTCGTCAGGCTCACGATTGATCGCGTGCGCGAGATTGGGAATCTGCTCGTTTGCGAGCGTGAGCTCTTTCGGATTCACCCACACCGAATCGACTGGTGTGCTGACGGCGAGCGGCTCGCCGGAACGATCGCTGACGCTACCGCGATGCGCGACGATGCTCGCCACCCGCGTGAAGCGCTCATCACCTTGCCCGCGCAAAAACTCGCTCTCCACAAACTGCAGAGTCGAGGCTTTCCAAACGAGCAGGCCAGCACCGATGCCCACCAGCACCGCGACCGTCGCCAGCCGCATCCCGAACGAAGCGTTCGGCGTATCCGGCTTGCGCGTCAGACCGCTGCGCGATTGCCGAGCGCTGCCGCGCTGTCCAGCGGCAGGCTTGCTCGCTGTGCGTTTGCCGAAGGGCCAGCGAATCATGGCGTGACGACCTCGATCTGCTTCGGCGGCGGCGTGCGCATGCCGAGATTGGTAGCTGCCACGTTCTCGACAAAGGCGTGCGTCGACCACGCGCTCTGTTCGAGTTGCAGCTGACCCCACTCGATTTCGAGTTGATCACGCTCGCGGTTCACCCGCTCGAGCTCGACGAACAGCTCGCGCGCCCGATGCTTGACGAAAATAGCGCCCGCCGCTGATGCCAGCACTGCCAACCAAAGAATTGGGATCAGCATCACGACAGCACGTTGGGAAGGCAGCTTCATGACAGGCCTCGCACTACAACCGGCGCCGCCGCCAACTTCTCGGCACAACGCAGCACGGCGCTGCGCGCACGCGGATTGCGCGCGAGTTCGGCATCGCCAGCACGCCGCTTGCGCCCCACTTCGCGCATCACCGGTTGTGCCTGTGGCGGAATCACCGGCAAACCTGCAAACACCGGATCAACGCTGCATTTGACGCGGATGAATTGCTTGACGATGCGATCTTCGAGCGAGTGAAAGCTGATCACGGCCAAACGACCACCCACGGCGAGCGTCGTGAACGCCGCCTCGAGCGCCATCTGTAGCTGCCCGAGTTCGTCGTTCACGTGCATACGGATCGCCTGAAAGCTGCGCGTCGCCGGATGCTTGCCATCGCGAGAGCGCACCGCGCGCTGCACGATCGCGGCGAGCGCTGCGGTGCGGGTGATCGGCGTCTCGCTGCGGGCTGCGATAATCGTCGCAGCTATCCGTCGCGCAAAGCGCTCCTCGCCGAGTTCGTAAATCACGTCGGCAATCTCCCGCTCAGTAGCTCGGGCCAACCAATCGGCCGCCGACTCGCCACGGCTCGGGTCCATGCGCATATCGAGGGGACCATCCCGCGAAAAACTGAAACCGCGCTCGGCCTCGTCGAGCTGCGGCGAGGACACGCCGAGATCGAGTAGCACACCGCGGACCGCACGCCCGCGAGCATGCGCGGCGACAGTCGTCGCGAGTGCGGAGAATTCTGAGTGCAGCAGTTCGAGTCGAGGCTCGGCGGCGAAGCGACGACGTCCGGCCTCGATGGCAGCTGGATCGCGATCGAGTGCCAGCACACTGCCGCTCGGGCCGGTGGCCTTGAGCAGACGTGCGGTGTGTCCGCCACGCCCGAACGTGCCGTCGACAAAAAAATCGCCGGCGCTGATCGCAAGCACTTCCAGCACCTCTTCGACGAGTACCGGGATGTGCTCATCCACCTGTCCATCCGCCTCAAAGCGACAGCGAGTCGAGTTCGGTCGACAAATCGGTGGCGGTTTCCTCGCTCTTCAGCCAATAGTCGCGGCGCTCGATCCAGCGCGCTTCGTCCCATAGCTCGAGCCGGTTCCCCTGACCGATCAACATGCCATGCCGCGTCAGGCCGGCGAATTCTCGCAGCTCGGACGACAGCAACAGGCGCCCCTGGGCGTCGAGCTCGATTTCGGTCGCATGACCCACCATCAACCGCTGCAGGCGCCGCGAGCGCTCGTGCAGTGAAGGCAGGCTCATCAATTTGCGTTCGATCTGCTCCCAGTCGGGCAGCGGATAAATGAGCAGGCAGGGGTCCCGATCAACGGTGACGACCAGCTGGCCCTCACCGCGCTCGAGCGCGCGCTGGCGTTGCCGAGTGGGCAATACCATCCGACCCTTATCATCCAACGTGACTTTGCTGGCACCGCGAAACATGACCCACGCGGGTGCAATTGCACCCCTATTTCCCCACTTTTTTCCACTCTGCGCCACTATAGGAATCGGCGCAGCGGAGTGTCAACGGTGTAGCGGAAATTTTTTTCAGTTATGCCAATAGCTTACATTCACCGGGCTTCGTACTCGAGTGGCTAAATTGATCAAAGGTTGAAGGGTTTCATAGAGTTGCCCGCGAATGCTTACGCGGGCACTGAGAAAAAAGGGAGTCGGCCGATAAGCCGGGTTCTGTCGTGGACGACCATTCCTCTGGGACACCCGTCACCGGATGCCTCTAGCAGCCTACCCGGAAGTCACGCTCGGACACCGCGCTGCAGGGTTCCCTGCGACTTCCCTATTTGGCCTTGCTCCCGGCGGGGTTTGCCATGCCACAACTGTTACCAGTTGCGCGGTGCGCTCTTACCGCACCATTTCACCCTTACCTGCGATCCCTCCCGCAAAAGGAGTTTGCGCATCGGCGGTATCTTTCCTGTTGCACTTTCCGTGGGCTCGCGCCCCCCAGGTGTTACCTGGCGCCGTGTCCGAAGGAGCCCGGACTTTCCTCCACATCTCGTGAAAAATGCAGCGATCGTCTGGCCGACTCTGAGGGTGACGATACGCGCCGATGACCCCGATCACAAATGCGCGAGCGCACGCTTCGGCGTTCAGGGACTCAGCACCGGGCCGCGGCGAGCTCAACCGCGCGCGCATACGCCGCCTCGCGTCCGAGGCCGCTCGCAGCCGCGGCGATTGCCGCCGCCTTGGCTGCCGGCAAATGCGCGAGCGCCGCGCGCAGTACACGCTCCATGACTTCGTCGGCGGCGATCGGCGCGTTCGGTGTCGCATCGCCCTCGGCTACGACCTCGGCCGCGGCGCCCGCAATCACCAAGGTGATCTCGCCGCGCCCGAAAGCGGGCTCCTGTGCCGCGCGTTGCGCGAGCTCGCCGAGACGACCGCGATAAACGCTCTCGTGCAATTTGGTCAACTCGCGCGCGACGGCCGCCTGGCGCGTGCCGCCCAGCACCGCTGCACACTCCTGCAGTGCCGCCGCAATCCGATGCGGTGCTTCAAAGAAAACGAGGGTTCGCGGCTCGCGCCGCAACAACTCGAGACGCTGGCGACGGTCACGCGGTTTCGCCGGCAAAAAGCCCTCGAAACAAAAACGATCGGTCGCTACCGCGGCCACCGACAGCGCAGCCGCTATCGCCGTCGGCCCGGGAACACTCCGCACTTCGACACCCGCGGCGGCGGCCCTTTGCACGAGATCGAAGCCTGGGTCAGAGAGCAGCGGTGTCCCGGCATCACTGACGAGCGCGATCACCTCGCCCGCCCGCAGCCGAGCTAGAAGCGCATCGCCACGCTCACGCTCGTTGTGGGCGTGCAGGGAGATCAGCGGCTTTTGCAGCCCGAGCGCCGACAGCAACTGGCCGCTGCGCCGGGTATCTTCAGCGGCGATCAGATCGGCATCGGCCAAGGCTTCGCGCGCCCGCGGCGACAAATCGGCGAGGTTGCCGATCGGGGTCGCCACCACCTCAAGCCGGCCGCGGCCGCGTTCGGCAGGCTCGCTCTGGTGACTCGTGCGCTTGCCGCCCGCCGCCTGCTCTGCAGCCATTATAATTTCGCTCCCGTGATCGTCCGCGCCTGCATCGTGCCCGCGCCTATCGCGGTATTCAATCGGTGCGCTGCCTCGCCGGCAGCCGGAGTGCATCAATGACCTTTCTAGCCATGATCGCGGTGCGCCGCTCACTGGTGGTACTGCTCACTCTCATGTTGGCGAGTTGCTCGCCCAACACGCGGCAAATAGCGAGTGTCGAACGCGCAGCCGCCTTAGCCGAGCGCGGCGATCACGCCGCGGCCGCGCGCGAATACGAGGCGGTAGCCGCTGCCACCGCAGAGTCGCTGCTCGCTAATGCGGCCCTGCTGCCGGCCGCCCGCGAGTGGCTGCAGGCCGCCAACCCGGGGGCTGCGGCGCTGGCGCTCGCTCGATTACTGCCCCCGCTCGATGAGCTGCAGATTTTTGATCGCGATCTGCTGGGCGCTGAAATTGCGCTGCAACACGGCGACAGTGCCCGCGGCTGGGAGTTACTTGCCGCCTTGCGCGCACCCAGCGGCCCGGCGCGCATCGATGCCTACCATGCGCTGCGGCAGCAGCTCGCCCTAGCCACCAACCGGCCACTGCAGGCCGTTCGCAGTCAGGTGGAGCGCGAGACGCTGGCGACCGATCCTGGCCGCGTTGCGCAATTGCGTCGCCGGTTCCTTGCCGAGCTGCAAGCAACCGTGGAGCGCGGCGTCACGCTCGATCCGCGCCTCGCGGGCCGCGACACGCTCGCCAGCGGCTGGCTCGAGGCTGCGCCACTCGCGGCGCGTGCCGCGCGGGCACCGATTGCGGCCAATGCGGGGATCACGGCAGTCTGGCGAAAACGCTATCCCAATCATCCGGCCGCCGCTGCGTTGGCGATGATCGGCCAGCTGCCGACCCCACAGCCCCTGCTGGCCATGGCAAACAATCCGCGACCGGCCGCAGCGCCGGCCGCACTTCGCGACAGCGAAGCGAGTGCCGCACCGCTCACGCCTGTGGGTCGGCCGCTGCCGCGCGCGACGCACGTCGCGGCGTTGCTGCCGCTCAGTGGCCGTAATGCAAGCGCCGGGGCGCAGTTGCGTGACGGCATCCTCGCCGCGCAGTTCGCCGAACCCGAAGCCAGCCGTACACCCGTGCGTTTCTACGACACTGCACGGCAGAGCGTCACCGAAGCCATGGTAGCCGCGACGCGCGCGGGCGCGGTGTTCATCATCGGTCCGCTGGTTCGCGAAGAGATGGTCGCAGCCGCCACCATCGCCGCGCAGGCCGGCGCGCCACCGACACTGACGCTCAATTTTTTTCCTGCGGATCACCCGGTGCCGCCAACCGTCAAACAATTCGGGCTGTCGCCCGAAGACGAAGCGCGCGCGGTTGCGCAACGCGCGCTCGTCGAGGGCCGACGTCGCGCCGTGGTGCTCGCGCCGGCCGGTGACTGGGGCAATCGCGTGCTAGCAGCGTTTCGCGAAACGCTGGAAGCGGGCGGTGGTGTGATTCTCGCCAGCGAATCTTTGAGCGGCCGCGAAGTGGGGCCAGTCTTGCAGGCGGCACTGCGTGTCGATGACAGCATCGCTCGACACCGTCGCATTCAGACCGTGCTTGATACCCCGCTCGCCTTTCAGTCGCGACGGCGGTCCGATATCGATTTCGTCTTCACACCGGGTCAAGCCACCGCCCTGCGACAGTGGCGGCCGCAGCTGCGTTTCCACGGAGGCGGCGATCTACCCGCTTACGCGACCGCCGATGCCTGGGACGGACGCGCGGGTGCCGAACTTGCCGGACTGATTTTTCCGGACATGGATTGGTCGCTCGCCGCCGAGGCGCCGGCGGTCGCGGCGTTGCGCGCCGACACCAGCGCCGCGTTCGGTGACAGCAACGGTCGCGGTCGTCTGTATGCCCTCGGCCACGATGCCTGGCTGCTGCAGTCCGCCCTACGCGCGGGGAAAACACTAACCGCCGAGGCGCCGCTCGTCGGGGCGACTGGACAGTTGTCGATCGATGCTACGGGCCGTGTCCAACGCAGCCTGCGCTGGGCCGAGATCGGCGCGAGCGGATTACGGCTGCTGGATGCGGATCCCCGCAAGAAAAGCGGCGGTGACTGAGTCGCAGCCGCCAGCGCAGTCGTCGCGCCATCCAGGGGCGCGCGCGGCTCGCCATCTATGCCTTGGCCGAGAGGCCCAAGATTTGGCTGCAGCGCATTTGCTCGCTGCGGGCGCCGAGAGGCGCTCTGCAACTACCGACACCAGCGGGGCGAGCTCGACATCGCGGTCATGCATCGCGGCGTGGTGCTAATCGTCAAAGTGCGCTTGCGTTGAATCACCCCTTACGGTGGCGGCGTTAGCAGCTCCAACCGCTGCAAGCAACGCCGGGTGATTCACGCGGCCAGACAAGTGCTGCAGCAACGACGCGATCTCGCGCGCCACCCGGTGCGCTTCGACGCCATCGCACTGTCGCCGACGCTGGCGACCGACGGCTCCCCCGCCTGGCATTTCGATTGGCTGCGACACGCCTTCGAGGCACAAGGCTGACGAGAACGGACTGGTATCTTTAACGTGCCACCATCTCTGGCGCGTCGTTATTTGATGACTTTAAGACTCGGACGCTTCGGCCGCGCGCCCGCCGCAGGCGCTGTTTCGGCGCCGCAGCGCGGCAAACCGCGATCGGGAACGAGCGGGCCGGGTGCGGGATCGGTGGGTGATCGTGGGGCTGGTGGCGGCGAGTCTTCTTCGGCCGGGAACATCAACCCCTCCCCCGTCTCGCGCGCATAGATGCTGAGCACCGCCGCGTTCGGAAAGCGCAGCTGGCGCGGGACGCCACCGAATCGCACCTCAAAAATTACCCACTCGTTGCCGAGATCGAGATGACGCGTCGCGTCATAACTAACGTTGAGCACGACACGCCCCTCTCGGATGTGCTCACGCGGCACCTCGACACCCTCTTGCGCGGCGTCGACGATCAAGTGCGGCGTGAGCCCGCTGTCCGTCATCCACTGATGCATCGCCCGCAGCAAATACGGGCGTCGTGGAATGCGGCTGGCGCTCAAGTTTATTTGACGTCCTTCCAGTACTCGAGCTTCAACAGATATGCAAAGCCCGTGAACACGAGCAGGAATAGGATCACCCACACGCCCAGCGATTGCCGCTTGGCCTTCTGGGGCTCGCCCGCGTACTCGAGGAAGTTGACCGTATCGCGCAGAAACGCATCGTACTCTTCGGCCGAGAGTTGTCCCGGCGAAGCGAGTTCGAACGATTGCCAGTGCGACTCGCTGACCTTGGCGCCGTCAACGGTTTTCTCGATTGTCTCGAACTTGGCTTCCTGCAAGCCCTGCAGCGCCGACAACACGTGCGGCATGGCAGTACCGGGCAGCGCAAGATTGTTGGTGCCATTGGGGTGCTGCGGATCGACGTAGAACGTCTTCAAAAATTGGAAGACGTACTCTGAACCCTTGGAACGCGTGATCAGCGACAGATCGGGCGGTGCCTTACCAAACCAAGCTTCGCCATCGCCGGCCTGCATCGGCGAGATCATGTAGTCGCCTCTCTTGGCACCCGGCAAAAGCAGCAGTTTTTCCATCTGCTCGTCCGGAATGTTGAGATCGGCAGCGACGCGCGAGTAGCGGTTGTACTTGAGCGAGTGGCAACCGGCGCAGTACCCCATAAAGTTGGCCGCACCACGCTGCAGCGACGCGACGTTGCTGACGTCGTTACCCGGCTTCCAGTCCATCCAGGCGGCGTGCGGACCGGCACCGGCCGCGAGGCCGAGCGAGCTAGTCAACGCAAGCTTGAGCCCGAAGGCGACGATGACAACGGACTTACGCATGGTACGAGACCCTCTCCGGAGCGGGCTTGCACTTCTCGATGCTCGTGTACCACGGCATGAGGATGAAGAAGGCGAAATAAACCGCGGTAA
>VGTW01000096.1 GCA_016874555.1 Gammaproteobacteria bacterium | reverse complement strand
GCCTGCGCCGCGTGTTCAATAATCAGCCGCGCAATCCCCACTCGGGCATGGATATCGCCGCGCCCACGGGCACGCCAATCTTTGCGCCCGCGCCGGGCAAGGTGATCGAGACCGGCGATTTTTTCTTCAACGGCAACTCGGTTTTCATTGATCACGGACAGGGGCTGATCACGCTCTACTGTCATCTGAGCAAGATCGATGTAGAACCGGGGACTGAAGTAAAAACCGGCGACAAACTCGGCGAGGTCGGCGCCACCGGCCGCGTCACGGGTCCCCACCTGCACTGGGGCGTTGCACTCAATCGCGCGTTCGTCGATCCGGCGTTGTTTCTGCCGGCAGCGAAACCAATCAGCCCGGGAGCGTCAGCGGCCGGGCCTTGAAGGTGGTGCGCCAATTGGCGACATCACTGAGCATGATGTCGGAGAGGCTGCGCAGTCGCGCAAGTAATCGCTGATGTTCGAGGCGATCGGCGACCATGGCAAGTCGCAAACTCGCAAGACGCTCGACCATCACTTCGGAACGAAACCCGCCACCGGCGAAATCGCCCTGGTTGCGCACGCCGTAGATCGCCGAGCCAAGCGCGGGTAAAGCAGCGGTCGCAAAGGTCACCACCTCGGTCAGACCCACATGACCTTTGGTACCCAGCGGCAAACCGCTGAGCTTGAAAACGATCCATCCGACGCAGCCCGCTACCGTTGCACCAAACATGATTTCGCCGAGACCATTGAGTCGGTGCTCGAGCTTCTGCATACGCGTCGCGTTTGCGCGGTGGTACGCGAGCTGATCGTCGATCAGTTTCACGGCATCATCCCGAACCGTACGCAAGTAATCTTCATCGATGCGTACACCCGGCAGCCCTGTCTCGCGAGCCGTCGCGCGCGCAAGCCAGCCCACCCACCCGGGGATCGCTGCGGCGTCGCGAGTCCCGGTCGTGCTGCGCAGACCGAGATCGCCCATCAGACTCGACAGCGCGAGCGAGCGCAATTGTTCGGCGAGATGGCGATTGTCCATCCAGCGCTCATGCCAACCGAGGCGTTTGCCGGCCTGGGTATTGATGAGGATCAGCGCAACGCAGCCGAGTTCAGCAAAGACCAGAGGCAGCTTGAACGCGGGCGCGAGCAAACCGGAAAGAGCAAGTACCACCGCCAAACCGGCGAGCAAGTAATTACTGACGAACCCCGAGCGGAATACCTGACCGAAATGCGTGCTCGTCGTGTCGGCAACTTGGTAGCGGCGAGCAATGATGGCAAAGAAATCAGGATCAATGCGACTGTCGTGCAGCGGCGTCCCCAAATCCTCGACTTTGAGAGGGTGGGTCACGGGCACCTTCTAGGTGTTATCTATTCGCCACGCGAAACGGCGCTAAGATACCAAAGCGGCGTCCGCGGATAGTAATTTTTATCGGATTACCGCGATTTTCTTGCGCGCTGCGCCTTCTCTTTCGCCGACGCGCGCTTCTCAGAAGCCGTCTGCGGGCGCGGGCGCCCCCTAGTGCGGGCGTAGGGATTGGAGTCGGTGCGGTATTCGACCGCCACCGGCGAGGCGAAGAGATCAAACTCGCGACGGAAAACATTAGCGAGATAGCGCGTGTAGGCCTCGGGCACATGCACGGTCTGATTACCGTGGATGATAATCCGCGGCGGGTTGCGGCCGCCCTGGTGGGCATAGCGCAGCTTGATGCGGCGCCCCCGCACCAGCGGCGGCTGGTGCTGCACCATCGCCCGCTCGAGTGACTTGGTGAGTTTCGAGGTTGGAATTTCGGTCATCGCAGCATCATAGGCCTTGATGGTAGCCGCGACCAACTCGCCGACACCCGTGCCGTGTCGCGCCGAAATGAAACGCACCGGCGCATACGGCACGAAATCGAGCTTGAGCTCGAGCAGACGGCGAATCTCGTCACGTTGTTCCATCGGAATGCCGTCCCATTTGTTGACGGCAATGATGAGCGCCCGCCCCCGCTGCAGCGCGAGCCCGAGCACGTTAGCATCCTGCTCACCGATACTGTCGTGCGCATCGACAACAAAGATCACTACATGCGCTGTATCGATGGCCTGCAGAGTTTTAGACACGCTGGCTTTTTCGATGTCATCTTCGATCTTGCCGCGCCGCCGGATACCGGCAGTATCGATCAAAGTAAATTCCCGCTCATCGCGGGCAAAGGGCACGAAGATGCTGTCGCGCGTCGTACCCGGCATGTCGCTCGCGATCACGCGCTCTTCGCCAATCAGTCGATTGACGAGCGTGGACTTGCCGACATTCGGTCGCCCGATGATGGCAATTCGGATACGACCATCGTTTGGCGCCGACTCGGCAGCGATGACCTCCGGATCGAAATCTTCGAGTACCTGCGACATCAGCTCGCGGCAGCCATCACCGTGCGCTGAAGCGATCGCGATCGGTACCCTGAGCCCCAAAGAATGAAAGTCCGCGACGGCGGTCGCGGGGTCCAGTCCTTCGGCCTTGTTGACCGCAAGCACCACCTTTTTGCCAGAGCGGCGCAGTTCACGCACCACCCAATGATCTTGTGGTGTCAGACCGCTGCGCGCATCGGCAAGAAAAACGAGTACATCAGCCTCTTCGATCGCGCGCTCGGTCTGCAGCCGCATCGGCGTTTCGATGCCAGAGGGCTGCTCGACTAGACCGCCGGTGTCGACCACCACGTAAGGCACAGGCCCGAGCTTGCCGTAACCGTATTGGCGATCACGAGTGACGCCGGGCAGGTCGGCCACGATGGCGTTGCGCGTCCCGGTCAGACGATTGAACAGCGTCGACTTACCGACGTTCGGACGACCAACGACCACGACGACGGGAAGCATGATGACTCCGTCAGAGGAGGCGGTATCCCTTGCGCCCCTGCGCTCAGCCCTTGGGACGCAGTGCCGTCACGCGACCTTCGTCATCTTGGAAGATGACGATATCGCCGACTACGAGCGGTGGATTACTGGTACGTCCACCGGTCTTGCTACGTGCGACGAAGGCCCCCGTCGCGGCATCGAGCCAGTGTACATAGCCCTCGAAATCGGCCACTGCAACACGATCACCAATAATGGCCGGCGCAGAGAGCCTGCGCAGACGCAGTCCATTTTGTCGCCAGGTCTCGACTCCGGTGCGGCGGTTGAGGGCAATCACCTCACCCATGGCGCTAGTGGCGACGACGCGCTCGTCATCGATATCAAGCCCACGATGGCTGGAGATCTCGCGCGACCACCAAGCCTGACCGGTGTCGAGTGCGAGCATCGAGACGCGACCCTGAAAGCCGGCGACAAAGATATCGCTGCCTGAAATCTTGACCGCAGAATCGATATCCACGAGCCGTTCGAGTTCAGTACGGCCACGCGCGGGCGACACCAGTTGCTCCCAGAGCACTTCGCCGCGCGCTGCATCGACCGCAAGCACACGGCCGTTGTCGAAGCCGCTGACTGCCGTGCCACCCGCGATCGCGGGTGCTCCAGTGCCGCGCAGCGTCAGACGCGGAATCTGCTGATCTTCACGCCACAATTCTTTGCCGTCGGCGAGCGCGAGACTCAGCAAACGACCCGCCACAGTGCGTACGACAACCGCACTCTCGGAAATAGCGGGCGCCGCCAAAATCTCGCCGCCGAGTTTCGCCGACCAACGGCGCGTGCCCGTTGTCTGATCGAGCGCGATTAGCTCACCGTCGGCTGTACCGACGACCACCAGCCCCTGCCCCGCGCCGGGACCACCCGTCAGCTCGGCCTTGGTACGCGTGCGCCAGATCGTCTTGCCGCTCGCCGCCTGTACGGCGACGACGTCGCCCCCACGGCCAGCGAGGAATACCTGATCGCCAATGGCAGCGGGTGCAAGTCCGTCACGCATGACTTCATTACCACCACCCAAAGAAATCGTCCATACGCGCTTTACGCTGAGCGATTCTTTGAAGTCGACGAGTTCGGCGGGCGGCTCGACGTCCTTGTCCTTATCGCAGGCCGCGAGGACCGCAAGCGCCAAGGCCACGGCGATCAGTCTGACTGTCCGATTGACAGGGGCACTGCGCGACATGCCGTTCTCCATTAAGGCTTGGCCAAGGACGCAGGAGCCGCCGCAACCGGCAACTTCACGCCGTCAGATTCGAGATCCCAAATTTTGAGGCGCAGACCCTCGAGATCGACGCTCGCCGGCTTGCCATCTGTACCCGCACCCTCAGTCTCGGCTTTGCGCCAAGCAGCGAGCGCGCCGGTAAGATCCCCTTTTTCATAAAGCGCATCGCCGCGCACCTCATCGAAGCGCGCAGCAAAGCCACCGGGCTCGGCACGTTGCAAAGTTTTGAGGGCAGCATCGGTATTTTTTTGCGCGATCTGCACACGCGCAAGTCGAACACGTGCTACGAGCTGCAGCTGCGGATCATCGGAGTTTTGCATGACACGGGTTAGACGCTCGCTTGCAGGCCCCAACTCGCCGGCATCAACATGCGCGCGCGCCGCGAGCAGATCGGACTGATCGGCATAGGCCGAGGCGGCGTATTCGGCGCGCAGGTCATCGACGGCCTTCAGCACCGCGGCGCGATCACCACGCTCCAGGGTCTGCAAAATTCGCTGATAGGCCGCACTCGCTTCGACGTAACGTCGCTCCACTCGCGCTTCCCACCAGCGCCATCCGGCGAGCGCACCAAGGCCAATGATCACACCCGCTACGAGCCACGGGCCGTTTTCGCGCAGCCATCGCTTGACACGCTCCCACTGCTCCTGCTCGTTGTAAAAATCGTCGATCACGCTCTCTCTCCTGATGCTGACGCCGGCCTCAGAGCCGCCGCGTTACAAGCCATGCACTGACCGCGGTGCTGGCGTTGCCAATCGTCACCTCGGCCGGGTCGCCGAGCCCCTCGCGCAGCGGCTTCATCTGCACCACGCCGCGCGTCAATTCATCCTCGCCGAGTACGAGCGTGAGCGCTGCGCCGCTGCGATCGGCACGCCGAAACTGCGCCTTAAAATTTCCGCCGCCCAAATTGAGCTCGATACGTCGCGCGGGCAGCTCGCGCCGCAGCTCATCGGCAAGACGCATGGCCGTACGCAACGGCGCTTCACCCTGGGCCACGAGATATACATCGGCTGCGGCCGCCGCCGGCGCAGTACCCGCCTGTTCGATCAGGGCAACCACCCGCTCCACACCCATCGCGAAGCCGATGGCAGGCGTCACTTCGCCGCCCAGCTGGGAAATCAGGCCATCGTAACGACCACCCGAGCACACGGCATCTTGTGCGCCGAGCGCATCAGTCACCCACTCGAACACAGTGCGCGAGTAGTAATCAAGACCGCGAACGAGGTACGGGTTGATTTCATAGGCGACGCCGAGCGTATCGAGCATCGCGCACAATTCGGCGAAGTGCGCCTTGGATTCGGTGTCGAGGTGCTCGGGAAGCGATGGCGCACCCGTAATCACATCCTGCATATCGGGATTTTTGCTGTCGAGGATGCGCAGCGGATTACCCTCGAGACGACGCAGGCTGTCTTCATCGAGCGTAGCCGAGTGCTCACGAAAGTAGGCAGACAGCTTGACACGATAATCACGGCGCATCTCGGCCGTTCCCAAAGAATTGATCTGCAGACGCACACGACCGATACCCAGACGCCGCCAGAACGCTGCTGTCAGCGCAATCAACTCGGCATCGATATCGGGGCCAGCAAAGCCGACCGCCTCGACATCAATCTGATGAAACTGTCGGAAGCGACCCTTCTGCGGTTTTTCGTGGCGGAACATTGGCCCCACGCACCACAGCTTATGACGCGCACCGCGCAGCAAACCATTCGAGATCATGGCGCGCACGATACCGGCTGTCGCTTCGGGACGCAGCGTGAGGCGCTCACCGCCCTTATCCTCGAAGCTGTACATTTCTTTTTCGACTACGTCGGTGTAATCACCGATCGCGCGCTTAAAAAGATCGGTATGTTCGACGACCGGCACGCGTATCTCGTCGTAGCCGTGCGCGTGCAACAGTTCGCGCACGGTGGACTCGAGAAACTGCCAGCGATGAATCTCGACAGGCAGGACGTCGTTCATACCCTTGACAGGTTGTACGCCCTGGCTGCTCATGACGTGGATGGTGCGAGTGTCGACGAGGCGGGCGCGTTGGCTGGCGGCTTCACCACGCGCGCGAGCTTGCCATCGCGGGCAATCGTAAAATGCGCCATACCGTTGAAAATGAAATCCGGGGGGATGGCCACGAAACGACCGTCGACCTCCATCGCAGTGATATCCGCGCGACCAAGCAACACACGCAGTGGCGCCGCGCCCTGAACAGCGATACGGTTACCCCGGCGAGCCAGATCAAAGAAAAGGCGCTCACCAGTAGTATCGTAGACCTCGACCCAAGACTCCGTCGAACTCGGGGTCAAGGCGAGCGCCAGTTGGGCTCGCGCCGGCGGCGTCGCGACTGGCGTCTCGACGATGACCGGTGCTAGGACGGGCGGCACCACGACGGGAGTTACAGTCAAAGATTCCACGGCTGCCTTGGATGGGATGGCCACCGATGCTGTCGCCACAGGAGCGCCGGGAGCCGGTGCGGCGCTTGGCTTCGCGACCCCACCACCCTGCAAAATCGACCATGCTGCGACCGTAATGACGACCGCCGCCGCTATGTAACCCACGCGTCGACCGACGGCCTGCGGATCAACTGCGCGCGCCGGCAGGCGAGGCACTTGGGCGAGATCGGTTTGCGCAAATGCGGCACCGATTCGCGACCATTCGGAAAGCACCTCATCGATGGGGACACCCAAAAATTCAGCGTAGCGGCGCAAATGGCCCTGCACGAAAACACGCGCGCCGATGTCGTTGAAGCACTCGGTTTCGAGCGCCTGCAAGATGGCCTCATCACAGTGCAGCTTGGCCGCGGCCGCAGCGGTGCTTAGGCCGCGCTCCTGACGCAAGCGGGCGAGCCGCGGACCGATCGACTCTTCGCCCGGACTCGTCAGCACGAACTCGGCGGTCATGATGTCATCGCTCCGGCGAGTTTGTCGCCGAGACGGACACGGGTACGATCATTGACTCGTCCGGCGAGCTGACCGCAGGCCGCATCGATGTCATCGCCACGGGTGCGACGAATGGTCGCGAGCACTCCGCGCTGAATGAGTTCGTCGCGAAAACGTGTGATCACGGGCATAGGCGAGCGTCGATAGCTTGTGCCCGGAAACGGATTGAACGGGATCAGATTGAGCTTGGCGGGCTGGCCCTTGAACATACGCGCAAGCGCGCGCGCGTGCTCGAGTTGATCATTGACGCCATCGAGCATGACGTATTCGAAAGTGACGCTGCGGCCGTTCTGCTCATCGATGTAATACCAACAGGCCTCGAGCAGTTCGGCGATCGGATGCTTGCGATTGATGGGTACGAGCTCATTACGCAGGGCGTCGTCAGGCGCGTGCAAAGAAACCGCGAGAGCGCAGTTCACTTCTTCGGCAAGCTTGTACATGAGCGGCACAAGACCCGAAGTGGAGAGCGTCACGCGCCGTCGCGAAATGTCGAAGCCGAGATCATCAAGCAAGATACGGATAGCCGGAACGACGTTGCGAAAATTCGCGAGCGGCTCGCCCATCCCCATGAACACAACATTGGTGATACGTCGCTCGCCCCCCGGCTCGAAGCCGAGCTCCTTGTTAGCCAGCCAAACCTGACCAACGATCTCTGCGGTGGTGAGATTACGATTGAAGCCCTGCTGCGCCGTCGCACAAAACGCGCAGTCAAGGGCGCAGCCCACCTGCGAAGAAATGCACAACGTGCCGCGATCGACCTCCGGGATGAACACCATCTCGAATGCCTGGGTGCTGTCGGCGCGCAGCGACCACTTGCGGGTGCCATCTGCCGAGTCGTGCCGCGAGACGATCTCTGGCGCGCGTACCTCGGCAACGTGGTATAGCTGCCCACGAAAATCGCGTGCGAGATCGGTCATGGCCGCGAAGTCCCCCTCCGCGCGCTTGTAGAGCCAGCTCATCAGCTGTCGGGCGCGGAAGGGTTTGTTGCCGAGTGCACCCACAAACGCTTCAAGCTCGGACTTTTCAAGCCCGAGCAGGTTTGTGCGTGCGGCGGCAGCTTCGCTCATGACTGTCGGGCGCTTAGGCGCGCGGGCAGATCTCGATGCCGCGGAAGAAGTACGCGATTTCCTGGGCTGCCGTCTCGGCGCCGTCGGAGCCGTGCACGGTGTTCGCTTCGG
>VGTW01000095.1 GCA_016874555.1 Gammaproteobacteria bacterium | reverse complement strand
ACCGACATGCCATTGCCGAGTTCGTAGTCGATGCGCAGGTCCCCTTGGGCTGCTTCGCGCTTGGTGCCACCGTCTTGCTTGAAAGTAGGATCAAAGATCAGCCAGTTGTTGGCGAGCGGGCCAAGCGGGCTCAGCGAAGCCGGGTTAAAGAGTGCCTGCCGCGCGAGTGGCGAGCTGTCGACGTTCCAGTCACCCGAGGCCAACGACGGCGAGATCTGGCTCATCCGTGGCACTGTGCCGCAGACGTACCCAAAAGTCGGGCGCGGGTTGGTTGCCGGATTGCCGGGGATCGGTGTGCCCGGAGCGACCTGTGAAAAGGGCGAGCACGTCTTGTCGGGGTTTGCGCGACCGGTAAACGATTCGTCCTTCAGCGCGAGCTGCGAGGGCGGGCCGTCATCGTTGCGGAAGACGTTGAAGTAGCTCTTGACCTTGAGGTTTTCGGAGGGATTCCAGACGATCGCCAACGATGCCGACTCGGTGTTTTGTTCGCCGAGTTCCTGTCCGTTCGGATCGGTGAAGTTGGTGTAGTGCCCGCCGCGCTTGAACGAGCGCAGGCTGAGCCGGGCAGACACCGACTCGGTCAGGCCGCCCTCCATGCTTAGGTTGGCATCAAAAGAGTCCCAGGAGGACAACTCGACCGAGGCGCGACCGCCGAATTCACCGGTCGGCTCACGAGTGACGAAGTTGATGGCACCGGCAAAGGCGGAACGGCCGAAGTAAGCGCTCTGCGGCCCCTTGAGTACTTCGATGCGGGCGACGTCGGTAATCGGCGGCGGCTGCGCACCGATCACGGGCGCGCCATCGATGAACATCAGACCGCCGGCATTCAAGTTGGCGTTTGCGTTGAGGTACAAGCCGCGAAACACTAAAGAATTCGTCGAACGATCATTGCGCCCCGAGGCGCCGAATTGGTTGACGAAGTTGAAGCTCGGCGTCATGCGCATGACGTCGCTCAGATCCTTCATTCCGGCGGCCTCGATTTCAGGTCCCGAGAACGCGGTGATCGAGATGGGCACGGACATGAGGTTTTCTTCGACTTTGCGTGCCGTGACGACGACTTCCTCGAGCGCGATGGCATCTTCGTTGCCCTGCTGGGCGTTGACGACGCTGGCAACGGGCGCGATGAGTGCGGCAGTGATGGCGGCGGCAATTTGCCGTTTCAATTCGGTGGTTGTTGTCATCCTCTATCCTCCCTTCCGCCACGGATTTTGTACATATGGCATGCCGTAGTACTACAGACAGGCGCCGAACTTCAACCTATTTAGTCGGTGCTCACCACCTTTGGTACGCGGTTGCGGAACTACGCACGCCGAAGGCAAACTCCCGCATGCTCTCCGAAATCGCCGGATCGCACTGGGCGTCCCAGGTCACTTTGGCAGGTTCTGCGGACTCCGCTCAAGCGAGCGCGCCACGGCGGCTGCGCACCAGAAGCTGATACCCGGTGCGCGAACCCCAGGGGCCGCGAGGCGTGCCCGGGGCGCGCCAGGAATAAGCGCCGCTTTTCATGGTGCCGCGGGGCGTGGCGATCTCGCCCTTTAGAACATCACTTTCTTCGGCCACCGCAGGGCTGACTGTGGGGCGCAGCGGTGCAGCGTCTGCAGCCGGATCCGCAGCCACCTCGATCAGCCAGGTGCTCTCGCCGCGCTCCGGATCGTGGCGCCGGCGTTTTCCCGCACTCGGAGCCTGAGCGTGGCGAAGGCGGGTTCGCGTGAGGCCTGCCAAGGCTGCTCATCGGCAACAAGCTTGCGAGTGAATTTTTCCGGTAGATACATGCCTGCGGGCGTTGGCTCGTAGAAGGCGAGATGTTCGCCTTCGTAAAAGTTGAGCAGCGTCGCGCCGGGACCGCTGCTGCGGCACGTGTGCGCGAGCCCGGCAGGCAAATAGGCGTAGTCGCCGCGCCGATAGAGCGTGCCGTTGATCTCGAGCTCGCCGTCGAGCACAAAGAATTCCTGATCACTGTTGACGTAGTGGGGCTGGGTCATCGACCAGTTTGGCGGAAAATGGAAGACAACCGTGACGGCGCGCGTTTTCTTGGAGTCGTGAGACAGTGGCGTGCCGCTGACGCCAGGCTGCGAGTTGGTCGCGCCAAGGACTCGCGAGGGCGCGAGTTGTGACTGGATGAAGTCGATGTGTGGCCGCCCGAGCGTCCAAATGATGTCCGATCGTAAGTGGTTAATTGATCGACGCGTCAAACTTACTTCAAGGGATTGCTTTTCCACTTGACTAAGAAAATAAATCAATAGAAATATTACCCGTTGATTTCGTGGGACTGGGTCCGCTTGCATTCAAACCAAGGACCAAGGGAATATGAGTAATTGGTACCCTTTGTAATCAGCCTTTTTCTAAGGCTTTTTAACCTTTAACAACGGTGTGTAAGCAAGTGAGTGCGCAAACGTTCGGCTCCAGTGCTAAGTATCGTTAGCCTATGCCTTCGGCCTGGTCCTCCTCTGGTTCTATCGATCGCGCGAGCGAGTCGCTCCGGCTCGCTGACGCCGCTCCGGTGCGCCGCGCCTTGCTCATCGCGCTACTATTCGCGGGAAGCGGCTGCGCGGGCATCCTCGATCGTGATCCCGATGCGGCGCCTCCACCCACGCTCACAGCACGATTTGCCGCGATGCCCACCGACGAGCGCGTCGTCACCGATATCGACTGGTATCAACCTACCGAACGGGTCTCGGGGGCGCTACGGTCTGTACAACGTCGCGATGAGATTCGTCGATTCGAGAGAGGCGCGACAGTTGAGCGCATCAGTCGATTTGCGAGCGTCGCGAGGGCCGCAGACGAACTCGACACGCTTGCGCTCG
This sequence comes from Gammaproteobacteria bacterium, assembly GCA_016874555.1. Lineage (GTDB taxonomy): Bacteria > Pseudomonadota > Gammaproteobacteria > Steroidobacterales > Steroidobacteraceae > UBA964. The sequence continues at coordinate 5,380 of VGTW01000095.1, read as the reverse complement.
TCGTGCTGCAGGACGGCGTCGTAGCGTTTGAGCGGTACGCGCCCGGCTTCGGCCCCGAGTCGAGATTTGATACGCAGTCGATGCATCGTGCCCTCGTCGCTCTCGCCGTGCTCGCTGCCCACGAGGATGGTCTGTTACCGTCGTTGGACGTTCCCGTGTCGAATTGGATCCGCGAGTGGTCGGTCGTCGGGGATCCGCGCGCGCTGATCACGGTGCGAGATTTGCTCCTTGGGCGCTCGGGCCTTGTCGACCCTCCGTATTCCCCTACACTGGATTCGCCGGGGCTCGCGCTCTTTCTCGGCACGGACCTTCGTACACTCGCTATCACCCAGCGTCCGGACCGACACCGAAGCGTCGCCTCGCGCGGCTCGGCGGTTGAGGTCCAGCTCATGGGGCTCGTACTCGAAACCATTGCGGGCACGTCCTACGCGAAGTTCCTCTCGCGGCGTCTGTGGAAACCCTCGGGCGCAGCGGATGCCACCGTACGCCTAGATCGGGCAGGTGGCTCAACGCGCGTGTTTTGCTGTCTGCAGGCGCGAGCACGGGATTGGGCACGTATCGGCGAATTGGTCCGTACGGAGGGTCGCCCGACGGGCGAGCCCGTCCTGACCGCGGAGACGATCGCGATGCTACTGGCTCCGAATCCGCTCAACCGCGCCCAAGGGATGCACTGGCTGCTCGAACCGACGACGCTCATCCCGCGGTCACAGTACGGCGATGTCGCACGACCCCCGCCGACCGCTTTCGCATCGCGGGGTATCGTGTATGCGGGCGGTCGAGGCGGTCAGCGCGTCTACGTGCTACCGGCCGAACGCGCGGTGGTGGTTCGGATCGGTCGGATCCGTAACGACTTCGACGACGGTCGATTCCTGAACCCGATCATCGCCGCTCTAACCTCGACGCCCTGATTACACGCCCTTGGGGGAGCTCATGAAGCGACTGATTCGATCCCAAATGTTGGCTAACTGCTCGATCGCGATGCTCGTGCTGACAACGCTCGTGCCGATGGGTTTCGCTAAGGCCCCGTACGAGATCAGTCGCGAGACACTGGAGGCTCGTTACGCAGACGCGGACTCGCGCTTCGTAAACATCGATGGTGTGCGGCTGCACTACAAGGACCAAGGTGCAGGATCCGCCGTGGTCCTCGTTCATGCGTCGTTTCTCAATCTCGATGCCTGGTCGCCCGTAGCTACGGAGCTTGCGAAAACACATCGTGTAATTCGCTTCGACATGTTGACAAATGGTCTGACCGGTGACGATCCCGCGCAGCGCTACTCGATCGAACGCAATCTCGAGATGCTCTCGGGTCTCCTTGCGCATCTCGGCGTCACTCGCCACTCGATCGTTGGAACATCCTCGGGCGGCATCGTAGCGTTTCGGCATACGGCCGCTCACCCCGAGAGCGTCGAGCGACTGATTCTCATTAACTCTGCCGGCATGCCCCGCACGGCGGCAACGAATCCGAATCGGCCGAGTGGATCGGTCCTGCGACGCTGGATCGAGGCACGCTACAAGTCACGCGGATACTGGCAACAAAATCTTTCTACCCAGTTCACGGGCGGAACGATTCCCAACCCCACATTTGTCACCCGCACATACGATATGAATCGCCGCGCAGGTCTGGCGGAAGCCGGTGCCATCTATCTTAGTAATTTCCGTACCGGTGATCCGCAGACTGAACTTGCCAGAGTCCGGGCTCCCACGCTCATCGCATGGGGCATCGGCAACCTCACGGTCTCGCATCTCGAAGCCGACGTGATGGTGCACTGGCTGACGAGCGCTTCTTCGTTGTTGATCAAGTACCCCAAGCTCGGTCATTACGCCTACCTCGAGGAGCCCACGCGCATCGCCACCGACATGCGGGACTTCCTGCTTGGACGTCGCGACGCCGACTTGCGCGTCACCCAACGCGTTACCCCGGCTTGCGTTGCTGCATGTACTCCATGAAATCGAGGCGCGGAGCCTGCCACGACGGCAGATCAAAAATCTGGGGCGCATGCTTTTCGAGGAGCACGCGTGGCGCCTTCGGCATCTCATCGAGCGACCGCAACTTGGTGCCGAGGCCCTTGCCGTACGTACGACCAGGCGTGCGCCCCATACCAAGCCAGGGGTGAAAACTCACCAGATTCTGGAACTGTACGGTTGACTGCGCGCTCGAGATTTTTGGATCGAGGATCTCGGACAAGCTCGCGGCAAAAAAATAGTGTGAGTCCCAGTAGAACATCGGCTCACCCGCTTCCTTCGGCCACTGCTCCGGCTTGAACGGATTCGGAAACGAGAAGGCCGATTGGTTCGGCAACAGTAACTGGTCACCCATCACATCGAAGCGCATTTCCTTCGGCTTAAGCGTCGCCTCGGGTCCGGTCACCGTGCCTTGCGCCCCGATCTCGACCGACAGCGGCCCGCCGAAGAACGGCCATATCTCACGCTTGTCTTGGGTCACGGGATTAATCCAATGATCGACGTAGTCGTCGGTATCGAACGCCGTATAGACGCCGACTTCGCGGATGAGACCCTGATAGTTACCGTTGGGTAGAGGACGCCAGGTACCGGCGTTGAGATTCTGCATCGTGAGCATCGGTTTGAGGTTGCCGTCGTTGAGCCAAAGGTAGAGGTGCAGTCGACAGAACGTGTAGACAGTCTCCTCTGCGCAGGAACCCTTTACCTTGGCGAAGATTCTCGCTCGTTCTATCGGATCCTCGAGCCGCGGCCCTGCCGCCGTCGCTGTCGTCGCGCCCAACGCCGGCGAATCCAGCCACACGCCGAGCGCACTCCCGCCCGCCATCGCGCCCGCCAACACGTGGCGGCGATCGACTTGTCCTTTGCTCATGAGTCCTCTCCCGTTGAAACGGCGAGTCTTTCTTACCGCCAACGGCACCGACGATGCAAGCGTGAAGAATCCACGTCTACCCACGAGGATTACCCTTTCCTTCGGAAGGAAAATCGTATGACGCCCCCACCCCGGATTCTCGCGCTCGGTCTCGCAGGCCTCGCGCTGGGTCTTGCTCCACTTGCCACCCATGGCGACACGTCGCGCTCGACAGCCGGCGAGTTCATCTCCGCAGCCGATGGCGTTCCGCTGTGCGTTTATGAGACCGGCAATCCGGCGGATCGTGAGATTCTGCTGATCCACGAATTCTCGCAAAGTCATGCCGTTTTCCAGCTGCAGTTCGACCCCGATCTCGCGCGCGATCAGTTCATCGTCAGTTTCGACCTGCGCGGTCATGGCTGCTCGGGCAAGCCGTGGCACGAATCCGCCTACGCGGGCACACGGGTCTGGGCGGATGACGTCGCACGGGTGATTGCCGAGCACGGCCTGAAACGACTGATGATCGTCGGCTGGACCTTCGGCGGTTACATCGCATGGATTACGCTCGACACTACGAGCTCTCGAATATCGCAGCGCTCGTCCTCGTCGGCTCCAACGCGGGATTACCGCCTGCGCCAACTGATCCGGTCGTAACGGCGCGCCTCGCCGCGCAACGCGATGCTAATCGCCAAGCGCCTCCGGATATTCCGGCGCAGATCACCAACGGGAAGAATTTCGTCAAACTGATGAATGCGCATCCGGCGAGCCTCACGATGCAGCAGGTGATGTTCGCCACGAACCAGGTGCTGCCGACCTACGCCCGCCGTGCGATGCACTCGCTCGCGCCCGACAATCAGGACCTGTCTCCACGATCAATCGACCCCTGCTCTTCGTCGTCGGCGATCAGGATAAGACCCAGTCCGTCGAGACGCTCGCCCGCGTGGCCGCGACGCTCCCGATGGCAGCGGTGCAGGTCATGACTGGATCCGGGCACGCGCCCTTTATCGATGCACCCGAGGACCTCGATCGGCGGCTACGCGAATTCGTCGCGGCGCATCCGTGATGATCTGACGACTTCAGCGCTTGAACGCAGCGGCACGCTCAAGCGCGTTGGCGCGGATGTTCTGGTAGAAAAGATCGAACTCGTTAAAGTGCAGCAAGCCGTTCGGCAACGGTACGACGGCGTACCCTTCCTTCGGCGGCGTATCGACGCGCAGGATGCCCCCCTCGCAGGCGGCGCCAAGCCGCCCAGCCTGCGTCGCAGGCAACGACACGCCCGCCGCGAGGGCCTCCGCTAACCCCACGCCGCGGCGAGCCGGCAGTGCACCCAGGTTGTCCGACGCCGGTGCCGAGGGACGCGCGAGATCGAAAGAGAGCGGATTGATGCAAGTCACCGCCGAGCCTTCTTCACTGCGGTAGCGCTGGCGGTGACGTGCCAAGCCACCCGCGAGATAGGTGGACGGATCACCGGCGCGATCGAACGCGTTCCAACTTATAAAACAGCCGATGGATGTCGGTGTCGCGCAGACAGTAATGCCGCCGCCGATTTGTCTTAGCGTCCGTTCCGAAAACGAGACGCCGATGGCATAGACGGCCACGAGTGAGCGACGGTACTCGGGCTGTGCACCGAACTCCGCGATCCATCTCTCTGCGTGAGCCGAGCCCTGACTGTGACCGGCGATGATGAACGGCCGGCCCCGATTCCATTGGGTCATATAGGTCAGGAATGCCGCCCGTACGTCCTGCCATGCGAGTTCGTAGGCACCGAGGGGATTTTTGTCGGCACCTGCATAGACGGCGGCCGCGGTCGCCTGGCGATAACGGGGTGCAAAGACACGACAGCAGGCATTGAACACCGCCGCTTGTCGAGCGATCACCGACTCGTCGGTCCACGCATTCGTGGCGACGTCATTGATCGGCTGATTCCAGAAAGCCGTGTCGCGATAGGTGGTCGGATGAATATAGAAGACATCTACCGACGCGCGATCCTGTCGATCTCCGAACGAATCGTTTTCCGGTACAACATCAGCGGCATCGCGCCGATGAGGTAACGCGGCCCACGACGAGGGGTTCGCATAATCGGGCGCCGGCGGATGAGGCAACTCACCGAAAGCCTGCGCCGGAATAGGGATTGCCAGATCCTGAGCAAGCCCGCGGATCGGACTCAGACCGACGCACAACCCGATCGCCCATGCTACGCAACTCGTCCTCACGCCCTTCGTTATTTGATCCACGCTCATCGCAAATCCCCCTCTAATTCGACGGGCTCGTAGGTCTTTCGCAGACCATCTAAACGCAATAGAACCGGCAGACAATCCTCAACATCCGACCCGATCTCGAAATCGTTGATACCGGGGACGTTCAATAAGAATACGGCGGATCGAAAAGCGACCGTCCGACACCTCAGATCGTGTCGCCACCGAGATCGTGGGTACGAGAAAAACCCGTTACAATCGTCATTAGCACCGGTCCGGATTCATCAACGCTAAGTAGAATCTTAGCCGATGTTTCCGCTGATCGGTTATTACCTATTGGATGGAATGCATCCTTCATGACGATCGTCAAAGACGT
>VGTW01000094.1 GCA_016874555.1 Gammaproteobacteria bacterium | reverse complement strand
GGCGATCACCGGCTTGCCAAACCAGTCCTCGGCCTCGGCGGCCAAACGCACCATCGACAAATTGGTACCCACCTGAATGATCGCGTCGACCTCCGGTCCGTCGAGTTCGCGCAATACCTCGCGGCAACGCGCCTCGGTGATTTGCGCAATGGCAGTCCATGAGGGCGCGCACATAGGTACATCGCGCACGGTTTCATAGCCCATATCGGCAAAGTAACGACGAACCTCGGCGTTGGCGACGGGGTAATAAGGCGACAAGAATGCGATGCGCCGAATGCCGCCATAGGCCTTGAGTGCTGCCGCGCAGGAATGCGCGCCGATCGAGATCGACACACCCGACTCGCGCTCGATCATGCGCTGAAATTCGTCCGCGCCCCTCGCGCCGTTATAAAAAGTGATCGCCGACATGCCCATCACCAGATAATCGGGCTCGCAGGTCATCACGCTGCGCACGGCATCGACAACCCCTTGCGAGATCTTTTGCGTGGCAGCCATGAAAGTCTCATCGCTGATCGCCTTCGAGTTCGCCGTATAGATGCGACTGTAATGGTTGGTGACGCCCGCCGGGCGCATGTCATCGAAATCAGGCTGGACGATGGTGTTGGTCGACGGCCCGAGTACCCCGAACAGCCGGCGGTAGCCTTGAACATCTTTTCTCATGAAGTGCAGGCTAGCATGCGTTGCGAGTCATGGTCAGGCTTGGCGACAATGGCGCGTATGAACCTCCCACCGACGCAGCGGTCACGGATCGCAACCCGAGCGAGCGCACTCGCGGCCCTCATCACCACTGCCCTCGCGCTCTCGATGACGGCCATGGCCGCGACCGCGAAGATCGCGCGTCCGGGCGGCGGTCCAAGCCTGCGAATTGCCACCTGGAATCTCGAATGGTTCATCGCGCCGGAAAACTTTCTGGCTTTGGCGCGCACTTGCGTACCACAGGATGGCTCACCCGGGTCCCGCGAGCGCTACATCCCTTGTGACGTCGCTGCGGAAAAAGAACGCTCCGCGCTCGACCTGCGAGTGCTCGAGCGCTACGTGGATCGTCTCGATGCCGACATCGTCGCACTGCAGGAAGTCGACGGCATCGTCGCTGCACGCCGCGTGTTTCGCAATCATGACTTTTGTTTCACCCAACGCGAGGGGGTACAGAACAACGGCTTTGCGATTCGCAAAGGCGTGCCGCATCGCTGCGGGCCTGACCTGCTCGCCCTGTCGCTAGACGATCGAGTGCGCCGCGGTGCTGAACTCATCGTCTATCCGGGCGAAAAACGCGAATTTCAGCTGCTTTCTTTGCACCTGAAATCAGGCTGCGCACGCCGTACCCTCGATGATCCGCGGCGCGACTGCCAAACGCTCGCGCGCCAGATTCCCGAGCTCGAGCGCTGGATCGATGAGCAGGCGGCGGGCCGACGCTTCGGCCTGCTCGGCGACTTCAACCATGACTTACTGGCGGGCGAAGGGCCGGCGCGCAACGATCAAGGCCAGATCCGAAACCTTTGGGCTGAAATCAACGACGACGAACCAAAGGGTCTCACTCTGGTCAACGTCGCCGCGGACCAGCCGTTCGTGAACTGCGCGCCGAATCAAAATTATCGTAGCTACATCGATCACGTCGTGCTCGATGGGCGGCTCGCCGAGTGGCGTGTCGCGGGCTCTTTCGTGCGTCTAACCTACGAGGCGAGCGATGCTTTGCAGCGCAAGCTCTCGGATCACTGCCCGGTCGGCGTCGACCTGCGCATCCCGCGCTGAGCGAGTCCCCTCTCGGCGACGACCCAAGGAGACGCCAACATGTTTGATCTCGTGATCGAAGGTGCCTCCGTGCTCGATGGTACCGGCGTCGCCGCATACACGGCCGACGTCGCCATTACCGACGGTACGATCCGCGAAGTCGGCCGCGTCGGTGGCCGAGCGCAAAAACGCCTGTCGGCACAAGGCGCTTGGTTGACGCCCGGCTTCGTCGATCTGCACACGCATTACGACGGTCAGGCAAGCTGGGATGAAACCTTCAACCCGAGCATTCAGCACGGCGTAACGACCCTGGTGTTCGGCAACTGCGGCGTGGGTTTCGCACCGCTCGCGCCGGGCGATCGACAGCGTGCCGTCGATGGCCTGATTTCTTTGATGGAAGGCGTCGAAGAAATCCCGGGCGCTGCGCTCGCCGAAGGCGTGAGCTTCGATTGGCAGAGCTTCCCGCAGTACATGGCGGCACTCGAGCGCGTTCCACACAGTCTCGATTTTCTGGTGCAAGTTCCGCACGATCCGCTACGCATGGCGGTGATGGGCGAGCGTGCGTTGGCCCAGCAGGCAGCAACGGCGGACGATATCGCGGCCATGCAAGCCTTGCTGCGCGAAGCGCTACAAGCGGGTGCTGCGGGCTTCTCCACCGGCCGTACCGACAACCATCGCACTACGGCGGGACTGGCGACGCCGGCCTCCGAGGCCGCCGCCACCGAACTTGCCGGCATCGCGCGCGCCTTCCACGGACTTGATCATGGCGTCGTGCAGGTGGTCAGCGATTTCAATCTGCTGCACGGCCCCGAGGGCTTCGCCAACGAATTTGATCTCGTCGAGATACTGGCGCGCGAGAGCGGCAAACCGTTATCGATGACCTGGCTGCAACGCGATCCGGGCGGCGAGCAGTGGCGCGCCATTCGTGCGCGCACCGAGGATGCGGTCGCCCGCGGGCTGCCCTTGTCCTTGCAAGCAAGCCCGCGGGGCATCGGATTGATTCTCGGACTCGATACCACCTTCCATCCGCTGATGGGTTTTCCGGGCTACATTGAAGTCGCAAACCTGCCGCTCGCCGAGCAGGCTGCAGCGCTGCGCGATTCAGTGCGCAAGACGCGTATCCTCGCCGAAAAATCGGGTCGCTTGGCTGGCGATGGCAGCTCGATCCCGCCGCTCGTCGATGTGCTGCTGGCGCGCATCGAGATGATCGCCGCTCGCATGTTCCCGCTGGTCTCCGCGACCGCGACCGTCGACTACGAACCGCCGCTGTCGCGTAGCTTTTACGCCATCGCACAGCAGCGTGGCTGCCGTGCGCTCGAGGCGATCTACGATTTTCTTTGTGCTGACGAGGGTAATAATCTTATCCACTTCCCGATTTTCAATTATAACGAAGGCTCGCTCACCGTCGCGCGCGAGATGCTAACGCATCCGCACGCGCTTTATGGTCTCTCCGACGCGGGCGCCCACGTCGGCAGCATCTGCGACGCGAGCTCCTCGACCTTCATGCTGAGCCACTGGGCGCGCGATCGCGCTGCGGGACGATTGGCGCCGGAGCAGTTGGTCGAAATGTTGACGCGGCGCAATGCGCGACATGTCGGCCTCGTGGATCGCGGGGTCATCGCGCCCGGGATGCGCGCCGATCTCAATCTGCTCGATCCTGCACGCATCGCCCCAGAGGTACCGAAGATCGTCCGCGACCTGCCCGGAGGCGGCCGGCGCCTGCTGCAAAAGTCTCGTGGGTACATCGCGACTTGGGTCGCCGGGGTGGAAGTCATCTGTGACGGGGAGATCACCCGCTCCCGCCCCGGAAAACTGGTCCGGCTGAGGACGGCCTGACCCCTACCTGTCGATTGATCGCAATATTTCCGTCTACAATGGGGGATTTACGCGTGCCCACACCTTAACTGACAGACGGAACCTGCCATGCCTCGTACTACTCCTCTTGCCGACATCCGCAACATCGGCATCATCGCCCATGTTGATGCGGGCAAGACCACCACCACTGAGCGAATTCTCTATTACACGGGGCGCAAACACACGATCGTCGACGTGCACGACACCAAGGACCTCAAATCCTCGACGACCACCGACTACCTCGAGCAGGAACAAAAGCGCGGCATCACCATTCAGAGCGCCGCAGTCTCGACCTTCTGGCGCAAGAAGAAGATCAACGTCATCGACACCCCGGGGCATGTCGACTTTACCATCGAAGTGAATCGCTCCCTGCGCGTACTCGACGGCGCGGTGGTTGTATTCGACGGCGTGGCCGGCGTGGAGCCGCAGTCTGAAACCAACTGGCGTCTCGCCGACAACTACGGCGTACCACGTATTTGCTACGTTAACAAAATGGATCGTAGTGGCGCTTCGTTCACCCGCTGCGTAGACATGATCAAGAAGCGTCTCGGTGCGCGCCCGCTGCCGGTGCAGTTGCCGATCGGCTCCGAAGACAACTTCAAGGGTATGATCGACCTTGTAAACATGAAGGCGCTGGTTTGGGACTCCGACGATCGTGACGCCAAGCCGGCGGAACTCGACATCACCTCCGACACCGTCGATAAGCTTGGGATCACCGTGCCGAGCGACTGCCAGCTGCTTGGGAAGGTCGCCGACTACCGCAAAGAACTCGTCGATACCTGTCTCGAGATGGACGATGCAGCGATGGAAGCCTATCTCCTCGACGAAAAAGATCCGTCCGTCGAAACCCTCATCGCCTGCCTGCGTAAAGGCACGGTCAGCGGCGCGTTCACCCCGGTGCTCTGCGGCTCGTCATACAAGAACAAGGGCGTTACCCAAGTTCTCGATGCTGTCGTCGACTACCTGCCGGCGCCGACCGACGTCGCGGCCATCAATACGGTCGATGCTGACGGCAACCCGATCGGCGAGCGTGTCTGCTCCGATGGCGAGCCGTTCGCCGCACTCGCGTTCAAAGTCATCAACGACGCTTACGGCGCGCTGACCTTCGTGCGCGTTTACTCAGGCGTGCTCACCAAGGGCATGTCGATCACCAACACCACGCGCGGCAAGCGCGAAAAGATCGGCCGTATGGTCGAGATGTTCGCCAAAGAGGCGAACGCCATCGAAGAGGCACGCGCCGGTGACATCATCGCGCTCGTCTCGCTCGCCGAAACCGATACCGGGGACACGCTCTGCGATACCGACAACCCGGTGGTGCTCGAGCGCATGCGCTTCCCCGAGCCCGTGATCAGCGTGTCGGTGCAGCCCAAGATCAAGGGCGAACTCGAGAAGTTCAGCGCAGCGCTCGGCAAGATGGTGCGCGCCGATCCCTCGCTGCGTCTCGAGACCGATCGCGAAACCGGCCAGACCATCCTGCGTGGCATGGGTGAATTGCACCTTGACGTTACACTCGATCGCATGCGCACCGAGTTTAATGTCGAAGGCATGATGGGCGAGCCGCAAGTCGCCTACCGCGAAGCCTTCACCAGAGCGATCGAACAGCAGTACGTTCACAAGAAACAGACAGGTGGTGCTGGTCAGTTCGCCGAAGTGTGGATCAAGTTCGAGCCGCTTGAGCGCGGCAAAGGCTTCGAGTTCGTCGACGCCACCGTCGGCGGTTCAGTGCCACGCGAATACGTGCCGTCGGTCGAAAAGGGCCTCAAGATGCAGCTTGAAGAGGGTGTACTCGCGAAGTTCCCGACCGTGGACTTCCGCGCCACGCTGTTCGATGGCAGCTACCACGACGTCGACTCGAATGCGCTGACCTTCGAAATCGCTGGTAAGGCCTGCTTCCGCGAGGCTCTGCCAAAGGCGGGACCGGTTCTGCTCGAGCCGGTGATGAAGGTTGAGGTGGTCACCCCGGGCGATTACTTGGGCGATGTCATCGGCGACATCAACCGCCGTCGCGGTTCGATCCAGGATCAGCTCGAGCGTGGCACCAACATCGCGGTGGTCGCGACCGTGCCGCTCTCCGAAATGTTTGGCTACATCGGTCAACTGCGCGCCATGTCGAGTGGTCGCGCGTCGTACACGATGGAGGTCTCGCACTATGACCTCGTACCGCGCAACGTCGCGGAAAAGGTCATCGAGGAAGCGAAAAAGCCAAAGAAGTAATCAGCGCGGAGTTACTGCTTGTTGCGCCAACTACGCCACAACAGCAACGCGCCGATCACAAGCAAGGCAATGATGATGATTCTGGCCATACGACGAGTATAGGCTAGAGCATCACAAGGCCTCGTGCGACATACCGCCTCAAACCTGTCAGTCCCTCGCGACGCGAAGCCCGACGTCTTCCCAGTCCGCGGCCGGTGCCGTCACCGCAATTCGATCACGGGCAGCACTGCGCACATCGAAAGGTCGCGACTTCCAAGACCCACCGCGTACCGGGCGCAGCGAACAGTCCGCCCACCGCCAGGCGCGCTCATCGGCCAGCCGACCCTTATAGCTTGCGGTGTAGCAATCGGCGAGTAGCTCGCGTACATTTCCAGTAAGATCAAAGAATCCCTACAGATTGGCAGAAAATTGTGCTACCGGCGCAAGGCCTAGAAAACCATCTGTACAGCGCGCCCAAGAGCCGGGCGACGCGATCGCGCGTCCCGTCACATCTTTGACGTTACAGAAATCACAGGCGCGAGAGATCGAAATGCCTTCATGCGAATCCCGACCGCTCCAGAAGCGGGCGGTATCCGTACCGGCGCGCAAGGCGAATTCCAATTCGCTCTCGCTGGGCAAGCGATAACGCCGACCACTGCGCGCCGACAGCCACAACAGATAGCGTTCAGCGTCCTGGGACGTCACGCAACGCACGGGCTCATCGTCGACACCCTGTGTGGCGCAAGAATATTTGGGCTGCTGCCGAGTTGCAGCCAAGAAGGCACGGAATTGTTTATTGGTCACCTCGCGCGAACTCAATGCGAACGCCTGACGAATTCGTACACGCAGCGCCGGTGTTTCCCCTGAACGCAGATCGTGCTCGTAGTCGTCAGCGGAGCTGCTCATCAAAAACTCACCAGCGGGCAGTTGCAGCAACTCGGGGCACTCGGCGCAGTCGCGTAGTCGCGCCGGTACAGGCACAGACGCCTGGGTCGGCAACGGTACACCCGTGGGCGTGGCGCTGCTCAGAGACGACAGCGAAGCTGCGTCAGCGGGCGCTGCCTTGACCCGTGCAGGACCCACTGGTCCAAGCTCGCGTGCAACACGAAAGCCGGCGAAATCAGCGCGATCTTCAGCGCTGCCATCGCCGTGGAATCCTGGGCGTGAGCGTTCCGGACCGGTGGACCAGCCACCCCCACGCTGAATACGTCGACGACATCCGCCCTCCCAAATCCAGGCGCGTGCGTCAACCGGGCGACCAATGTAATCGAAGGACGCGCAGTCCTCGGTCCACTCTCAAACATTGCCGAGCATGTCATGCACTCCGAAGGCATTTGCCTGCAAACTGCCGACCGGGGCCTCATCCGCGTGACCATCATCGCAACTCACGCCACTCTAACCGAGCGGATAACGATTCTGTGTACTGCGGTCATTCGCATTGACCTCGCGACACGCTTGGTTGGGATCGTTGCCCCAAGGCCAAAGGCTGCGCGCACCTGCCTTTGCCGCGTATTCCCACTCGGCTTCGCTAGGCAAACGATAGCGCGCACCGGTGCGCTCGCTCAACCAATCGGTATAAGCCGCCGCGTCATGCCAATCGATGCAAGAGGCTGGATGCCGATCCGTCGGTTGCGCTGGTACCTTGGGTTTATCCCAATGCATATCGAGATCACGAAAACCCTGCTTTTCTTCGACCCAAGTCCGACAACGTACCCGCATTGCAGCACGACCCGTAGCTTTGGCGAATACTGAATACTCACCGCGCGTGACTTCATAACGACCGAACGGGAATGGACGTTCGATGACCACGGCCGTGGGCGACAGTTCAGCCGGAACTTCGGTGGGAATCTGAGGCTCGCGAGTCGTACCCATCAGGAAGCGCGCCGCCGGAATAACCACCAGCTCAAGACATTCAGGACAGTCGCGAAACGCCGCGCCGTTTTGGGTCGGTTCGAGGTCCGCAGCGGGTGCCGAAATCGGCAGCGGCACCGATAACGACCAAATGCCAACTACGGCAAACCAGATATGAGAGCGATCAGCCGCCCTCGATTTCGCGGTTCGAAACGAAGACGGTTACGGTAGCGCCGCGTATACCACCAGTAATTTGCACATTGGCGACGCGATTACCGTTGGTGAAGTTCAGGCTGCTCACCTTGCCCTGCACAGCGGTCACGCGCGTCCAGCCGAGTCGCGGCATGCCGTTGAAGTAGTAGCTGTAGGTTTCGGCTGCATCGGTACGCACCTTGACCACCAACCGCCCAACCCAGCGAGTGCCACCGCCGATGATGAAAGATTCCTGTTCATCAATCTTTGAGTCGCGAGGCAGCGGCACGTCGGTGATCTGCACCATCTTGACGCCGCTCTTGCCGTCATCGCTGGCCGCACCTTGAGCGTCGGCATCGGTATCGGACAACGATCGCTGCGAGGTGCACCCGGCTAAAGCCGCCATGCACAGCGCAACCCAAAGCGAGATCCAGCGACCCTGTCGTGACATGCGAGCCTCCTGATGTGACCCCTTACCGGAGTGTACAAGTTACGACCGCCTGAAGCCTAGAGAGCGCTCGCTGTATGGTTGGGGCGACCGGTGACATACCTGCCTCGGAAAGGGCTCGGACTACTCTTGTCGAGACGAGGCGCTGAAAAGCCGGAGGAGAACATCATGTCTGTCAT
>VGTW01000093.1 GCA_016874555.1 Gammaproteobacteria bacterium | reverse complement strand
CGAGAATAAGACGCAGCGTCGAGGCCATGTGAACGGATCGCGAAGAGAACGCCGTCAGTGGCGTGCTCGACGACCCTCTTCAGCGTGGTGGTCAGTGGTTTTTTCTTTCCGCTTCTTGACCAACCGATCGAGTTTGTCGGCGAGCGCGTCGATGGCTGCGTACATGTCTTCGGCAACGGCATCGGCGTGAATATCACCACCGCGCACCTTGAGCGTGGCTTCGGCCTTTTGCCGCAGCTTCTCGACCGACAGCACGTAGTGCGCATCGATGAGGTGATCGAAGTGGCGCGTGATGCGGTCCATCTTCTTATGAACATAGGCGCGCATGGCGTCGGTGACTTCGAGGTGATGGCCGGTGATGGAGATCTGCATGGCTTCCTCCTGTGAAGTTAAGGTTATCGCGATTTGCCCCTCTTTCGCTCGGCCGAAGAGTTGATACCCAAGCCTTCGCGATACTTGGCGACCGTGCGACGGGCTACGGGTATGCCTTCGCCGCGGAGGATCTCGGCGAGCCGGCTGTCCGAAAGCGGGTTTGCGGCGACCTCGTCACGAATGAGTTTGCGAATCTTGGCGCGAATGGCGGTCGAGGAGGTCCCTTGACCATCGCCGCCTTCGACTTGACTAGAAAAGAAAAAACGTAATTCGTATACGCCGCGCGGCGTGTGCATGTATTTTCCCGAGGTGACGCGCGAGATGGTCGATTCGTGCATCTTGATAGCGGCGGCGATGTCCTTAAGGATCATCGGCTTCATTCGCTCGTCACCATGGTTCAAAAAATCTGCCTGCCGCGCCACAATGGCGCGCGTCACTTTGAGCAGCGTATGGTTACGAATCTCCAGACTTTTCAGCAGCCAGCGCGCCTCCTGCAACTGCGTGCGCAGCGTCGTATGGTCGCTGCCGCGACCGAGCATGCCGACATATCCCTGATTCACGCGGATGCGTGGCGCGGTACCCGGGTTGAGTTCCACCGCCCAACCTTTGGCGGTGCGGCGTACAAACACATCGGGGATCACGTATTCCGGCCGCGCGGCGCTCACCACCGAGCCCGGCCGAGGATGGCAGGCACGAACGAGGGCGATGGCTGCCGCGAGCTCCTCGGTCGCAGCGCCAGTCGCCTCGGCGAGGGGAGTCGGATCGCGTTTGGCGAGTAAGTCGAGATGCTGCGCTGTGATTCGCAGTGCCAGAGCAAGCCCAGGCGTTGCCTCATCGAGTTGCGCAAGTTGCAGCGTCAAACATTCACCAAGACTGCGCGCGCCGATGCCCACCGGCTCGAGCGTCTGCACCAGCATCAGCACGCGCTCGATTTCTTCGTCGTCCCAGACGAGATCGGGTTGCAGACTGAGACCGATCTCACTCAGCGTATCAGTGAGATAGCCGTCATCGTTCAGGGCATCGACTAGCGTCGTGGCGACGGTAAGATCGTCATCGGAAAGGCCAGCGAGTTCCAGTTGTCCTAGCAGGTGATCGCGCAGCGACTCGCCGCGTTCATCGACGATGTCACGATCGGCCATCTCATCGTCTTCGGCGCGGCCGGCATCGCTGCCGGTACCCGGCCGATCGGCCCAAGGTTGCTCGACGACTTCGACTTCGACGGGTTCTGGTGTTTCGATCGCGGCCGGTTGTTCGACTGCAGTGAAATGATTGCCGAGCTCGACCTCGTCTTCCGGGTCTTCCTGCTCGAGCATGACGTTGGACTCGAGCACTTCCGCCAGATGCGCCTGCAATTCGATCGTCGGCATCTGCAGGAGGCGTATCGCCTGCTGCAGCTGTGGCGTCATGGTCAGAGACTGACCGAGCTTGAGTTGCAGGGACTGCTTTAGCATCGACGGGTCGTGTTTTGCGCGGGCGACGCAGCCGGCACCGCTGGGGTTTCCTAAAGACTGAAGGACTCGCCCAAGTACACCTCACGCACGCGGGGATTGGCAAGGATTTCTGCCGCCGACCCGGATGCGATGACCGTTCCGTCGCCGATGATGTGCGAGCGCCCACACACGTGGAGAGTTTCGCGCACGTTGTGATCGGTTATGAGGATGCCGATCCCGCGCGCGGCGAGCTCGCGAATGATGCGCTGGAGGTCGGCGACGGAGAGTGGATCTACGCCGGCGAATGGCTCATCGAGCAACATGAAGCGTGGATCGGTGGCGAGGGCGCGCGCGATTTCGACGCGACGACGCTCACCGCCCGAGAGCGCAATGCCGGGTGAGCGACGTACATGCTCGATACGCAAGTCGGCAAGGATCTGCTCGCAGCGCGCGCGGCGCTGTGCCGCATCGAGCTCGGGCTGCGTTTCGAGGATGGCGAGCACGTTGTCCTCGACCGACAGCCGACGGAACACCGAGGCCTCCTGCGGCAGGTAGCCGATGCCGGCTCTTGCGCGCTGATGAATGGGGGCGTGGGTGAGGTCGCGACCGTCGACTTCGATTCGGCCGGCGTCGGCGGGCACGAGGCCCACAATCATGTAAAACGCGGTCGTCTTGCCGGCGCCGTTCGGCCCCAGCAGACCAACAATTTCGCCCGCTTGCACCTCGAGCGACAGATCGCGTATTACACTACGGTTGCCGTAGGCTTTGGCGAGATGGCAGGCGCGCAAATGGCTCATGACGGCGGTCTCATGGCTTTGGGGGTAGCGTGTCGGCGGTCTCGGTCGCGGGGCGCGGCCGGATCACGATGCGCACGCGCTCGCTGCTACCTGCGGGCTTGCCAGCTTGCACGCGCTGCTCGCGTACGTGGTAAACCAGCGGGTCGCCGCGGATGTCACTGCGACCGTTGTCGCTCAGCCACGCATCATCACGCAGCGTGACCGTGCCCGCGATCATTTCATAGGTGATGCTGCCGGCGCGGCCACGCGCGTTACCGCCATCGCGCAATTTTTGGTCGAACTCGGCCTGTTTACCGCGGATGGTGGCGCGCACGATCCGATTGCGCGCAAAGACCACGGTGGCTTCGTCAGAGCGCAGTTCCCCGCCATCGACTTGCAAGCGCACCATGCCGCTGAAAGTCCAGGTGGAATCATTGAAGTCAAGACCCGTGGCTCGTGACCGTTGTGCCGAGACACGGACGTTGCCTTGGGTGATCACCACATCACGGAACAGCAGGATATTGTCGCGGTAATCGACTTCGGAGGATGCGGCATCGAGCGTGATATCGCCGTTGTTGGCGTTACTGCTTACTGGCCAGCCTGCGAGCAGCAGCGCTGCGCCGAGCACTACCCAGGCGGCGGCTTGCCGCCGCAACATTTGGCGGCGCTGCAAAATTTGGTTGTAGCCGTAAACAAGTGGGATGATCTGCGGCGTCACGGTTTGAAGCGTCCGCGGATGGCTGACTGCAGGCGCAGTTGTCTGGTGCGCAGGTTGGCGTCGAGGCCGGTGGCCGCAAGCTCGTGACCTTGCAGCGAAACTTTGACGGCGCCCGGTGCGCGCATCCGTGACGACTCGAGATCGTATTGCAGTCGGTCTGTCACCAGCTGCAAGCGGCCATTGCCTAGTGCTTTGCTCTCGGTGCTTACCGTTACGCCGCCCGAGAGATCAAGACGTCGCGCATCAGCGGAGAGCAGGCCGTCGGGTGCGCGCACCTGCCAAGGCGCGCCGTCGCGGGCGCAGGTCTCGAAGCGCAGTGCCTGCAAGCTGACTTTGAGCGACTGCGGATCTTGTTCGATGCGATCAGCTTCGAGCCGGTAGCGTGGCAAGCCATCGGCGCCCATTTGCGCGATGACGGCATCGGTCGCTGAATATCCCGGATCACGCTCGGCTGCGGGCACGCGTGTAGTCGCATTTGGCGTCGCTGGGCTGCAGGCGGCGAGCGGTGTCACCAGCATCAAGCCCAGCAAAATATTTGACGACGGGATTTTCGGCGCGAGGCGCATGCGCGAATCATCCGCTCACATCACGCCACCGCGCAGCAGATCGTGCACATTGAGTGCGCCAACGAGCACGCCATGCTCGTCGACCACCGGTAGCGAGGTGATGCGGTGGGTTTCCATGAGATGCACGGCCTCGACGGCGAGTTCGCCCGGTCCGATGCTTTTGTATCGATGAGTCATCACCTCGCTAATGCGCGCGCCGTGAATGTCGACACGTCGATCGAGTGAACGTCGCAAATCACCATCGGTGTATACGCCGATGGCGTGACCTGCAGCATCGACCACCACCGTCATGCCGAGACCCTTGCTGGAGATTTCGAGCAGACCGTCGGCGAGCGCGGTGTCGGGTCCCACGCGCGGTACGGCGGCACCGCTGCGCATGACATCTTTGACGCGCAGCAGCAGGCGGCGACCGAGCGCACCGCCCGGATGCGAACGCGCGAAATCTTCGGCGGTGAAGCCACGCGCTTCGAGCAGAGCGACCGCGAGCGCATCACCCATGGCGAGGGCTGCGGTGGTGCTGGCGGTGGGTGCGAGGTTGAGCGGGCAAGCCTCTTCGACAACGCCCACATCAAGGTGCACTCGCGCTTCGCTCGCGAGCGTCGATTGTGGATTACCGGTCAGCGCGATCAGCGGCAGCCCGAGCCGGGTGATCGAAGCGAGCAGGGTGAGCAGTTCGGGCGTTTCGCCGGAGTTCGAGAGAGCGAGCACCACGTCGTCTCGGGTAATCATGCCGAGATCGCCGTGACTGGCTTCGGCGGGATGCAAAAAGAACGCCGGCGTACCGGTGCTTGCCAGGGTCGCCGCGATCTTGCCGCCGACGTGACCCGACTTGCCCATGCCGGTGACGACCACACGACCGCAGCAATTAAGACACAGCTGGCAGGCTGCGGCAAACCCCGCGTCGATGCGTGCCTCGAGCGCCGCGAGCCCGCGAATTTCGATGCTTAAGGCGCGGCGCCCGGCGGCGATCAGCCGCGGCGCCGCGATTATCGGGCCGACTTGAGAGGCCGATTCGGCCGGGTGCGCAGGAGTCTTCATGAGGTGGCATCATACCGCCCCTGCATGCACCCCGAAAAAGTAGCTGAACTGATCCGCGCGGGCCTGCCCGGCGCCCTCGTCGTGGTCCAGTCCGAGGACCAGACCCATTTCGCAACCCGGGTGGTCAGTGAGGCCTTCGTTGGCAAGCGCAGCATCGCGCGGCACCAGATGGTCTATCGCACCCTCGGCGAGCTGGTCGGTCGCGAGATCCATGCGCTCTCTATCGAAGCCCTTACGCCCGAGGAGGCGGAGGCGCGCTGATGGATAGGCTGCAGATCGATGGCGGCGCGGTCCTCGAGGGCGAGGTGCGCATCTCCGGCGCCAAAAATTCTGCGCTGCCGATTTTGGCCGGCACCTTGCTGGCCGCAGAGCCCGTGGCGATCGGCAATGTGCCGCATCTGCAGGATGTCACCACCATGATCGAGCTGCTCGGTCGGATGGGGGTGACGGTCACGGTCGATGAGCGCATGAATGTCGAGGTCGAGGCGAGCACGCTCTACCAGCCGATCGCACCCTACGACCTCGTCAAAACTATGCGGGCCTCGATACTGGTGCTCGGGCCCTTGCTCGCGCGCTTCGGTCAGGCAGATGTTTCTTTGCCTGGCGGCTGTGCGATCGGCGCGCGTCCGGTCAACATTCACGTCGCTGGGCTGCAGGCGATGGGCGCCGAGGTGTCGATCGAGAACGGCTACATCCGTGCACGCTCTAAGCGCTTGCGCGGTGTGCGCCTTGTGCTCGACACGGTCACAGTCACCGGAACCGAAAATTTGCTTATGGCGGCGACTCTCGCCGAGGGGCAGACCGTACTCGAGAACGCGGCGCGCGAGCCTGAGGTGGTTGATCTTGCCGATTTCCTCAATTGCATCGGCGCCAAGATCCGCGGCGCCGGTACCGATAGAATTATCATCGACGGCGTGCCGCGTTTGCATGGCGGGCAGTTTCGCGTGCTGCCCGATCGTATTGAGAGTGGCACCTATCTGGTTGCCGGTGCGATAACGCGCGGCAAGGTGCGCCTCAAAAATACTCGGCCGGAGCACCTCGATGCAGTGCTCGCCAAGCTCGAGGAAGCGGGCGCCGCGCTCACCACTGGCAGCGACTGGATCGAAATCGACATGCGTGGTCGTCGGCCCAAAGCGGTGGATCTGCGCACCGCACCCTATCCGGCGTTCCCTACCGACATGCAGGCGCAGTTCGCGGCGCTCAATACGGTTGCCGAGGGTGTGGGCACCATTATCGAAACAATCTTTGAAAATCGTTTCATGCACATGCTCGAGATGCGCCGCATGGGTGCCGAGATTCGTCTTGAGGGCAAAACGGCCATCATCAAGGGTGTGCCGCGTTTGCAGGCCGCGCCAGTGATGGCGACCGATCTGCGGGCCTCTGCGTCGCTGGTGCTCGCTGGCCTGGTTGCCGAGGGGCAGACTGAGATCGATCGCACTTACCACATCGATCGTGGATACGAGGCCATCGAAGAAAAACTGGCGGCGCTAGGCGCCGCGATCAAGCGCACGCCGACCTGAGCGGGCCCGCGTGAGTAGCGCGGTCTGCGCAGGCTCGCCTGATCAGCGTGGTCTGACTTGCGGCGCCTCGTCGACCCGCACCCACGCAGTGCCGCGCTCGCTGCCGCGCTGCACCTCGATGGCCAAGGTTTGCCCGGGTGAGGTGGCGGCGATCCGCAGTTGTACTTCGCGTGAACCGCGCGTCGCCTTGTCGTTGATCTTTAGAATGATGTCGCCGCGCAGTAGGCCCGCCTGCTGCGCTGGGCTGCCGCCGGCAATGCGCGTGATGCGCGTCACGGCGCCATCAAAGCCTGCCGCCTTGGCGACTTCGGCGTCGATGGTTGCGGTGCCGACGCCGATCCAGCCGCGCACCACTTTGCCGCGCGTGACGATTTCATTGACGACTCCGCGCACCAGATTGACCGGAATTGCGAAGCCAATGCCCTCGACGCTAAGACTTTTGGCGATGATCGCCGTGTTCACGCCGATCAATTCACCACGCGTATTGATCAGCGCACCACCGGAATTCCCAGGATTGATGGGCGCATCGGTCTGGATGAAATTTTCGAAGGTGGCGATGCCGAGCTGATCGCGGCCGGTGGCGCTGACGATGCCCTGCGTCACGGTCTGCGCAAGGCCGATAGGGTTGCCGATGGCGAGCACCACATCACCGACGTTGAGCAGATCCGAGCGCCCGAGCCGGATGGTAGGCAAATTGGGCAGGTCGATCTTCAGCAGCGCGAGGTCGGTGTCGGGGTCGCGCCCGATGGTTTCCGCCTGCGCGGAGCGACCGTCGGCGAGTTGCGCGCGAATGGTGGTCGCATTGTCGATGACGTGATGGTTGGTGACGATTTGGCCGGAATCGTCGAGGATGACCCCCGAGCCCAGCGATTGCTCGGTCCGCTGGCGGTAGCGCGGCGCGAATTCACCGAATGGATCATCGAGGAAACTGCGTAGCACGCGTTCCGTGGCCACCCGCGTGACATACAGGTTGACCACGGCCGGCGCAGCGATTTTCACGGCACTCGCATAACTCGCGGCACCGCCGTCGCCGACGACGGGCGGCGCAACGATGGCGGGCGAGGCCTCGCCGTCCACGGTCGGTACCGGCCCTTCGGGCTCGTCTGCAGCCGGCGATTCGCTGGTCGGCGACGGTGCGCTGGCGGTGAGTTCTGCAAGAATCTCAGGTCGCCACAGGTACACACCCGCCACCGCCAGAAAGGCGAGCGCGAGTCCGCCCACCAGCGACCCGCTCAGGAAGATGACTGCTTTTTTCCACCTGCTCATCGGGTCCTCGCTGTTACAGCCCTCGGCTCCGCAAAAGCACTTACGTGTATAATGCGCGGCTTCCACGGACCACGGATAGGACCCCGACAGATTGGTCGGGCCGGGAGACCATCGCATGAGCGACGAGAACGCCACCCCCGATGATGCCGACCTGAGTCGGCGCAAATTTCTGACGGTGGCAACGGCGGCGACCGGTGCAGTCGGTGCCGCATTTACTTTGGTGCCCTTCATCGCTTCCTGGAAGCCCTCCGAACGCGCCCGCGCGCTTGGGGCGCCGCTTGAGATCGATGTCTCGAAGCTCGAACCCGGCCAGATGATCACCAAAAGCTGGCGCAAGCAGCCGATCTACGTCGTGCGCCGCACGCCAGAGGCCCTCGCCAAACTCGGCGGTCATGAGGGCAGCCTTAAAGATCCGAAGTCCGAAGCTTCAGACCAGCCTGCGTACGCCAAGAACGATGCGCGCTCGCTGAAGCCCGAGGTGCTGGTTCTCTATGCGGCCTGCACCCACCTCGGTTGCCTGCCCAAGCAGTTTTTCACCGTCGCCGATCCGGCGATGGGCGGCGACTGGCCGGGCGGTTTCTTTTGTCCCTGTCATGGTTCGCGCTTCGATCTCGCAGGTCGCGTCTTCAACGGCTCGCCGGCCTCGGCCAACTTGCGCGTGCCGCCCCACAGGTTCGAGTCCAACTCGATGCTCGTCATCGGCGTCGATGCCACCCGAGTAGTTGCCTGATGGCCGGCTCGACCGTTACCACCGCCGGCAAGATTGGCCTCCGTGCCTGGCTCAACAAGCGTCTGCCGGTTGATGAGTTTATTGACTCGCAGCTGATTGGCTACTTCGCGCCAAAGAACTTCAACATTTGGTACTTCTTCGGGGCGCTGGCACTGCTCGTCTTTGTCATCCAGA
>VGTW01000092.1 GCA_016874555.1 Gammaproteobacteria bacterium | reverse complement strand
AGCCTATGCGGCGCATCCCTTGTTGCGCAGCGTCGGGGTCGATCGCAGTTTCTATGCGCCACTCAATGACAAGACGCTGCAACGCATGGCAGCCGCAACCAGCCCCGACTTCCGATTTTTGCTCAAGGCCCACGCGGCGCTGATGCTGCCGAAGAGCGCGCGTCGACCGGAATATCTCGAGGGTGTTCCCGATGTGTTTCTCGACGCCGATTACGCGCGACGTGTGGTGATCGAGCCCGCGCTGCGCAGACTCGGCGAACGACTCGGTGTGATTCTGTTTCAGTTCTCGCCCTTGGGTGACCGGGTTCTGCGCTATCGCCAAGAGTTGCTGCTGCGCCTCAAAATTTTTCTCGCTGCCCTGCCACGTGAAGCCAAGTACGCGGTGGAATGGCGTGATCGTGCGATGCTCGGTAACGACCTCGCTGACCTGCTCGCGCGCCAGGGTGTCGCCCACGGATTTGCCGCCCATCCGCGTTTGCCGCCCGTTACTGAACAGTCGCCTATCGAGGGCGACGCCGACTGCCCGCTCGTCATTCGCTGGTTGCTTGCACCGGGACTTGGCTACCAAGAAGCGCGAGCCGCCTATGCGCCCTTCGATCGCCTTCTTGATCCCGACCGCGAAACGCGGCGGCAAGTCGCGCAGTTGGCGCATAGGGCGCTCGGTCAGGGGCGGCAGACAATCGTCATCATCAATAACAAGGCCGAGGGGTCAGCGCCGCTCTCGGTCGCGGCTTTAGCCAAAGAATTCGTGCAGAGCATGAGCGCTGCGGACCCGCCTGCTTTACAATGACTAGCCGACGCCGGGGAACGCATGACCATCGACGGACTGTTGTGGCGGCATCGATGCTAGTGATGACTAAAGAAATCGACGCTGCGGTGACGCGTTTGCGTGCCGGCGAGCTGGTCGCGTTTCCAACCGAGACGGTCTATGGTCTCGGTGCCGATGCGCGTAACCCGGTCGCATTGCGCAAGGTCTATGCGCTCAAGGGTCGCCCGGCGACGCACCCGCTCATTTTGCATCTGCATTCGGTCGACGAACTTGTGAGTTGGGCCGCCGAGGTCCCACCGATGGCGCTGCGCCTCGCGGCGCGCTTCTGGCCCGGGCCGCTCACGCTGGTGCTGCGGCGCGCTGCGGGCGTTGCCGATGAACTCACGGGCGGACAGGACCCGATCGCCGTGCGCGTGCCTGCACATCCTGTGGCGCGAGCCCTGCTGGCGGCCTTTGGCAGCGGCATTGCGGCGCCGTCGGCGAATCGCTATGGACGTGTCTCGCCGACCCGTGCCGCACATGTGCGCGAAGAATTTCCGCAAGATCTGCTGGTGCTTGAGGGCGGTGATTGCGAGGTCGGGCTGGAGTCGACCATCGTTTCTTTGGTAGGTGCTACGCCGCAGCTGCTGCGGCCCGGCGTGATTTCGAGCGCAGCGCTCGCAGCAGAGCTCGGCATGTCGTTGCAGACGCCGACCAGCGGTGCCGCGCCGCGTGTTCCGGGCAGCACTGCGCAGCATTACGCACCGCAGACGCCGCTGACCTTGGTGCCTGCCGGCAGGCTCGACGCCGCGATCAAGACTGCACAGGCTGGGGGCGAACTCGTGGTGACACTGGCCTGTCCGCCGGGTACCGATGCAGCGAGCTACGGCCGTGCGCTGTACGCGGAACTGCGCAGGCTCGACAAGCAGGGCGCATCGCGTATCCTCGTCGAATCCGTGCCTAAGTCGGCCGACTGGGATGCGGCGCGCGACCGCCTTGCCCGCGCCGCTGCCACATTTGTTTGACCTGATTTTGTGTCTCTATTTTCCGCTGAACTATTGCCGATGAAATCGACCTGTAAGTCGCTGTATATCGATCCCTTTCAGCCGCGCGAGATCAAGCGCCTGGTCGGTGAGTTCGGTTCGCCGCTGCTGATCGTCGATTGTGCGCGCATCCGTAGCCAGTACCGCGAGTTGCAGCGGGCGCTGCCCGGTGTCGATCTGCACTACGCTCTGAAGCCGCTGCCGCATCCGGCCGTGGTTCGCACGGTGCTTGCAGAGGGAGGCTTTCTCGATCTCGCCACGACGGGTGAAGTCGAACTCGTGCACCGTATGGGCGTCGATCCGCAGGTCTGTATCCACACCCACCCGATCAAGCGCGATATCGACATCCGCGCCGCGCTCACGCGCGGTGTACGCGTCTTCGTCGCCGACAATCCGGACGAGTTGCATAAGTTTGTGCCGTACGCCGAGCGCGCGGAACTCTTGTTTCGAGTGTCTTTTCGCAGCCCGGGTGCGGTATCCGACTTGTCGCGCAAGTTCGGTTGCGATCCCGAGGCCTTGCTGGCGCTGGCGCGCCGTGCGCGCGATCTCGGTATCGTGGTGCGTGGTTTGTCTTTTCATGTGGGTTCGCAGGCGCCGGACCCGGGCAAGCACGTCGAGGCGATCGAGGCTTGCACGCGGCTACTCACCGCAGCGCGCCGCGAGCGGCTCGGTCCTTGCGATACGCTCGACATTGGTGGCGGCTTGCCGATCGATTACGCGGCGCGAGCCCCGCAAATCGGCTATTTCTGCAAACCCATCCGCGCGGCGCTGACCAAATTGCCCAAGCGCATTCGAGTCATTGCTGAACCGGGTCGCTACATCGCCGGGCCGAGCGCAATCGGCGTCGCTTCAGTGATAGGGCGGGCGCGTCGCGAAGGCCGCTGGTGGTATTACCTCGACGATGGTCTATACGGCTCGTTCAGCGGTCAGCTCTTCGATCATGCGCGCTATCCGCTCGAGTCCCTCAAGAAAGGGCGGCAGCGCGAGCCTGCAGTACTGGCCGGGCCGACTTGCGACAGCATCGATGTTATCACCGAAAATATTTTGCTTCCCGAGCTCGACGAAGGCGAGCTCATCGTCGGGCGTGCGATGGGTGCCTACACTTGGGCGAGCGCATCGGAATTCAATTTTTTCCCGCGTGCCACGGTGGTCTCGGTGAATCTCGAGCCCGGCGATCGCGGCAGTGTGCTCGCCGTTACCGAGGGTTTCGGAGCAGCTAGTGCTTGAGCGAAAAAACCACCGAGTGTCCTCAGCCGCAGCGGCTTTTTCTTTGGCACGGCCGCCGTCGGTGTCGTCATGCTAAGCGACAACCCGCGAGCGTTTGCGGGCACTCGCACCGTAGTCGCACGCGCTGGCGAGAGCGGATGACTCGAACCCTTCAATATCCACACTGCAGAATCCTTGCAGGTGGTGTGCCGCTCGACCGACGGCCTCGTCACCTCGGCGGTCGAGCGCTTGCAGTGGCTGCTGCGCGATCATCGATCGAGTGAGGCCGCGGACATCGATACCGGTCTTTACGATCAACTCGCCGCGCTTCGCTCTGCAGCCCGAGTCGACCGTATTCATTGACGATCGCGCCGAGAATATCGCAGCCGTACGCCAACGCGGCTGGTACGGCATCATCCACGTCAGCCACGACCAGACGATCGCCGCCTTGCTTGCGCTCGGCGTCGCCCCGGAGTGACCTCATGGCCGTGATCGCCACCACCATCGGATTGCTCGTCATGTCAAATGTCTTCATGATCTTCGCTTGGTACGCGCACCTCAAAAATCTCAACGACCAGCGGTGGTGGATCGCGGCGCTCGTCAGCTGGGGCATCGCGCTCCTCGAGTACATGCTGCAGGTTCCCGCCAACAGAATCGGCTACACCGAGTTGTCGCTGGCACAGTTGAAGATTTTGCAGGAGGTGGTGACGCTCTCCGTATTCGTGCCGTTTTCGATCTTCCACATGCGCGAGCCCGTCAAGCTCGATTATCTTTGGGCCGCACTCTGCATCATGGCTGCGGTGTACTTCATTTGTGGCCGTCCAGCGGTATGAGCGCCAACGATCCGTCCGCGGCGGAATCCACGGCCATTCACCGTCGTGTCGCAGCGCTACAGAGGGGTCTCGACCCGAGCTGTATCGCAAGGCTAGCGTCGGGCTGGGCCGTATTCGGCGAACGACAATTCCTGCGTGGCTATGCTTTGCTGTTGCCTGATCCGGTGGTACCAACACTCAATGATTTGCAGCCCTTAGCGCGCGCCCAGTTTCTCGCCGATATGGCGCGGCTCGGCGATGCTCTGCTTTTGGTGACCGGCGCGCTTCGCATCAATTACGCCATGTTCGGCAACCTCGAGCCCGCGCTGCACGCGCATTTGGTACCGCGCTATCGCGACGAGCGGGCGCCGCTTGATGTGGCGCACCCTTGGGCCTATGACTGGGCGAGCGCACCAATCTTTGATGCCGAACGCGAGCTTGATCTGCTGACCGCCGTTCGCGCGGCGCTCGCGGCCTAGCGGCCAGCGGTCATCGTGATCGCCGGGATGTCCGTGAGCGCCGCGGTGCCCACTCAGGACGGCGGCGTATAGGCGAGCGGCAAGGCGGTCGTTGACTTGATGGTCTCGAGCGAAAAGCTCGCGCTCACGTCGAGCATCTCGAGGGCGCTGATCAGGCGCTTGTAGACCGCGTCATACCCCTCGATGTCGGGAACCACGATCCGCAGCAGATAGTCGACATCACCACTCATGCGGTGCAGTTCGGTCACTTCGGGCAGATCGCGAACCACTTTGGCGAACTTTTCGTACCACGCAGCGCTGTGGCTAGGCGCCTTGATGGTGACGAATACCGTGGTACCGACGTTGAGGGCGCGGGCATCGAGCAGCGCCACGGTTCGGCGGATGACGCCGGTTTCGCGCAGGCGTTGGATGCGACGCCAGCAAGGCGCTTTGGAAAGCCCGACGCGCTCTGCAATCTCGGCTGCGGTCAGACTGGCATCTTTCTGCAGCACGTCCAAGATTTTGCGATCGAGCTTATCCATGAGATTTTTTCTCTTTGAAAATCGATTATGAGCAACAGTGTTGCGCATGATGCGCCGAAGACTCCTGATCTTGCAACCCTGTAGCTACGATTCAGGACTATCTTTAAGAGCCATGAAGTTCACGCGCCTGTTCTCCGAACATCCGTCCTCGGTCGGCGAAAGTTATTGCGGACATTTGCTGCAGGCAGGCAGTTTCGGCCTGCGCATGGTGTTCGCTGGGCTGGCCTGTGTGCTGCATGGGCTACTGCCCTTTCTGTTCGTGAGCACGGGCTCCGCGGCCATCAAGGCGCTGAACGAAGAGCTGAGCTCGCGGCGTGCCAAGGCCCTGCGGGGCGAGGCCATGATCCGTTAAACTGCGCGGCGGATTCACCGCCGGGACGCCCTCGTGTCTGCTTCAAATCCCTCGAGAGATCACTCGAGCCTGCCCGAGTTGCGACTCCGTCGTGGCGAAGACCGGCGTCTGCGCGCGGGGCACCTGTGGGTGTTCAGCAATGAAATCGATGTCGCGGCAACACCGATCGCAAGCTTCGAGCCCGGCGCGCAAGTTCGGGTGCTGAGTGATCGTGGTCAGTCTTTCGGGGTGGCCTATCTCAACCCAGCAACACTGATCGCGGCGCGAATTCTCGCGCGCGACGCCGAGCATCCGCTCGGCCGCAAATGGCTGGCGGAGCGGCTCCGACCGGCGCTCGCCTTGCGCGAGAGTTGTTCGCAGAGCGCGCATTACCGTTGGGTCTTTGGTGAAGCCGATGGGCTGCCTGGATTGGTACTTGACCGCTACGGTGACATCGTCGTGGGACAAATCGCTACCTTGGGCATGGAGCGTCTGCAGGCCGAGATCGAGGCCGCAATCCGCGATGTGCTGGATCCGGCTGTGTTGCTGTGGAAGAACGACTCCGGAGCGCGCGCCCTTGAAAGTTTGCCGGAGCGTGTGCAACTGGCCTGGGGCGAGATGCCCGAGCAGGTCGCGGTGCTCGAACACTTGCCCAACGGCTCGACCCTGACCTTCAGTGTCGATCTGGCGGGTGGGCAAAAGACCGGCTGGTTTTTCGATCAGACTTTCAACCGCAGCTTGCTGCCGCGATTTCTTCGAGCGCGCGCGCGCGTGCTCGATGTCTGTAGTTATGCTGGCGGCTGGGCGACTACAGCCGCGGCCGCGGGTGCGCGCGAAGTCGGCTGTGTCGATTCTTCTGCCGCAGCGCTGGCGCTGGCGGCGCGCAATGTCAGCGCTAACAGCCCGCTGACGGCGGTACTGCATCGGGGTGATGCCTTCGAGGTGCTCGCGGCGCTCGCCGTAGCCGGCGAGCGCTACGACGCGGTTATTGTTGATCCGCCAGCCTTCATCAAGCGACGCAAGGAGGTCCCGCAGGGTCAGGCCGCCTATCGCAAGCTCAATCAATTAGCTCTGCGTGTGCTTGAGCCCGGCGGCCTACTGGTGTCCTGTTCGTGCTCGTATCACCTCGCCAGCGAGGATCTGCTCGCGGCCATTCAGAGTGCAGCGCGGCATGTCGATTGCTTCGTGCAGGTGCTGCACGAGGGCGGCCAGTCGCCCGATCATCCGCGCCATCCGGCTATTCCCGAGACACGCTACCTCAAAGCGTTTTTCTGCCGCGTTACGCGCGGCTAGAAGTTAGAATTCGCTCGATGATCGATTATCCCGGCTTCGATCCCGTCGCTTTCGAACTCGGCCCATACAAAGTGCGCTGGTACGGCATCACCTACCTCGTGGCTTTTGCCGCGGCATGGTGGTTGTCGCGCCGTCGAGCAGCGCTGCCTGGCTCAAGCTGGAAACCCCTCGACGTCGACGATTTTCTTTTTTACTCCATGCTCGGTGTGATCTTTGGCGGGCGCATCGGCTATGTGCTGTTTTACGGTTTGGAATATTGGCAGCAAGATGCGTGGTATCCGCTGCGCATCACCGAAGGCGGCATGTCGTTTCATGGCGGCCTGATCGGTGTGCTGGTTGCGCTCGCGGTGTTCGCCCTGCGTCGTGGTCGACAGATCGCTGACGTATTCGACTTTGCCGCTGCGCTGCCCGGGCTCGGCATTTTTTCGGTGCGTATCGGCAACTTCATCAATGGTGAACTTTGGGGCAAGCCTGCGGAGCTGCCATGGACGATGATGGTTGACGGTGTGGCGCGACATCCGACGCAACTTTACGAGGCGGCGCTCGAAGGTTTACTGCTCGCGGCGGTGCTGTGGTGGTTCACGAATCGTGATCGACCGCGTCTCGCGCCCTCGGGGTTGTTTTTGGTGATGTACTCCTTCGGTCGCTTGACCGTGGAATTTTGGCGATTGCCCGATGCGCACATCGGCTATGTCGTGGGCGGTTGGTTCACCATGGGGCATTTGTTGACGCTACCGATGCTGCTTGCGGGCGTCGCGCTGCTGGTGATCGCGTATCGCTGCAACGAGAGCTCTGGTAATCGGGCCCCCGGTAACCCGACCGCGGGTGATCGCGCCGGCGCATGAAGCAGTACCACGATCTCATGGCGCAGGTGCGTGCGCACGGTACTCGCAAGACCGATCGGACGGGCACGGGCACACTGTCGGTGTTCGGTCATCAGATGCGCTTCGATCTGCGCGCCGGTTTTCCGCTCGTTACCACGAAAAAAATCCACTTCAAATCGGTGGTGCACGAACTTTTGTGGTTTCTGCGTGGCGATACCAACACCGCCTATTTGCGCGAGCACGGCGTCACTATCTGGGATGAATGGGCTGATGCCGGCGGTAATCTCGGTCCGGTCTACGGCAAGCAGTGGCGCTCGTGGCCAGCACCCGA
Source organism: Gammaproteobacteria bacterium (assembly GCA_016874555.1). GTDB lineage: Bacteria > Pseudomonadota > Gammaproteobacteria > Steroidobacterales > Steroidobacteraceae > UBA964. The sequence continues at coordinate 1,163 of VGTW01000092.1, read as the reverse complement.
TGGCGGCAGTATCGATCAAATGTCCGAGGTGCTGCGTCAACTGCGCAGTCAACCTGACTCGCGGCGCCTGATCGTCAGTGCCTGGAATGTGGGTGAGCTGTCGCAGATGGCGCTCATGCCCTGCCATGCGTTCTTCCAGTTTTATGTGGCAGAGGGCCGTCTGTCTTGTCAGCTCTATCAACGCAGCGCCGACATCTTCCTCGGTGTGCCGTTCAACATCGCCTCTTATGCACTACTCACGCACATGGTGGCGCAGCAGTGCGATCTCGGCGTCGGCGATTTCGTCTGGACGGGCGGCGACTGCCATCTCTATCTCAATCATCTCGAGCAAGTGGAACTGCAACTATCACGCGCGCCTTTGCCGTTGCCCGAGCTCGTGATCCATCGACGATCGGCGAGCCTCTTCGACTATTCGTACGATGACTTCGAGTTCCGTAATTACCAGCATCATCCAGCCATCCGCGCGCCGGTCGCGGTCTGAAGGAGATGACAGTGACGATACCCGAAATGCGTACCAGCGCATGGATCAAAGTCCGTAATTCCCGCATCCATGGCAAGGGCGTATTCGCCGCCAAGCGCATCCTTAAAGGGACGCGAGTGATCGAATATCTCGGTGAGCGCGTCACGCACCAGGAAGCCGACGAGCGTTATGAGGTTCATGATCCAAACGATAACCATACTTTTCTGTTCATCGTCGATAGTAAGACCGTGATTGATGCGGGTGTGGGCGGCAACGCCGCTCGCTTCATCAATCATTCCTGCGATGGCAACTGCGAATCAGTGATCGAGTTACGGCGGGTATTCATCGAGACGACCCGTCAGGTCGAAAAGGGTGAGGAGCTCAGCTACGACTACGAGATCGGTCGCGAGAAAGACGATCCGCTGAATGTCGATGAGATCTACGCCTGCCGCTGCGGTTCGCCAAAGTGCCGCGGTACCATGCTCTGGCCGGCCGAAGATCCGCACAAAAAGCAAAAGCGCCGTAAAGTCATTAAGAAATCGACAGCCAAGCGCCGACGATGAGCGTACGCCAGCTGCGCCTCGTGCTGGTAGTCGCCGTTGCCGCGAACGGCGTGATTGGTCGCGAGGGTGGTTTGCCGTGGCGGCTATCGGCGGACTTGCGGCGCTTCAAACAAATCACGCTCGGTAAACCGGTGGTCATG
>VGTW01000091.1 GCA_016874555.1 Gammaproteobacteria bacterium | reverse complement strand
GCTGATCGCGCTCAGCACGAGGATATGCGTCTCGGTCGCGGCGACCGAGAGACCGACCAGCGCGAGCACCAAAGCCGAGAAGCCGAGCGTGATCGGGACTTTGAAGCCGTATCGATCCACGAAGGGGGCAAGCAGCAAGGCGCCCGCGACCCCGCCGAGGTTGAACCACATCGAAGCCAGCGGTGCGATCGACACGGCGAGACCTTTGGAGGCGACGAGCGTCGGCAACCAATTGAGGATCAAATAAAGCACCAGCATCGTCGGCGCGAGGATGGTCCAGATCAAAAGTGTGGCGGCTGCACGCCCTTGGCCAAAAAGCGCATGCATGACAGCTGACGCGCTGACCGATTTCTTTGTTGAAGATTTTTTTGGTGAGGAGTCTGGTCGATAGGTCTCGATCATGAAGAGCGCAATCGCCGGCACCAGCAGCAAGGGCAGGATGCCGCCGATCTGAAAAAGAATTCGCCAATCAAAACCGACCGGCAACCACTGCGTCACCGAGGCACACAGCGCACCGCCTAAGGGCAGACCGCAGAACATCGCGGCCGTCGTCAGCGCGCGCCGCGTTGGCGGACTGATCTCGGTGGCGAGCGCCATCATGTTGGGTAGCGCTGCACCAAACCCGAGTCCGGCCACCAGGCGCGCGACAAACAGACCCTCGAAGCTCGAGAGCACGCTCATCCATAGCGTGAACGCACCGAACACCGCCACGGCGCCGAGGAACACGAGCTTGCGTCCGTAACGATCGGCAATGCGGCCACCGATGCTGGCCCCGAACAGGATGCCGATGCTGCCGATCGCAAACAACCAACCCATCTGCGCAGCGCCCAGCGCGAGCTCGGGCGCCATCCGCGGTACAGCGACGCCCAAGGCCTGAATGTCGAACCCCTCGAGAACGGCCGCAAAGAAACAAAGCAGCACCGAAACGAGAGTTCGCGCTGGGCTTGGTGACGGAGCGCTGACAGACATGGCTTATGATGATGTCACGACTCAGACAGGCCGGTCTCGGCAGGACAAGATCCTGTGCATCAATTTCTGGTATCCAGTCGCGCTCGCATCCGAAGTCGCAGCCGAAAAGCCCCGGCGTAAAGCTGCTCTGTCTGCCGTTCGTCGCATTCCGCGACACCGAGGGCAAAGCGCATGCGCTCTCCGACACCTGCGTCCACCGAGGTGGCGCGCTCGGTCTCGGCAAAGTCAAAGGCAACTCGGTCGCCTGCCCCTACCACGGCTGGAAGTTCGGTGGCGACGGCCGTTGCACACGCATTCCCTCGCTCGGCAACGACGCCAAACTGCCGGCGCGCGCCAAGGTCGACGCCTATCCGGTGCAAGAAAAGTACGGCATCGTTTTTGCCGTTCTCGGCGACTTGCCCGAGGCAGAACGACCGCCGCTCTACGACATCAGTGAATTCGGCACGCCGCAGTGGCGCCCGCAAACCTTCGTGTTCAATGTCAAAGCGTATTACGAGCGCTCGATCGAAAACGGACTCGACCCCATTCACAATGAATTCGTGCACGCCGCTTGGGGTCAGCCTTCGCTATCGCCCGAGCAGCACCGCACCCCGCAATCGATCGAACAAATCCCCTTGGGCAACAAGCATTACATCAAGTTTGGTGGCAGTAACGGCGAAGACACTGCGCTGGCCGGCGTACGTCAAGGTCTGCGCGTGGGCGCAGCGGGCTCGTGGCTCCAGGGTCCGAACTAGCTCGTGACTTACATCGGTCTCACAGCCACCAACTCGTTCCATCAATACATGTTCGAAGCTTCGGTTGATGAGAACAACACTCGCGTCTATCTCATCAGCATGCGCAACTGGCTGCTCGAAGATCAGCATGAAAAACGTACGGAAGAAGTGACCCGCCGTGTGGTCGCCGAGGACGTGATGATCGTCGAGAATCTGAACCTCGTGCTCACACCTGACAGAAACACCAAAGAGGTACTGATCCCGGGTGATATCGCCATTGCGCACTACCGGGAGTCGTTGCGCCAATGGGACGCGAAAGGCTGGCACATCGATGTGCACACGCTGCGCGAGCGTCTCGGTGATTACGCCGTGACGATCCTCTGCCCCGATCGGCGCACCGCAGACAACTGGGTTCAGGAAAAGCGTACCGCTGCTGCAAGTGAGTCGAAATTTGGTGCGATGCCGGCACACCTCGCCCGGCAATTACCAAGCATCAGGGAATGCCCGGTGATGGGGTGAATCCGAAAAATGCTGGGGTTCGAAGCAGATCCCGCCGAATTTTTCCATGGCGAGCCAAGGTATCCAGACGAGTACACCTGCATGCCAGGTTGGGTGGTGGCGACGCTCATCTGCACGCCAGACGTACGAAAGCGCAGCGCGGCCGCGGGCCGCAGCGTTCCAGGCGGGCCGTCCAATGATCATGTTTTGGTCGAGTCCAAGAGGCGGCGCCCTGCCGTCGCCGATCGCCGCACCCACTCGACGCCACTTGCGAAAATCGAAGGGCGTACCTGCGACCAACGCGATCACACCATTCGGAGTACCCGCTGCATCGCAGGGCGTATAGCTCGCCACATGCAGCATCAGATCATATTCGAATACGGTCGCCTCTGCGGCGCAACCCCCGAGATTGAAGGAGGTGTAGCTTGCGAGATTGACCAACGTCGGCGCATCACAGATCGCGCGCACCTCGTAGGCGAATCCTGCGCCGGGCGAACCATTGCTGACGGCCAGAGATTCAAACAGCACCTCGGCATCGAGCGCGCCCGGAGAACCCTAGTCGCCATCGGGCGAGTGCAGGCCGAGCACCAGCCGCGATGCTCGCAATCGCGACGCCCCCACGCGTGCGCCAGACTCGCCGCTCTACAGCGTCTGTTCTTTGACCTGCCAGACTCTAGGCTGAAGGCGTCAGGACCACCACGCGGCAATAACACTCGCCCTAAGCGTTAGCGAGTTTCCAATGATTTCGGCTGCGCTGTAGCTGCCCCTCAGCGATTCGACCTACGTAGCGTCCGAGCAGCATGCCGACATAAAACGGATCCGGCCCGGGTACAACAGGCGCCGGATACCTCAGGCAGAGCTCGATCAGGCCCGCCGGAGTCCGTAAACGCAGCGAGCGAATACCGACACCCTACGTATCGATATCGATCACCAGCGCATCCGCTGATCCCAAAGAAAACACAGTCACTCGATAAACGCCGCGCCGCGCCGCACTCAATCGATGACTTCGAAAGTCAGGCCGGCTCGAGCCTGCAGTCGCGTAACTAGCCGCTCACCGAAGGCGGTCGCCGGTGTCCAGAAGCCGCCGATCAGCCCGGAGCGCGGCATGTCTAGCGCCAGACAAGTCGCCGACTCGCCGAGCATTTTAGCCGTCGAGCCGTAGCCTGGGTCACAATCACCAGTGACCTTGACACGCAGCGTACGACCATCGTCGATACGCCCGAGAAAATGCAGGTCAAAGAATCCGCGGCGCTGCGCCTCAGGACTCGGCCCCTCGCCCGGCTTCGGCAATACGAACCGCTCGAGCAGACTACGCGTTGGAGCGAGCGCGCTCGCCACCATGAAAAGCTCGAGGCCCACAGTCGTCGCCATGGCCGTAAGACGCCCTTGTAAACCTCTGCCCGTCGTTACTGCTTCGTCATAACGAAAGTCGCGACCATAGGCAAAGTGCGACAGCGCGTTGCTACGCTGCACGATACGGGTATTGATCCCCGCCATCACGAAGGGCGCCACCCAAGCGTTGAAATCGGCGTCATAACGCGCTGAGGCCACATTCGGCTGACGTACATCGGCGGTATCTTTTATCGCCACACAGAGCGAGTAGGGATTCGCAAGCTCTTCTCGCAAGGCCGGGTTACGACGTACTTCTTTGACGACGTTGAGCAGACTCGCTGCCGTGCCGCCCGAAAATCCGCCGCGCATCGCACGCACTCGCATTTTGACCCGACTCGCCGGGCGCCCGAAGCGCTTGCGAGCCACTTCCTGCAAATGAAAAACACCGAGATCGGAGGGGATCGAGTCGAAACCACAACAATGAACGATTCGCGCTCCGCTCGCCTGCGCAATCGACTCGTAGCGCTCGATCATCCGCCGGATCCACTGCACCTCACCCGTCAGATCGCAATAGTCCGTGCCGGTCTCCGCACAGACGTTGACGAGGGGCTCGCCGTAAAGGGCATACGGCCCGACCGTCGACACCACCACTTGAGCTCGCGCGGCGAGTACGCGCAGGGCAGCCTCGTCGGCGGCATCGGCAAGCAATACCGGCAAGTCGCCGGCGGCGCTGCCCAGTTCGCGCTTGAGTTCATCGAGTCGCGTGGCCGAGCGGGCTGCAATCGCCCAACGCAATCGACGCCCCGCAGCGTCCGCAGCCGCGCGCGAACCATCTGCCCCATATGTATAAAGTAAATATTTGCAAAGAATTCGACCGACGAAACTCGTGGCGCCAAAAATGACGACATCGAAATCCTTCATACCCCCCTCCCCTCGCAGCACCGCGCGCTGCGCTCAACCGAATGGATGACGGCGGACGATGGTCTGATCGCGATCGGGCCCCGTGGAAATGACATCGATGGGGACACCGACAAGTTGTTCGATCCGTACAAGATAAGCACGCGCCTCAGGCGGAAGGTCTACCTCGCGGGTCACGCCGAAGGTACTCTCTTTCCAGCCCGACATTTCCTCATAGACGGGTTCGACGTCGGCAAACGCATCGACGAGTAGCGGCGGCTCCTTCGAGACCACCTCGTTCGCGCGATAGCCCACACATAGCCGGATGGAATCGAGACCATCGAGCACGTCGAGCTTGGTCATGCAAAGGCCCGAGATGCTCGAGTGGATCACCGAACGCCGCAACGCCACAGCATCGAACCAGCCGCAGCGGCGGCGGCGGCCCGTGACGGCGCCGAACTCTTGGCCAACGCGCTGCAAAAATTCACCGGTCTCGTCGAAGAGTTCGGTCGGGAACGGCCCGGCACCGACGCGCGTCGTGTACGCCTTAACGATGCCGAGCACGTAATCAAAGTTGTGCGGCCCAAGCCCCGTACCCGTCCCGGCAAAGCTCGCTGTCGTATTCGATGAGGTGACGAAGGGATAGGTGCCGAGGTCGACGTCGAGCATCGCGCCTTGCGCGCCCTCGAACATCACGTTAGCACCCGCATCGCGCATTCGTTGCAGCGCGTGCGTCACGTCGGTCACCAACGGCTTCACCCGCTCGGCCATGGCAAGGTGATCATCGAGCGTCTTTTGAAAATCGATGGCTGGCTGCTTGAAATAGTGCTGCAGCACGAAGTTATGAAAGTCGAGCACCTCGCCGAGCTTGGCAGCAAACCGCTCGCGATAGAAAAGATCGGCCACGCGCAGGGCGCGCCGCGCGACCTTATCTTCGTATGCCGGCCCGATGCCGCGACCGGTCGTGCCTATCGCGTTGGCTCCGCGAGCCTGCTCGCGCGCCCGATCGAGCGCAACGTGCGACGGCAAAATCAGCGGACAGTTGGGCGCAATACGCAAACGCTCGAGGACTGGTATGCCGCGCGCTGCAAGCATATCCGCCTCGCGCAACAAGACCTCGAGCGAGAGCACGACGCCGTTACCAATGAAACACACAACCTGCGACCGAAGAATTCCCGAGGGGATGAGCGAGAGCACGGTTTTCTCGCCGTCAACGATGAGCGTATGCCCGGCGTTATGACCACCTTGAAAGCGCGCCACCGCAGCCGCGCGCTCGGTCAACAGATCGACGATCTTGCCCTTGCCTTCGTCACCCCATTGGGTGCCGATCACGACAACGAAACGACCGGCTCCCATCGGAACGGACAGCGCAGGCTGTTAGCGAGTGCCTGCGTTCGGACTTCGTATGTACTTAAAGAACTCGCTATCTGGCGAGACAACCATCACGTCACCCTCTTTACCCAGCGAATTTTTATAAGCCTGGATGCTGCGATAGAACGTGTAGAACTCAGGATTACGGCCATAGGCGGCCGCGTAGGTGGTCGCCGCTTTGGCATCCGCGTCACCGCGAATCTTGAGCGAATCACGCGCGGCGACCGACAGAATCTCCGTGCGCTTACGATCAGCTTCGGCGCGGATGCGCAGCGACTCCTTTTCGCCTTCGCCACGCAGCTGCCGCGCCAACCGGCTGAAGCTCTGTTGCATGCTCGCATAAACGCGTGATTCAACGTCCGGCGGCAAACCAATAAATTGCACCCGGGCGTCTATCAGCTCAAGACCGAGACTCTCGATAGTCTTGCTCGCCCGATCGAACATGTCACCGGTAAACGCCGTTCGCTCGGCCGAGACGATCTCTTGCAGGGTGCGCTGCGCTACCGCATTTTTGATGCCATCCTTGACGATATCGGCGAGGCGCTGCCCGGCCGCACTGCTATCGACACCAAAAGCCTGCGAGTAGCGGCCTGCATCTTTGATGCGCCACTTCACGAAGTAATCGACGATCAAACCGCGATTTTCGCTCGTGAGGAAGGTTTCACCTTCGAAGCTTTGCGAGACGATGCGGCGTTCAAACTTGCGCACCGTGTCGATAGGCCACTTGAAGTGCAAGCCGGCGTTATAACCTGTGCCGACAATCTCGCGAAACTGGCTGCGCACTGCAAGTTCGTTCTCGGAGACCGTAAAGGTGCAAAGGCTGACGAGCAGACCGAGCGCAGCAACCAGGCCAATTATTCTCTGAATTGACTGAGACATGTCAGCGCTCCACCCGAGTACGCGGATCTTGTGCCGCTTGCTCGGCATTGGCGCCCGCGCTCGCGCGCGGCGCGGTGACCGACACCTCAGGCTCGGCATTACGACGCTGCTGCTCGATCAATTTGTCGAGCGGCAGGTACAACATCTGGTTGTTACCCTTGGTATCGACGACTACCTTCTGTGAGCGACCAAGAACGTTTTCGACGGCCTCGATGTACAGACGGTCGCGCGTCACGCGCGGCGCCTTCTCGTACTGCGTCACCAGCTGCTTGAAGCGATCGGCTTCACCCTCGGCCACCGCCACGACTTGCGCGCGATAGGCCTCGGCCTCTTGCAACTGACGTGCTGCGCCACCCTCGGCGACCGGCAGAATGCCGCTCGCGTAGGCTTCGGCTTCTTTGACAAGACGTTCTTTATCGGCGATCGCCTTATTGGCGTCTTCCTGCGACGGCCGCACGTCTGTCGGCACCTGGATGTCGGTAAGGTTAACGCTGGTGATACTGATGCCCGTGCCGTACTGATCAAGCGTGCGCTGAATCAGTTCTTTGGTTCGGGTGGTTGCCTGTTCGCGCTTCGAAATCAGAATGTCCTCGAGCGTGCTTCGACCGACGATTTCGCGGATGGCCATCTCGCCAACATCGCGCAAGGTCTGCTCCGGATCTTTGACCTGGAACAAATATTTGACCGGATCACGCAACTGGAACTGCACGGCGAGCGACATGTCGATGAGGTTGATGTCCTGCGTCAGCACCTTGGCGGTGTAATTTACGCTGCTCACCTTTTGAGTGTTGACCTTAGTCAATGATTCGAGGGGCCACAAATGGAAGCCGAGACCGGGGTCACGCACGCTAACGAACTGCCCGAAGCGCTGGATGACGCCGCGTTCGGCCTGATCGATCGTGAAAAAACTTTGGTACACCCAAAAAAAGACCGCGATGCCTGCGATGATGGCGAGCTGTGAGCGGTTGTCGCCGAGGGTCTGATTCGGACCGTCGCCCTGCGAGCTAGCATCGCCGCCGCCCGAGCCCGCGCCCTTCAGGATATTATCGAGCTTTCGCTGGAACTTGCGAAAGGCGTCATCGCCGCCCGCGGATTTACCGGAGCGCTTGCCCCAAGGGTTTTTCTGGCTGCCGCCAGGTTCATGCCATGCCATAGGTAACTTTCTGTTGCGCCAGGTGAGTCGGGAGGGGGCGCATTGTGTCCCGAATTGTATTTAGCCCCTCTGCAGCACACAAGGATACGGCCCCTCAAAACTGTCTTCTCTAATACCAGTGACTTTGACGCCGGGACTGCGCCCAAGTTCCCTCGCCTCGGACTCCGGTATGTTGGCGATCAGTTCCAGCCCCCCGTCATCAAGGTACCGCTCGCCCCGCACCACGCCCGCTGCAAACAAGCGCGCCCTCAAGGACCCAGCGTGGCGGGCATCGACTCGTACCGTCCTTGGCCGAGCAAAGCGCGATAACCGCTCGGCAATCGCGCTTATAAGCTCATCCAGCCCCAGCCGGCGGGCAGCCGAAATCCAGATACTCAAAACCTCGCCCGCCCCGTTGCGCTCCGTACGCGGCACGGCCTCCAGACGATCGATTTTGTTGTAAACTCGTAGCTGAGGCAGCGCCCCCGCACCCACCTCATCGAGCACCGAGTTGACTTGGTCGATGCGCTCACGACGTCGCGGATCGCTCGCGTCGATCACATGCAGCAGCAGCGTCGCCTCGCGCGCCTCGGTGAGAGTCGACTGGAAAGCCGCCACAAGTTCATGCGGCAGCTCGCGAATGAAGCCGACCGTGTCGGCCACCACGATCGGCGCACCCCCCGGAAGCGTAACCCGTCGCACCAAAGGATCGAGCGTGGCGAACAGCTGATCGGCAACGTAGGCATGGGCACCGGTAAGCGCCCGGAACAGGGTCGACTTACCGGCGTTGGTGTAACCCACGACCGCGACCGAAGGCATCGGGATTTCCGCCCGACGCTGCCGTCCCGTCTCGCGCTGCTGCTTGAGTTTTTCGAGACGACGGCTGAGTACTCGCACGCGCTCGCCGAGCAAACGACGGTCAGTTTCGAGCTGAGTTTCACCAGGCCCCCGCAGGCCGATGCCGCCTTTTTGACGCTCGAGGTGGGTCCATCCTCGGACCAGCCGACTCGACAGGTGCCGCAATTGCGCAAGCTCAACCTCGAGCTTGCCCTCGTGGCTGCGTGCGCGCTGGGAAAAGATGTCGAGAATCAACGCATTACGATCAAGCACGCGCAGTCCCGTGAGTTTTTCGAGATTACGCTCCTGACTCGGCGAGAGCGCATGATCGACGAGAATCACCTCGGCGCAGGAGTCGACCGCGGCCTGGCGGATTTCTTCGGCCTTGCCGCTGCCGACAAAGAAACGCGGATCCGGCCGGTC
>VGTW01000090.1 GCA_016874555.1 Gammaproteobacteria bacterium | reverse complement strand
CATGCGCCTCGTACGCGGCCCGTTCAAATCGCTGGAGGGCATCTGGACCGTGCGCGCACTTGGCGATGCGGGGTGTGAGGTCAGCCTGCGATTGCGCTTCGAGTTCGCCAATCGACTCACGGGCGCGATGTTATCGTCTGTTTTCGAAGATACGGCGAAATCGCTCGTAGACGCTTTTGTCGAGCGGGCGCGCAGCGTGACTGCAGGCAGTTGATGCGCTGTGCATTTGCCACCGCGATTGCCGAATGGCAAGGCGAGATCGAACTCGAGCTGCCGGACGGTGCGACGGCAGCCGATGCGCTGTTTGCAGCGCGATCGCAGGTCGAGACACAGATTGATACTCAGATCCACACGCAGACCGGAACGCCTGTAAATTCATGGGCAGAGATTTGGGAGCAGGCACCGATTGGTATCTTTGGTGAGCCTTGTGAGCGCGACCAAATATTGCGGGAGGGCGATCGGGTCGAGCTCTATCGACCGCTGGCCGTCGATCCGAAAGCGGCGCGTCGCGCGCGCGCCAAAGAGGCGCAAACCGAGAAGGGGCGAAATCCGCTGACCGCCAAACCGCGCAAGCCTTAAAGCCAGCGCTACGGCTTGGGCGATATCAGCCGCCGCTGGCGCTTGCCGCTGCGGTCGGTTTCTGTTCGGGTGGCTTTTGCTCGGCGGGCACTTCGGTGGGCGCGCCGTCGTTCTCAATCCGACTGACCTTATCATCCGCGAAATAAATGGTCAGTCGTTGGCGGGTGGGCTTTTCGCCCTTGCCGAGATCGAGCGAGTAGAGATAGTCCCAGCGATCACGATCGAAGGAATCGGGCAGCATAGGCGTGCCGAGCAGGAAGCGAACCTGAGCGCGGGTCATGCCTTCTTTGACCTGGACCACTTGGCGCGCATCAAGGAAGTTTCCTTGTTGCACCGTCATGCGGTAGACGCAGCCGCCCAGCAGGAGCGGCCCTGTGAGTAGGCCGAGAACCACCAAGCGGGAAAATGGCAGGCGCGAGGCGGCTTGGAACATAATCAAGATTCTAACCGAAAGGGCGGAGGCTCGAGGTGGAAGGCAACAATCTGCGCAAGGCCGGACTGAAGGTGACGCTGCCTCGCGTCAAGATTCTCGAAATTCTCGAGCACAGCGGCAATCGTCATCTGTCAGCGGAAGACATCTATCGTAAGCTGGTTAACACGCGCGAGGACATCGGGTTGGCCACGGTGTACCGCGTGCTCACGCAGTTCGAGGCAGCGGGTCTCGTCACGCGCCACCACTTCGCCGAAGGCATGGCGGTGTTCGAGCTCAGCGCCGGCGCGCACCACGATCACATTCTGTGTCTCGATTGCGGTCGGGTGGAGGAGTTCGTCGATACCGGGATTGAGGAGCGTCAGACTGCTGTGGCCGATAGGTTCGGCTTTGCGATCAGCGACCACGCGCTCGTGATTTACGGGCACTGCCGGAAGGCGAACTGCCCGCATCGCGGGGCGGCGACGAACGACTGAGCACCGCGCCGGCTTCGAGCATCTCGGCCGCGTGCTCGCGTGCTTTGTCGGTGATGGTCACGCCGCCGAGCATCCGAGCGATTTCTTCGATGCGAGCGTCGCGCTCGAGCGTTACGACCTGTGTGCGCGTGGCGCTCCCATCAGTCATCTTTGAGACGCGAAGATGACGATTACCGAGCGCTGCAACTTGTGGCAAATGCGTGACGCAGAGCACTTGCGCGCTGCGCCCGAGAAGCGCGAGTTCGCGACCGACGATTTCGGCGACTGCACCACCGACGCCGGAGTCGACTTCGTCGAACACCATGCAGCCACCTGCGCCCGAATCTTTGATACGCATGGCGAGTGCCACATGTACGGCGAGCGACAAGCGCGAGAGTTCACCGCCCGAGGCGATCTTGCCGATAGGACGCGGCGGTTGTCCCGCGTTGGCGCTCACTTCAAAGTTCACATCCTCGTGCCCCTGCGCGGCTGTGGCTTCGGTATTCACCGATTTTTCGAGCTGTACGACGAACTTGCCACCCGTCATGCCGAGGGTTTGCATGCGCGCGGAGATGTCGCGGGCGAGCTCCGCACTGGCTTTCGAGCGCGCGCTCGACAACTGATTGGCCGACTCGCGCCACGCGGCAACGGCGGCGCCGACTCTGCTTTGCAGGCTCGCCACATTTTCATCGAGTTTTTCGAGGCGTTCGAGTTCTGCCGCAAGCTCCATGGCCTTGGTGGGCAGCTCGTCCGTGGTAATGCGGTGTTTGCGCGCCAGCGACTCGAGTGCGGCTAGGCGCTGCTCGAGTTCTTCTTGGCGGCGCGGGTCGGACTCGAGGGCATCCAGGTAACGGGTGAGAGCACGGGCACTGTCGTTGATGCCGATGAGCGCTTCCTCGAGTCCAGGCAGCAAAGCCTCGAGCGCCGCATCGAGCGCCGCTCCCTGACGCAGGATCGCGAGCGCGCGTGATGCCGCCGCGTATGCATTGGTGCCCTCGGCTTCGAAGAGAACGTTGAGCGCACCCTGCGCCGATGCGGCCAACTTACCCGAGTTGGCGAGTCGGTTACGCTCCTCGTTGAGTTGCCCGAGCTCGCCTGGCTGCAGCGCCAGCGCTTTGAGCTCGCTGCATTGATGGCGCAGCAAATCGAGCCGCGCGTCGCGATCGCGTGCGGCACTTTCGACCGCAGCGAGATCGGCGGAGTGCTGCAAGCGCGTTCGATGCAAACGCGCCACCTCGTCGGCGAGCGCAGTGCAGGCTGCGAAAGCATCGAGCAGTTGGCGCTGCGCGCTACCGCGTACCAATGTTTGAAATTCGTGTTGGCCGTGGATTTCGGCGAGCGATTCGCCGATGAGTCGTAGCACCTGCAGCGGCACTTGCTGGCCGTTGAGATAGGCGCGCGATTTCCCCTCGCGGGTGATCACCCGGCGTACGACAAGTTCGTCCTCGCCCTCGATGCTTTGTTCCTCGAGCAGCGTGCGCAGGCTGGCCGGCGCGGCGCTCATGTCGAAGGTGGCGGCGATCTCAGCGCGCTCGGCGCTGTGGCGGATGGATTCGGCGCCCGCGCGCGCACCAACCGCAAGCTGCAGGGCATCGACCAGAATGGACTTACCGGCGCCCGTTTCGCCGGTGAGCACCGTCAACCCGCGCGCGAAATCGACCTCGACCGAGTCGATGATGGCGAAGTCGCGAACTTGCAGGTGCGAGAGCATCTTGGGTGTATTCGGGGAGCGGTTAGGGTTGGGGATCGAAACTGCGTCGGCCCCAGTTGAGTTTGCTGCGTAGCAGGCGAAAATAGTCGTACCCCGCAGGGTGCAGCAGTGTGATACGAGAGCCCGCCGTCCGCACGGTCAGTGTGTCGCCCGGGCTGAGTTTGCCCAGCCTGCGACCGTCACAGGCGACCTCGGCCGAAGAGTCGGGTCGATCGATGAGGCGCACTTCGATGACGGAGGTCGCTGCGACCAAAATAGGCCGGTCGGAGAGCGTGTGTGGGCAGATCGGTGCGACCACGACGACATCGAGGCCAGGCTCGACGATCGGTCCGCCGCAAGAGAGTGCGTAGGCCGTGGAGCCGGTGGCGCTTGCGACCACGAGACCATCGCCGCCGTGGCTGTTGACGAAGCGACCGTTGATCCAGGTTTCGAAGTCGATGAGATGGCCGCTGCGGTGGGTCTGCAACACGACATCGTTGAGTGCGAGCCCAGACCGTTTTCCGCCGCTCGGCGAGGCGAGTTCGGCGATCAGCAACGGCCGCTCGTCGCGCTGACATTCGCCCTTGAGCGCGGCATCAACAGAGCTAGTCATGTCTTCGGGCATGACGTCGGTCAGAAAGCCGAGTCGACCTCGGTTGACGCCGAGCAGGGGCGTGGGGCGCCCAGCGACCAGGCGCGCCGCATAAAGCAGGGTGCCGTCGCCGCCTATGACAATGACCAACTGCGCTCGCTCGGCGAGTTCTTGCTCGCTGACAAAGTGTGCGCTGACGCCCTGAAGGCGTGCGGCTTCGTCGGCGAGTGCAATGACGTCAAGACCACGGCGAGTCAGGTGCTCGGCAATTACGGCGGCGCTTTCGCCGACCCTGGGATCGGCGAAGCGTGAGACGAGAGCGCAGCAGCGGATGGCGGTCATGGGATATACGGGAGATTAGAGCTGAAAATACGAGCGGAAAGACTATGGCTTTTTATCACGCTGGCATGACCGAGCCAATCGAACGATAGCCGACGCTTGACGTTGTTAAGTCGCGGTCGTTATTTTTGCCCATGCCCCACGATTACGAGCTACTCAACGAGCGCGCCCAGCAACTGTTGCGCATGCTCGTCGAGAGCTATATCCGCGACGGCCAGCCGGTGGGCTCAAGATCCTTGTCGCGCGAATCGGGTCTGCGGCTCTCTTCGGCCACCATCCGCAACGTGATGGCCGATCTCGAAGCGCTCGGCTTCGTCGTGTCGCCACACACTTCGGCGGGGCGAATCCCGACCGATCGCGGCTATCGGTTCTTCGTCGACACCTTGCTGCGCTCGCGGCCTCTCGATGATGCAGCGTTAGTAGAGTTACGCCGGCACCTCGAATCAGCGCCGCTCGATGATCCAAAGGCGCTCGTTGCCAATGCCTCGCAACTGTTGTCCAACGTCACGCGGCTTGCCGGAGTTGTAACCATGCCGCGTGCCGCGATCGCTTCGATTACGCAGATCGAATTCGTGGGGCTCTCCGAGAACCGGGTGCTCGTGGTGATGGTCTTCAACGATCGCGAGGTGCAAAACCGCATCATTCACTTGTCGCGGAATCACGCGCCAGAGGAGCTGCGCAGGGCAGCGCAATTCTTAAACGAGCAATTGGTGGGTCGCACCGCCGAAGCTGCGCGACAAGAGATCCTGCGACAACTGCAAGAAGCGCGTGAACACATGAATACGCTGATGCTCGATGCGATTACGGTAGCGCAGAAAATCTTCGAGCAGAGTCCAACCCCGGCGAATACGGGTCTCGATTACATCGTCGCTGGTGAAACTAATCTTATGGGTGCGGCGCAGCTGACGAGCGTCGAGAAACTGCGTCGTCTGTTCGAAGCCTTCAACGAGAAACGGGATTTCTTGCATCTGCTCGATCAGAGCTTGCACGCCGAAGGCGTGCAGATTTTCATTGGCAAGGAGTCGGGATATCAGATTCTCGATGATTGCAGCGTCATCACGGCACCCTACAGTGGCGACGATGGCGTCATGGGCGTGATCGGTGTGATTGGCCCCACGCGCATGGCCTATGAGCGAGTAATCCCCATCGTCGATATCACGGCCCGCCTTTTGGGCTCAGCCCTTTGTGCCCGCCGCAGCTAAGCCCGCCGAAGCTGACCCCTACGGGGCTCCCTGCCGGGTCTTGCTTTCCGGGACTTGAACGAAGCCGAGGGGGCGCAGGCTACCCCCCCCTTGAAAAGGTTCCCGCCGCCTCCACCGAGAGGAGCGGGTGAGCGAACGTTCACACTGAGGCGTCAGAAAACGTATATGGGCGAATCCGATTCATCGTCTTTCAGTCCGGCTCAGGCCGTCGGCGGCGCGGAGGGGCCGGAGAACGAACTGACATCCGTGCGCGCGGCATTGACCGACGCGCAGGAGCAGGCTCGGGCCGCCAAGGATCAGGCGCTGCGGGCGCTCGCCGAACTCGAAAATGTGCGCAAGCGCGCGCAGCGCGATGTCGAGAATGCGCATCGCTACGCTCTCGAGAAGTTCGCGCAGGAACTGCTGCCGGTTAAAGACAGCCTCGATCTCGGTATCGAAAACGCCGGCCGGGCGGACGTGGCGTCACTCATCGAAGGGCAGGCCGCGACGCAACGGCTGCTCGTGAAGGCGCTTGAGCACGCGGCCGTTGTCGAGCTAAACCCCGTGGGTGAGCCGTTCGATGCGAACTTTCACGAGGCCATGGCAGCGCAACCCTCGGCGACCGCCGAACCAAACTCGGTGCTAGCGGTGGTGCAGCGTGGGTACACTTTAAACGGTCGCCTGCTGCGCCCCGCGCGCGTCGTCGTCGCCAAGGCACCCGGCTGAGGCGCCTCACGGCCCGCCGTGTTGTAGCGCATTGAAAAACTGGCCTAGCGCACCCACATAGCAATCAGTCGGAAGCAGCGCGTCGAGTGCGCCGCAACGGAGAAACATCATGGGCAAAGTTATCGGCATCGACCTCGGTACCACCAACTCCTGCGTTGCCATCATGGAAGGTGGCAAGCCACGAGTCATTGAAAATAGCGAGGGCGATCGCACCACACCGTCGATCGTCGCGTTCACCAAGGACGACGAGGTACTCGTCGGTCAGTCTGCCAAGCGGCAGGCGGTCACCAATCCGCAGAACACACTGTATGCGGTCAAGCGTCTGATCGGTCGTCGCTTCGACGAGAAGATCGTGCAGAAAGACATCGACATGGTGCCCTACAAGATCGTCAAGGCGGACAACGGCGACGCCTGGATCGATGCACAGGGTAAAAAGATGGCACCTCCAGAGATTTCGGCGCGGGTGCTCATGAAGATGAAAAAGACCGCTGAAGATTTTCTCGGCGAAGAAGTCACCGAGGCCGTCGTCACGGTGCCAGCGTACTTTAATGATTCGCAGCGACAGGCGACCAAGGACGCCGGCCGCATCGCGGGCTTGAACGTCAGTCGCATCATCAACGAGCCGACGGCCGCGGCGCTCGCTTACGGGCTCGATAAATCGGGAGGTGATCGCAAGATTGCGGTCTATGACTTGGGCGGCGGCACCTTCGACGTGTCGATCATCGAGATCGCTGAGGTCGACGGTGAGCGTCAGTTCGAGGTGTTGTCGACCAACGGGGATACCTTCCTCGGCGGCGAAGACTTCGATCTGCGCGTCATCAATTTTTTGGGGGACGAATTCCAGAAGGAATCCGGCGTCGATGTTCGCAAAGACCCGCTCGCTATGCAGCGCCTCAAAGAGGCAGCTGAAAAAGCCAAGATCGAACTGTCTTCTAGCCAGCAGACCGACATTAACCTTCCGTATATCACCATGGATGCTTCGGGACCGAAACACCTGGCGGTGAAGCTTACGCGCGCTAAGCTCGAATCATTGGTCGAAGATCTCGTCAAGCGTACCATCGAGCCCTGCAAGATCGCGCTCAAAGATGCCGGGCTCTCGGCGGCTGAGGTGGCCGAGGTCATCCTGGTGGGTGGTCAGACACGCATGCCGCTCGTACAGAGGCTCGTCAAAGATTTCTTCGGCAAAGAGCCGCGCAAGGACGTCAACCCCGATGAGGCGGTGGCGGTGGGCGCGGCGATCCAGGGCGGGGTGCTCTCGGGCGACGTCAAAGACGTGTTGTTACTCGATGTGACGCCGCTGTCACTCGGCCTCGAGACGCTCGGTGGCGTCATGACTAAGCTCATCGAGAAGAACACGACCATTCCAACCAAGCATTCGCAGGTGTTCTCGACCGCGGAAGATAATCAGACCGCAGTCACCATTCATGTGCTCCAGGGTGAGCGCGAGCGCGCGATCGACAACAAGTCGCTCGGTAAGTTCGATCTCTCCGACATCCCCGCGTCGCGTCGCGGCACGCCGCAAATCGAGGTCACGTTCGACATCGACGCCAACGGCATCCTCAACGTCTCGGCCAAGGACAAGGCCACTGGCAAGGAGCAGCGCATCGTTATCAAGGCGTCCTCGGGTCTGTCGGAGGACGAAATCAAGCGCATGGTGCGTGATGCTGAGGCGCATGCCGATGAAGATAAAAAATTTCGCGAACTTGTCGAGGTGCGTAACCGCGCCGATGGCATGGTGCACTCGGTCGAGCAGACGCTCTCGGATCTCGGCGAGAAAGTGCCGACCGAGGAGCGCCTGAAAGTCGAGAGCGCACTCAACGATCTGAAGGGCGTCATTAAGGGTGACGACAAAGATAAGGTCGAAAAGAAACTTGAAGCGCTGCTGCAGGCCTCCAACCAGATCGTGCAGCAGGCCTATGCGCAGCAGGCCGAGGGCGGCGCCGCGGGCGCGGCCGGAGTGGCCGCTGGTGCGGCGGGGGCGCGCGCCGGCGAAGAAGGCGGGCGCGAAGATGTGCTCGATGCCGAGTTCGAAGAGGTGAAGGACAAGGACGACGATCGCAAGGCGTCCTGAGCCTCCACCCAACATGGCGAAGCGCGACTATTACAAGGTTCTTGATGTAGCTAAGAGCGCCACGGAGGTCGACATTAAGAAGGCTTATCGTCGCCTGGCCATGAAATATCACCCGGACCGCAATCCGGGTAACAAGGAAGCCGAGGAGCACTTCAAAGAGGCCAAGGAGGCCTACGAAGTGCTCGCAGACGATCAAAAGCGCGCGATCTACGATCAGCATGGTCACGCCGGCATCGACGCCGCCCGCCAGGGCGGCGGCGGGGCTAGTGGCTCTGGGGGCGCCGACTTCGGCGATATCTTTGGTGAAGTCTTCGGCGATATCTTTGGTGGTAACCGGCGTGGTGGGCGCTCGCAGGTTTTCCGCGGCGCCGATCTGCGCTACGAGCTTGAGCTCGAATTGCCGCAGGCGGTGTTCGGCTATACCACCGAAGTAGAGATCCCGCGGCTAATGGAATGCGAGACCTGCGCTGGCTCGGGTGCCGCGAAGGGGCATAGCCCTGTCACCTGCGATCAATGCCAAGGCTCCGGGCAGATGCGTATTTCGCAGGGCTTCTTTCAGCTGCAGCAGCCCTGCAATCGCTGTCGTGGCACCGGACGCATCATTCGTAACCCCTGCGACACCTGCCTCGGTCAGGGCCGAATTCGTCGCTCCCGCAAACTCTCGGTCAAGGTCCCCGCTGGGGTTGCGACTGGTGATCGCATTCGGTTGGGCGGCGAGGGCGAGGCGGGGCGCAACGGGGGACCCGCGGGCGATCTCTACATCGAGATGAACGTTAAACCGCACCCGATCTTCGAGCGCGAGGGCGATGACCTCTCTTGCGAAGTTCCGGTCAGTTTTGCGACTGCGGTGCTTGGCGGTGCGGTCAAGGTACCGACCCTCGAGGGTGACGTCTCACTCAAAATTCCCACCGAGACACAATCGGGTCGGGTTTTTCGTTTGCGTGACAAGGGCGTCAAACCGGTCCGCGGCGGCGACCGTGGCGACCTCTTCTGCCGCGTTGTGGTAGAAACGCCGGTGAACCTGTCGAGTGAGCAGCGCGAACTGCTGAAGCAGTTCGATGAGTCGCTGCGTGTCGATGGTCGCGGTCACACGCCCCGTGAAGAAGGGTTCTTTGAAGGCGTCAAACGATTCTTCTCCGGTAGCTGAGGCGCACCGCAGAGGTGGGTGAGTCGATGCGTGTAGTCGTCGTCGGCGCCGCAGGGCGCATGGGCGTTGCTATTCGGGCAGCCCTGCAAGGTTGGCCGCAGGCAACGCTCGTCG